>CALUJQ010000003.1 GCA_944320995.1 uncultured Barnesiella sp. | reverse complement strand
TCGTTGTCGGAATACTTCATCTTCTTGCACCAGTGCAGGAAGGTGCAGAACAGGTTCATGATGTTGATGACGGTCGTACCGGAAAGCGGCCTCGGTCTGTGGTTGATGAGCATGCGGGGAGCGTAGAAGTCGGGATATTCCTGCCGCAGCAGGTGTTCGTTCACCACATAATCCCGGAAAGCGTTCATCTGCTCCAGCGTGACGGTCTCCACGAAGAGGGTGAAGTCCGCCTCGCCCAGTATCTCCCGGCGGTAGTCGTGGTAGCGGGTCATCTTGCGCTCGAAGCGGACGATGTGTTCCTTAGTCCTTTCCGCACCGTCAAACTTCTCCAGATACTCGTGGACACGGGCGAGCAGGTTCGGGTGGTTGCGCTCGAAGGCGCGGGCAGGGTACAGCACATCCTCGATGACCTGTCTCATCCACCGGCTGTCCGCCTTGCCCGTGAAGGTATTCTCCGCCCGCTCGATGATGGCGGCAATCTGTTCCGGCAGCCGTTTCTGCTTGGCGGCAGGCACGGCTGCCGTGCGCCTGTAGCTGAGGGTGTCGGTGTCCCAATACCTGTCCTGCACTTCAAGTGGGGAAACAACCTTTATGTCCACATTCTTATCCCTGACCCTGAAACAGATGTTCGAGGCCTCGGAGGAAGACTTTTTCAGATAGACGGTGACTTTCATCGGCGTTGCTTTTTCGGTTATGCGGCAAAGGTATAATAAATTCCCGTAAATGTTCCCATATATCCCGAAGAATCTTGCAACGGATTAAGACAAATTAAAAAGTCATTCCCGAATCTGATACCACATAAAATGCAGTATATCAACGGTTATATTTGCAGATATTTAGCTCTTTTTTTCATTTCGGGCTGTATCCGACTCCCCGAATATTATATATTGCAGTTCCACACTTTTTTTATCCTATACTGACACTTTACTTATTCCTTTAATTTAATCTGTACACAAGCCCAACTTTTTTAATCATTAATCATGACAACCTCTACTGAATTAACATATTTTATCAATAGACAAAATCCCCTACAATTATAATTTTGCTATTATTGTATTTTATTTTAAAGAGGCCAAAGAAAAAATGACCATAAAACACATAAATGACATGATACAAAATTTCTCTTTAAAAAGAGTTTTTCTGTTTGCTTCTCTTTCAGGCAGTTATCTAATGCATGCCCAACAGCAGCCCAACATCATCATGTTTTTGGTAGATGACATGGGGTGGCAAGATACATCGGTCCCCTTCTATACTCAAAGAACAAATCTAAACAGCCGATACCACACTCCCAATATGGAACGGCTCGCCAATATGGGCGTAAAATTTACCGAAGCCTATGCCTGCGCCATCTCCTCGCCAAGCCGTTGCAGCTTGATGTCGGGAATGAATGCAGCCCGCCACCGCGTAACCAACTGGACATTGAATTACGACCAAAAAACCGATGCCAAAAGCGACATTATCCAGTTGCCCGAATGGAACTACAATGGGATTCAGCCAGACACTACCACCTTGGCTACCGATTTGAAAAACTCGACTTGCATCACATCGTTCCCCAAAATACTGCAACAAAACGGCTATTATACGATCCACTGCGGGAAAGCTCATTTCGGAGCAAAAAACACCTCGGGTGCAGACCCTTCCAACATGGGGTTCGATATCAACATCGCCGGCGGAGCCAATGGTGCCCCGGGTAGTTATTTAGGGACCCGAGATTTCGGCAAAGGTTCGGCCTTTGAAGTCAAAGGATTGGAAAAATATTTCGGGAAAGAGATATTCCTCACCGAAGCGCTTACCCAAGAGGCTATCGAGGCCATGAAACGGCCCATACAAGAAAAGCGACCGTTCTACTTGTATATGTCGCACTATGCGGTGCATTCGCCCTACGACGACGATGTGCGGTTCAGCAACACTTACCGGAATCGATACGATGCCCAACTGCAAGCCCCGTTGAACGAAAACGAGGCCCGATATGCCGCACTGGTCGAAGGCATGGACAAAAGCCTCGGCGACCTGCTGGATTTTTTGGAGAGCCAACCCGAAGTTGCGGCCAACACGATTATCCTGTTTATGTCGGACAACGGCGGACAAGCCCTGAACAATGTGCGCCAAGGCCATGCCAACCGCGACCAAAATTTTCCGGCTCGGGCCGGGAAAGGCTCGGCATTCATGGGCGGTGTGCGTGAACCGATGATGGTTTACTGGCCGGGAGTAACCGTCCCCGGCAGCGAATGCGACCAACGGGTAATGATCGAAGATTTCTTCCCCACCATTCTCGAAATGGCCGGAGTCAAAGATTACTCGACCATACAAACAGTTGATGGGGTAAGTTTTACCGACGTACTGCACAAACCGTCGGCCCGACACGAACGTACCATTGTATGGCATTTCCCCAACCTGTGGGGCGAAACTCAAAATAAAGAAGAGGGCTACGGAGCTTACTCTTCAATTCTCAAAGGCGACTACCATCTCATCTATCATTGGGAAAACCAACAACGACGACTCTATAACGTGCGAGAGGATATAGGAGAGCAACACGACCTCGCCCTCGAAAAACCCGAGGTGATGAATGAACTGGCCAAAGAACTGACCGAATATCTGAAATCGACCGACGCTCAACGACCTTCCTATAAAGCCTCAGGCGAAATTTGTCCCTATCCCGACGGCTCTTTTTAGCTGCATCTCTTTTGCCTTTCTCCAACCGGTTTTATTCTTAGGTGCAGATGCTCAATTCCTCTGCGCCAAGGGGAAATATTGCACATTTTTTCAGCCGATTCGATAATGAATTACTTCCAAAAAAGTACGACTTTCGCACGAAAGAACGACAGTGTATGGAAAAAGAGCAAAACCACCCCCCAAAGAAAGGAAATCCCTACATGGGCTTTTTATGGAGTATCCTGATTCTTTTGTTGTTAAAGGCATAGGAAAAACATTGATTGCCCGCGCTGTTGCAGGAGAAGCCAAAGTCCCTTTTTTTGCCATATCGGGCTATGAATTTGTACAAATGCTCGTAGAAATGGGAGTGGCCAAAGTACGCGACCTATTCAAGCAAACCAGCGAAAAAGCTCCATGCATCACCTTTATCGACGAAATAGATGGCATAGGGAAACGACGGGATATGTATCTCGGAGAGATGATAAATAAATCCCTATCCGACACTTCATACTCATTATAATTGATTCTCATCTTAACCGTTCCTCTCATGCAGAGACCAAACATAAAACCATCGAATATAAACGATTGTCCCTGAAAGTCTTTGCCAAGCACCTCGATTAACTCTTTGAATGCAAACGGCTCTTTATGATTCAATAATTTCTCTTCCATATACGTAGGGAAATACACATTACAAAAATAAGAAATAATGCACATTTTTCAAGCCTCGACGATAATAAGGATATTATCCGGCTCAAATATCTTTGTATCATTAATCCTAAAACAGAATAAAAATGTTACATGAAATTCATTTGAACAAAAAATTATTCAAGTATTGGTGGATTTCCCTGCTGGTAGGAATTTTAAGCATTATGGCCGGCATTTTCTGCTTTTCTACCCCTATCGACTCTTTGTCCATACTTTCATTGTTTTTCGTGCTCATTCTCATCATAGGCGGTATCTTCAATATCATATCGGCCATAATGAACCGAAAATGGAATAACTACTGGGGTTGGGATTTGGCCCGCGGAATCATAGAGCTCTTGCTGGGTATATGGCTTTATATGCTTCCTGTATTTTTAATAACCACAACCATCGTATATATATTCGGTTTCTGGATGCTGTTCCATTCAATTAGCGGTATCTGTGAGTCGTGCGAACTCTCCCGAATACCTTTAACCGGCTGGGGCTGGTTATTGGCTTGCAGTATTCTGAGTTTGATATGCTCTTTCCTCTTCTTGACAACACCCATATACGGGGGCCTGTTCATGCTTTTCTATATAGGCATATCCTTTATTCTATATGGTATATTCCGTATCATATTAGCATTTAAAATGCGCAGTTTCAACAAGGCTATCCAACAGGATTAATTCGAGGCTTTGTCCCTTTTCCGCTATCTTTGAAGGAGATCGGATACAGTTCGGCATAGTCCAAATGTGAAAACCTTGTTTTCATTTGTCTTTGCACTCGCCTTTCACTATCTTTGCATACTGCGAACATAGGATGCGGCTCAGCAAAAAGTTCAAGTAAACTTGACTTCCTGCCTTCGCCTTTCGCTATCTTTGTGTTTGTAAAACAAATTCGCAAGCAGGTATGAAATATATAGGAGCCCATGTAAGCGCGTCGGGGGGTGTAGAGAACGCCCCTGTAAACGCACATGCTATCGGAGCGAAGGCCTTTGCTCTCTTTACTAAAAATCAGCGCCAGTGGCAATCGCCTCCCTTGTCGCAGAAAAACATACAGCAATTTAAAGAGAATTGCGCAAAATACGGTTTTGCCCCCGAACATATCCTGCCACACGACAGCTACCTCATCAATTTGGGACACCCACAAGAGGAAGGGTTAGTCAAAAGCCGGACGGCCTTTCTCGACGAGATGCAACGGTGCGAACAGTTGGGGTTGAAGTTGCTGAACTTTCACCCGGGCAGCCACTTGAAAGAGATTTCGCTCGACGAATGTCTGTCGCGCATTGCCCAATCGATAAATTTGGCCCTCGAAAAAACCGAAGGGGTTACCGCCGTCATCGAAAACACGGCCGGACAAGGGAGCAACGTGGGATTCCAATTCGAACATTTAGCAGCCATCATCGACCAAGTCGAGGACAAAAGCCGGGTGGGTGTGTGTATCGACTCCTGCCACGCCTTTGCCGGAGGATATGATTTATCGACGGCCGAAGGCTACGAATCCACATGGGAAGCATTCGAGAGAATTATCGGATTTGAATATTTGCGCGGCATGCATTTGAACGATGCCAAAAAGGGTCTCAACTCGCGAGTCGATCGCCACGACAGTTTGGGAGCCGGCGTATTGGGCATAGGATTTTTTGAACGATTGATGCGGGATAAACGTTTTGATAATATTCCGCTGATTCTCGAAACTCCGGACGAAAGCCTCTGGTCGCAAGAAATTGCCCGGCTGTATAGTATGGCCGAGGTCGAATAACCGGGAATAACGGATAAGACAACCCCAAATGCTCCTCTCCTTTCTATGAAATGAGAGCAAAACCCGATTTAAGTTTCCGTAAACTCTGGGACCTCAGTTTCGGATTCTTTGGCGTACAGATCGCCTATGCACTGCAAAGTGCAAACATCAGCCGGATATTCGCCACATTAGGCGCCGATCCGCACAACCTAAGTTATTTCTGGATACTTCCTCCTTTGGCCGGCATTATCGTACAACCGATCGTAGGTGTATTGAGCGACCACACGTGGAACCGACTGGGACGACGTATCCCCTATCTCATCGCAGGTTCGGCCATTGCGGTGGCGGTGATGTGCCTGTTGCCCAATGCCGCCCTATTCAAAGAACATATCAACGCCATGTGGTTCGGGTTGATTGCGCTCATGATGCTCGATACCTCTATCAATATGGCCATGCAACCCTTCAAAATGTTGGTAGGCGACATGGTGAACGAACGGCAAAAAGGTACGGCCTACTCCATACAAAGTTTTCTCTCCAATGCCGGCAGTTTGGCGGGGTATCTTTTCCCCATTTTATTTACCTATATCGGCATCAACAATATTGCAGCCCCCGGTATTGTCCCCGACTCGGTTGTCTTCTCTTTTTACGGGGGAGCAATCATATTGATACTCTGCACGCTCTACTCGGCCTTCCGGATAAAAGAGATGCCCCCCAAAGAGTTCCGGGCTTTCCATCATATCTCGGACCGGGAAGTCGCCGAGAAAAAGGGTATTCTGTCACTCCTACGCGATGCTCCGAAAGTTTTTTGGACCGTCGGTGCCGTCCAGTTTTTTTGTTGGGCAGCATTCATGTACATGTGGACCTACTCCACAGGAACGATAGCCGATAACGTGTGGCATGCGACCGACCCCACTTCGCCGGGTTATCAAGCAGCCGGCAACTGGACCGGTGTGTTGTTTGCCATACAAGCCGTAGGATCGGTATGCTGGGCTCCATTGCTTCCCTTGATAAAGAAGCGGAAAACGGCATACAGCCTCAGCCTGCTTATCGGTGGAGCCGGTTTTGCCGCCATACCCTTTATCCACGACGCATACCTGATGTTTATCCCCTTCTTTCTCATCGGCTGCGCTTGGGCCGCGATGCTGGCTATCCCTTTCACTATTCTCACCAATTCCATCTCGGGGAAAAACATGGGTGTCTATTTGGGCCTGTTCAACGGGACTATCTGTATTCCCCAAATCGTCGCTGCCCTCGCAGGAGGTTCGATCCTACGCTGGGCCGGAGGTAGCCAACCTGTCATGCTGGGTATCTCGGGACTCCTGTTAGGGATTGGTGCATTGTGCGTATTTTTCATAAAAGAGACTTTCGCTTACAAAAACAAAGAGAATTACACTCCAAACGAGAATTAACCTATTATCTTTGTATAACTATTAATACACCCCTATATGAAAAAGATTGCCAAGAACTTAACCGACTTAATAGGGAACACTCCCCTATTGGAACTGTCGAATTACAATAAAAAACATCTATTGGCCGGGAAAATTATCGCCAAACTGGAATACTTCAATCCCGCCGGAAGCGTAAAAGACCGGGTTGCCTTATCGATGATCGACGATGCTGAGCAAAAAGGGTTGCTGAAACCCGGTGCAACCATCATCGAACCGACAAGCGGGAATACCGGTGTAGGATTGGCCTTCGTATCTTCGGCAAGAGGATATAGGCTTATACTCACCATGCCCGAAACGATGAGTCTGGAACGGCGCAATCTGCTCAAAGCACTGGGTGCGCAACTGGTCCTCACTCCCGGGGCGGAAGGTATGACCGGTGCCATAAACAAAGCCAAGGAACTGAATGACGCCATTGAAGGAAGCCTTATCCTGCAACAGTTTGAAAACCCGGCCAACCCGGCAATCCATGTAGCGACCACAGCCGAAGAAATATGGCGCGATACCGAAGGCGAAATCGATATTTTCGTGGCCGGCGTAGGTACCGGAGGAACCATCAGCGGTGTAGGTGCCGGACTCAAAAAGCATAATCCCGATATTAAAATCGTCGCTGTGGAGCCAGCCGATTCGCCGGTTCTGTCGGGAGGGAAAGCCGGGCCTCATAAAATCCAAGGTATCGGAGCCGGATTTGTACCCAAGATATTCGACGCATCGGTTGTCGATATGGTTATTCCCGTAAACAACGACGACGCTATTCGCACCAGCCGCGAATTGACTGCCACCGAAGGCTTGCTGGTAGGCATCTCATCGGGTGCCGCGGCTTTCGCTGCAACCCGACTGGCCCGCCAACCCGAAAACAAAGGGAAGACTATCGTAGTACTCCTCCCCGACACGGGCGAGCGCTATCTCTCGACCGAACTCTATGATTTCGAGGGGTATAAACTCTGACGTTTCGAGATAATGCAGATTCTCAGATAAAAGGAGCGGGAGGTATCATGTCCACCTCCCGCTCCTTTTATCTATTCGGATTCCTGCTTACCGGCCGCTGTCTCGTATCAACTCCCGAAGCCGGGTATCGAACTCTCCTTCTGCCAAAAGTTGTTCTATCGACAAATGCATGCGATACCGCCAATAATGGCGGGAATTGGCCGGAACGTTTATCCGTTCTTCATGAGGATTCTCCCTCCGTAACCGGCCGTCTATAGAGAGCCAATCTTGCAACGGCAAAATTGCAAGCATCGAAGGCGCAGCCAAATTCAGCGCAATGATTCGTTCGCAAATCCACGGTTCACACAGGCGGGGAGCCTCGCCGGCTTCACCTAATACCTCGTTGAAGAAACGCTGCGTGCGGGAACGATCCTCCTCCCACCACGCTCTTATCCCCGACATATCGTGGGTCGAAGTGGTACAAACCGACCGGTAAGGATAGTGCCATGTATCGGCAAACTCGCAATTAAACGCCTTGGGCATGCGTTCTATCTCTAACGAAAGGATTTGTAACCGCTCCATTACCTCGGGTACACATCCGGGTATCATGCCCAAATCTTCCCCGCAAACCAACATTTGGGTTGACGAGATAAGAGGCGGTAATTTGCGCATCGCCTCCTCTTTCCAGAAATCGTTATGACGCCAATAAAAGAAATCTTCGTACAAGCGGTCGAAAGAGGCTTTTTGCTCCTCGTCGAGCGCTTGATATGCCCGAGTGCGTTGACCCGAAATGCGAGGGTGATAATAACCGGGCTTTTCGGGGTCTTCGATAAAAAGCACCTCATCGACCAGTTTCAACAATCCCTCTTTTATCGTCACATTCATTTCGTCGTCAGCCCCACCGAAATAATCGACGATCTTCCGCTGGGTATCCCACATGATGTTCAATTTCCAACTGCCGTCGCCCACATATATCAAAAACCGCTTTTTCACCTCATCGGCATATCGGCCGAATATCTCGCCTAAAAACGATTCCCGGATATAAGGCTCAATCTGCCACGAAGCATCGAACCGGAATCCATAACTACCCAACTCTTCGGGTGAATAGGGCAATGCCGGATTGAAATGCCCCAACAGGCCATGAACGGCATCGATTGGAATTTCCCAGATTCTAAAAAAGCCCAAAATATGGTCGATGCGATAAGCATCGAAATAATCGGCCATTTTGCGCAACCGGGCTTTCCACCATGCATAACCGTCGCGAGACATCTCCTCCCAGTCGTAAGTGGGAAATCCCCAATTTTGTCCCTCTACCGAAAAATCATCGGGCGGCGCGCCGGCCTGACTGTTCATGCGGAACAACTGTGGATTGACCCATGCATCGACACTGGTACGGCTGATTCCAATGGGAATGTCGCCTTTGAGGACGACGCCGGCCCGGTGGGCATACTCTCTGACATCAGAGAGTTGGAGGTGTAAATGATATTGTATGTAATAATAAAACGCCACCGACTTATACCAAGGACTCCACACCGCACAATAATCGGCTATGGCCGACTCGTCATAAACGGCATGCTCTTCCCACCGGGTAAAATCGGCTCTGCCGAAGCGATCTCTCAAACTGCAAAAAGCGGCATACGGGAGCAACCAGAATTTATTCTCCCGGAAAAAATTCTTGAAACCTTCACTCGACAAAGTAGCTTCGCCCTGCTCGTCAAACAAGAGCCGCAGATATTCCAATTTGGCCCGGTTCACCCGTTCATAATCGACATCGGGCAATCGGTTCAACTCTTGCCGCAACGCATCGAAACGTGCCAGTTCGGCTTCGTCTCTCAACAGACCTACTTCGGATAAACGCAGGAATTGCGGGTGCAACGCAAAAGTCGAATTGGCGTTATAGGGATATGAATCCTGCCATGTCGCCGTCATCGTCGTGTCGTTTACCGGAAGCAACTGAATGAACGACTGCCCCGTACGCAAGGCCCAATCGACCATATACTTCAAGTCAAGGAACTCTCCGATGCCGAATCCATAGTCGGTACGTAACGAAAATACAGGGATTGCCGTACCGGCTCCTTTCCATCGCAATCCATCTCCTTGAAAGCGAAGTCCCGAAACGACGACCAGTTCCGAATGGGCATTCAACGATTCTTTACATACCCGATTCGCACCTTTCTCCCATGCCACAACCTCCCGTTGATGCGTGCGAACGACAACAAATTTATACTCAAACTGCTGGGGCAGTTCTCTCCCGTCGAGCGTGATTTGCCACTCGGGGAAATTCGCATCGTTCAACAAGGGAGCCTTCGAAATATCCCAATCGCCCAAAGCCTCGCAGTTACCCACCATAAGCAACTGCTCGTCGGGCCTTATTTGCGGGGCGAACACTTTGAACACGAAACACCCGGGGAGCGGTGCATCGGGTGCCGGTTGAAGATGTTGTCGGGAAAAGATTCCCCGGGTGAATGCCGAGGTATAAAACGGCAAATCGTCGGGCTCGTCGCGCCAACAATCCAGCAACCTGTACTCTCCGACCCGATTGCCCGCAGAGAAACGATGCGGGTCGCCCCACTCCCGGCGGACACCCTCGCCCGATTTTACCAAATATCTGTAATCGAAACTTCTTACCGAGGAGGGCAACTCTATCGTGTATGACCACAGGTCATCACCCCGATAATCCATGATAACGGCTCTCTCCTCGTCGCCAGAGCCAAGCATGTCTATGCCGCCCGAGAGCAACACGTTTTCGCCCCAACGGGTATGGTAATGTATCTCAAATGTTATTTTCATCGCTATTTTTTATTTGGAGTCATAAAGATAAAAACTTTCCTCAGAAACAAAGGCAGTTCCGCTCTATTTTATTTCAAAAAAACAAAAGCGAACCAATGTTGGTTCGCTTTTGTACTTTTATCTCTTCGTTTCAGGAAAGAGGGATTATCCGCAACGGGAAGTTCCGCAAGAGGTACAGATGAGGCAACCCTCTTGATAAACGAGCGTTTCGTTTCCGCAATTCGGACAGGTTTGGCCGCTGGCCTTAGTACCGTTAGGCAGATATTTCTTCAAAGCCCGTTCCACACCGTTTTTCCAACTGTTGATCGACTGGCTGTCCAATTCGAGACTCGAAACCAACTTCAACACCTGCGGGATAGGCATTCCGTAGCGAAGTACTCCCGAGATGAGCTTGGCATAGTTCCAATACTCGGGATTAAACTTATCCGAAAGGCCCTCGATGGTCGTCTTGTATCCCCGCTTATTGGAAAATTGGAAGTCATAACGTTTGGTACCATCGGGATTCACGGCTTTCACAATCTTACCCTTGACTACATTCTTCGGACAGAAAATACCATCATCGTCATCGGCGAGACCGGTAAAGATTTCATACGGTTTGCCATCTTTCAAGCCCACAAATGCAATCCATTTTTCCTTGTTGTTTTGGAAACGGACCACATCGGCCTCCAATTCGATGGGGCGAACCAATTTCTCTACCGGGGCATTGACCATGGGTGCAGATTTCTTATCTTCTTTCTTAGCCGAAATAAGAACTCCCGAACGAGAGCCGTCGCGATAAACCGTACACCCTTTACAACCCGAGCGCCAAGCCTCCACATAAAGTTGGCCAACCATCTCTTCACTCACATCGGAAGGCAGGTTGATCGTGACACTTATCGAGTGATCGACCCACTTTTGAATGCGCCCTTGCATGCGCACCTTCTGCAGCCAATCTATATCGTTGGCCGTCGCCTTGTAATAGGGCGACCGGGCTACCAAAGCATCGACCTCCTCTTGTGTATAATCTTCTTTTACATCAATCCCATTCACCTGCATCCAAGTAATAAACTTGTGGTGATAAACCACATACTCTTCAAAGGCATCGCCCGTCTCATCGACATAGTCGATTCGTACCTCCGGGTCATTGGGATTCACTTTACGGCGACGGCGATAGACCGGCATAAATACAGGTTCTATGCCCGAGGTCGTTTGTGTCATCAAGCTGGTCGTTCCCGTGGGAGCAATTGTCAAACAAGCTATATTGCGGCGGCCATACTTGCACATATCGTCGTACAACTCCTTGTCTTCTTGTTTCAGTCGGTTGATAAAGGGATTATTGACCTCTCTATCGGCATCGAAAATCGAGAATGCGCCACGGTCTTTCGCCATCGATACCGACGAACGGTAAGCCGCGAGAGCCAATGCCCGATGTACTTTCTCGGAAAAATCGGTAGCCTCTTCGGTACCGTAACGCAACCCCATGGCTGCAATCATATCGCCCTCGGCCGTTGTCCCCACACCGGTACGACGCCCTTGCAGAGTGCGTTTCTGAATCTTATACCAAAGATTGAGTTCGGTAGATTTTACCTCGTCGGTCTCGGGATCGGACTTGATTTTCTCGATAATCTTGTCGATTTTTTCCATTTCGAGATCGATAATATCGTCCATCATTCGTTGAGCCAGCCCTACATGTTGACGGAACAAGTCGAAATCGAAATAGGCCTCTTTCGTAAACGGATTTACAACATAAGAGTAGAGGTTGATTGCCAACAAACGACAACTGTCATAGGGGCACAAAGGTATCTCGCCGCAGGGGTTGGTCGATACGGTTTTAAATCCCAAATCGGCATAACAGTCGGGCACAGACTCCCGAATAATCGTATCCCAAAACAAGACCCCGGGTTCGGCCGATTTCCATGCATTGTGCACGATCTTTTTCCAAATGGCCTGTGCATCGACCTCTTTCGTCACTTTCGGGTCGGCCGAGTCGATGGGATACTGTTGAATATAGGGTTTGCCTTCGACAGCAGCCTCCATGAAATCGTCGTGTATCTTTACCGACACATTGGCTCCTGTCACCCGTCCCTCGACCATCTTGGCATCGATAAACGACTCCGAGTCGGGGTGTTTAATGGAAACCGACAGCATCAACGCGCCCCGGCGACCGTCTTGTGCCACCTCGCGTGTCGAATTGGAATAACGTTCCATAAACGGGACCAAACCCGTGGAGGTCAATGCCGAGTTCTTTACCGGCGACCCTTTGGGCCGAATGTGCGACAAATCGTGTCCCACGCCGCCACGACGTTTCATCAATTGTACCTGCTCTTCGTCTATTTTTATAACGCCTCCATAAGAGTCGGGGGCTCCATCGAGACCAATCACAAAACAATTGGACAACGACCCTATTTGATAATTGTTACCGATTCCGCTCATCGGGCTTCCTTGCGGCACGATATACCGGAATGATTTCATCAGGTCGAATAACTCCTGAGGAGAAAGAGGATTGGGATACTTTTGCTCTATGCGAGCTATCTCATTGGCGATACGCCAATGCATGTCGTCGGGAGTCTTTTCATAAATATTCCCATACGAATCTTTCAGAGCATACTTGTTCACCCACACACGGGCTGCCAGCTCATCACCTTTAAAATACTCCAACGACGCTTGGTACGCTTCGTCATAAGTATAAACCGTTGGTTCCACGAGACTAATTTTTTCTGGTTGTGTTAATTTTGTTAATTAAGACAAAGGTTTTTCGATACGAAAGATTTACGGTGCAAGTTTATAAAAAACATTCCACATACACAAATAATATCATTTTTAAATTTCTATTTTTTACAAAGTTTTCCAATTTTACGAATACAACTACTGATTATCAATTATTTAAAAATTTCAATAAGAATAAAAGTTTCCTATTTTTAAAATTGACCAAGAATAGGAGTATAACCAAAATAGAATTTCAATTATCGAAATAAGAAAAGAGGTTTCCCATTTATATTAAAGTGATGTTACGAGCAATTTTATAATATTGGAGATAATGATAACCGTTTTACCAAATAAATTTCTTAATTTTGTAAATCGAGAGAGATACCAAATTTAAATATTATTTTATGACAATATCAGCTTTAAAAGAGAGAAGGACCATTCGCCAGTATCTCGACAAAGAAATTGACGATGCGTTGCTCAACGAGTTGCTTGAAATTGCTTTCCGAGCCCCTACAACCGGGAACATGCAAGTTTATAGCGTCGTCGTCACCCGGGAGCATGCCAACAAAGAGAGGTTGGCCCCTGCCCACTTCAACCAGCCGGCTGTAACCAACGCCCCTGTTGTACTGACTTTTTGTGCCGACTTCAACCGTTTTATCAAATGGTGCGAGCAGAACCGGGCTCAACCGGGGTATGACAATTTCCAATCGTTTGTCACGGCTGCCATCGACGCCCTACTTGTGGCTCAACAGTTCTGTACAGCGGCCGAGGTGTCGGGATTGGGGTGTTGCTATCTCGGAACTACAACCTACAATGCTCCACAAATAGCCGAGGCGCTGCATCTTCCCAAATTCGTAGTTCCGATGACCACCCTCACCGTAGGCTATCCGGCAAGCACTCCGGCTCAGGTAGATCGTTTGCCCCTCGATGCGATTGTCCACCACGAGACTTACCGCGACTATACTCCCGAAGATATACAACGCCTCTATGCCGAAAAAGAGAGCCTGCCCGAAAACCGGCAGTTTATCGAGGAAAATCACAAGGAGACTTTGGCACAAGTATTCACCGACATACGTTACTCCCGGGAAAACAACGAACTATTTTCAAAAATATTCCTCGACTTCATTATCAAACAAGGTTTCAAAATGCCGGGATAAAAAGAGATGGCTACTCAACAGAAAGGCCTCGAACAATCGTTCGAGGCCTTTCTGTTGTAAATCAATAAATAGGGAAAGAACCACCTTATCCCTGTATGCGTTGTTCTATCTCTTCGAGATCGCTCCGTAGTTTTTTATCGACACAGACCTGCTCCGAGATGGTTTTACAAGCGTGCAACACAGTTGCGTGGTCTTTTTTCCCCAAGATGTCGCCAATCCCGGCCAAAGAGAGCGTCGTATATTTTTTAGCCAAATACATCGACATCTGCCGAGCCACAACGACCTCCCGTTTACGGGTGCGTTCCAATAGCCTCGACACCTCCAAGCCATAGTATCCGCATACCGCCTCTTTGATGGAATCGATGGTTATCTGCTTTTGCACCATCTTTACACTGGCTGCCAATACTTGGTCGGCCATCTCTATCGAAATCTCTTTCTTCAAGACGCTCGACCGTACCATGAGCGAAACGATGACACCTTCCAAATCGCGCACATTGTCGGTCACATTGCGGGCAATATAGTCGATTACCTCTTCCGAGATAGACAATCCGTCGCGACGCACTTTACTCATCAGAATATCATACCGCAACTTATAGTCGGGGCGTTCCACTTCGGCCGTCAACCCCCATTTGAACCGGGTCAACAGACGGGAAACCATGCCCACCAGCTCTACCGGAGGCCTGTCGCAAGTAAGCACCAGTTGTTTGTTGCTTTGGTGCAGGTGGTTGAATATGTGGAAGAAGGTATTCTGTGTCTGCGTTTTTCCTGCAAATTCCTGAATATCATCCATCAACAGGACATCGATGCTCTGATAGAAGCTGATAAAATCGTTCACCCGGTTATTGCGCACGGCATCGGTATATTGGACCAAGAAATCATGAGCCGAAAGATACAATACCCGCGAAGCCGGCATATTCTCTTTAATACGCAATCCTATCGCTTGAATAAGATGAGTTTTACCCACACCCGACTCTCCGAAGAGAAAAAGCGGATTAAAGGTGTTTCTACCGGGATTGGCGGCTATCGATTCTGCGGCCGTACGTGCCAACATGTTACTGGCCCCCTGATAATAACTTTCAAAAGTATAGATCGGGTTCAGGCGGGGGTCGAGTTCGTCATACACACGTTGTTTAAAAGGATCTAAAAGGTCGGGAATCGACTGCTGCGTATTATTTTTCACAGCGGTAGATTTTGTCGTAGCAGACAAATCGACAGTCGCTTCGGGCTGGCGTACAATCTGCACACGATATACCAACTTTACATTTGCCCCATAAATTCGAGGCAAAACCTTTTTCAACAAATTGAGATAGTGGTCCTCAATCTGCTCGATGACGAAATGCGAAGGGACAAGCAAGGTTAACACATTATCATCAAACCCCAAAGAGGTAATCGGCTTGAACAAGCTATCAAAAGCCTCTTTGTTTATATTGTCTTTGATAATTGTTAAACATTGGTCCCACAACTGAACATGTTGTTCTGAACCCATTTTTATGTAAATCTTCTATCAAAAAACTTTTGTGTGTACAAAATTCAAATTATTTTTCTTCAAAAACAAATCAAAAAATATTTGCTTTTTACATTTCCTTTACAAACTATTGATTTCAAAGCTATTATAAAGGGTACCTCCTTCATGGTTTTTTCTCAATTTACAAAATTGTTATCCCCCTTATTTTTAGAATCTTGCGATAGAGATCTGTTATAAAACATATTTCTTTCATTCTTTTATATCCCACCGAAAAAACTTTTATCAATGTAACTTCGGGCAAATTACAAAAAAAATCACGCTATTCGCTTATTTATAACAATTCTAAATAATGCAATCTATTTTTCGAATCAGAACAAGGAAAAATGAACATACCGTTTCGGGTGAAGCCGCAAATCGATCATCAAGGAATCTACACTCCCCAACACGCCGTTGGCTCGGTCGTATAATCCGCGGTCGTTCAACAACAAACCCAAACTATTATCGGGCGAAGTCAACTTCGAAGTTATTTGATGCAAATTGTCCGAAGTTTTCTGCACCGAAGCCATCGTCGATTGAAGCGGTAATGAATTCAAGGTATCGGAGAACTGATTTATTTGTGCGGTAATACCTTGTACATTATCGAGGATAGCGGGCACTTCGTTCTGCATCATTTGGGACAGCTGGGCTGAGGAACGTTCCAAATTGGCCGTAACATGGTCGATACGTTTGACCGACGTGGCCAAAGCCGGGTCATTGACCAACACCTGTATCCCCGAAAGAATACTGTCGAGTTTAGGCAACAACAGTGCAACCTGAGGTAACAAATCGCTCTGTATACTTTGCATCAGTCCCGACTTCACTTCACCCTCGATGACGGCTCCATGTTCATAATACTCACTCACATGCGGATTCAAAGAGATTACAATCGAAGCTGTCCCGAGCATGTCGGTTTCAAGAAAAGCGCGACTGCCCACCGGGATTTTCAAACTTTTATCGAGATTCAACAATACTTTGATTTCCTTGTTCGTATCATAATTATAGATGACCTCTTGCACAAGGCCAACTTTATAGCCGTCGATGGTCACGGGAGCCGATTGTGCCAACCCGGCCACATTGGAGAAATGCACATAATAGTAATTCGAGGGTTTCATCACATTAATTCCCTTCAAATAGTTGATTCCTACATACAAAATCAAGATACTTATAAGGACTGACAGCGCTATCTTAATTTCTCTTCCAAATCTCTTTTTCATATTCTACTTTTTATTAGAAATTCGTTGTTTCTCACTTCACCCGCTTTCCATCGCGAAACTCAATGATAAAGGCATCGCGAAACAAGGATTTCACTTTTTTATATTGTTTCTGTATCTCATTACGATCGGTCGATTTCCCATAGGTGTATTTATACATTCCGCCATCTTGATAATACTCGACCGGCGAAAGTCCTTTAAACTCTTTCGAGCTGGCGGGTAATTTTCGGGGTAAAGCCATAAACTGTACTTTATAATAGGTAACACCCGAGTCTTCGTCTTGTTCAGCGAGTTCAGCGACCGAGGGTTCTGCCGTGGTTTTCCGGGTGACGGCAGGAGCCGACGAAGCCGTCGATATATCTATACTCTTACCGGCATTCTGTTTGCGGTCATAATCCGACTTGTATTTGGAAAAAGCATTGTATATAGCTTTTGCCATTTTTGTTTGTCCGCTTTCGGAGGTCAAAAATTTCTCTTGTGTGGGGTTACAGATAAAATCGAGTTCTACCAAGACGGCCGGCATACTCGTTTTGGCAAGCACCCAAAATCCGGCTTGCCTTACTCCCCTATCCACACGCCCGGCTTCCGAAACAAATTCGTGCTGTATATCCGAAGCAAAATTGATACTCTGCTCCATATGTTTATACTGCATAAACTCAAATATGATATACGACTCGGTCGAATTCGGATCAAACCCTTCGTAACGGGTAGAGAAGTCATTTTCCAGATAGATAACGGAGTTTTCACGTTTGGCCACCTCCAAGTTCTCTTTGCTTCGGTGCAATCCCAACGTCCATGTAGAGGCGCCTGCAACAGTCTTGCGGTTGGGCGACTTCTTATCAATCGAATTGGTATGAATCGAGATAAACAAATCGCCCTCCACCCGATTGGCGATATTGGCTCGCTCCTGTAATGTCAGATAGACATCTTTGTCGCGAGTGTAGACCACTTTTACTCCTTGTTCATTATTTTGAATCAAACGTCCCAATTTCAAAGCGACTCCCAAATTAATATCTTTCTCTTTGGACTTATTTCCAAGTGCCCCTGCATCACGTCCTCCGTGGCCGGCATCGATTACCACTACAAAATCTTTTGCCGACAAAACCGAGAGGCCAAGCCAGAATGCCAAGAAGGCCGAGAGTAATCGTCGACCGAAACTCGAATATCTCATAAATTATAATTCGTCTTTTAAAAACTTCTAACAAACAGAACCCTTACAAGTTGCAAAGGTACGAATAAAGCTCGAAAAAGTTTTCATTTAATAGATATTTATTCCCCTATACACTATGCAACAAAACCTCATACTCCCTAATGGGTTTTCAAAAGAAAAAAGTAAATTTGCAGAAACGACACAAAACAAATGAAGAATATGATACAATCGGGGAAAATAAGCAAATATGCAATAGCGATAGGTCTATTGACCATTTATTTTATCGCTTGTAACGGAAAAGCGTCGGAGCGATCGGGGGATTTGCTCAACTCGACCGTGACCATAGAGCGATTCGACCAAGGATTATCGGCCTATGCCTACGAAACCGATACTTCGAAGGCGGCCCTTTTCAGAGAAAAATACGCTCCTTTCTTCCCCATTTACTGCCGGCACGTACTGGGATTGGGCGATGCCCCGTCGTTCCAAGAAGGATTGAAAATGTTTCTTACAAACGAGGCTATTTCCCAATTATATACCGATACGGAAACACGATTTGCCAACGACACTACATGGATTCGCACGGTACAAGCGGCATTCCTACGGTATGGCGAACTATTCCCCCAGCACCGACAACCCCGCATTCTCACCCACATTTCGGGGCTAAACCAATCTATCATTACAATCGACTCTCTATTGTCGATCTCTTTGGATTGCTATTTAGGTGCCGACTATCCTCTCTATGAACAACGCTATTATATATATGAAAGGCCCTTGCACGAGAGTAACCGCATAGCTATCGACGCCGCAGAAGTGTGGTTGCGCACCTCGTATCCCTATCAATCGAAACGCAACGCTTTGTTGGACCGCATGGTTTATGAAGGGAAAATCCTCTATGCCCTTTCCCTCATATTCCCACAGACCGACTCATTCGGACTTTTAGGCTACTCCAAAACACAAGCCCAATGGTGCCAAGAAAATGAACCGGAGATATGGAAACAGATTATCACGAAAAAACATCTGTTCAATACCGAATCGATGCTCATCAACAAGTATATCGAACCGGCACCTTTTGTCTCGGCTCTCCATCGAGACTCTCCGGGACGGCTGGGCCGCTGGATAGGATTCCAGATTGTCGGCGCTTATGTCAAAGAGCAAGGGAAGTCCATTGTCGAGTTGCTCGAAACTGCCGACAATGCCGGGGAGATATTATCGGAATCGAAATATAACGGCTAATTCATCATACCCATGAAAAAGATATACGGATTGGTGGGATACCCTCTCGGGCACTCGTTCTCCCGCTCTTTTTTTCAAAAGAAATTCGAGTCCGAAGGCATCGACGCCATTTACGAAAATTTTGAAATCCCCGATGTCTCCGACCTCCGACGACTTATTGCCGACCGCCAAGAGTTGTGCGGGCTGAATGTAACAATACCTCACAAGAGCGCAGTCATTGCTCTGCTCGACGAACTGGACCCGAAAGCCGACGAGATAGGAGCGGTCAACGTAATCAAAATCATGCGTCACAACGGGGATATTTATCTCAAAGGTTTCAACAGCGACGTCATCGGCTTCACCGACTCCATCGCTCCGCTATTGGACGAGAATATGAAACACGCCCTTATCCTCGGTACCGGAGGCGCATCAAAAGCCATATACGCCGGATTGAAATCGTTGCACATCGTCCCCACATTCGTGTCACGGCAAAAGAAAGAGGGTGTCATCGAATATGGCGAATTGACACCCGGGGTGATAGCTTCCCATAAAATCATTGTCAATACGACCCCATTGGGTATGTACCCCCATATCGACCAATGCCCCGATATACCCTACGATGCCCTCACCCCCGGGCATCTCTGTTACGATGTCGTATATAATCCCGAAGAGACGTTGTTCCTCCAAAAAGCGGCACAAAGAGGGTGTAAAACCAAAAACGGTATCGAGATGCTTCATCGGCAAGCATTGGCCGCATGGGAAATTTGGAATGAATAATACACAACTTCAACATGATAGATTTCAGATTAAAAGTCTTTTGCAGCGTTGCCCACAACCTCAGTTTCACCAAAGCGTCGAAAGAGTTGTATGTGAGCCAACCGGCAATCAGCAAACACATACAGGAGCTCGAAGCAGAATATAGCACCCGGCTGTTTGAGCGCATGGGGACTCATATCACGCTCACCCCCGACGGTGAACTGTTGCTAAGCCATGCCGAAAAGATTCTCAAACAATACAAGCAACTCGACTTCGAAATGAACTTGTTGTCCCAACGCCATACCGGCGAATTGCGCTTAGGAGCAAGCACAACGATAGCCCAATATGTCTTGCCGGCTTATTTGGCCACGTTCCAACAAAAATTCAAACATATCAAACTATCGCTGCTCAACGGGAATACCCGTGATATAGAAAAAGCGCTCGAAGAGCATCGCATCGACTTGGGCCTTATCGAAGGCATCAGCCGGCAAATTCATTTACACTACACCCCTTTCATGCGCGACGAGCTGGTCTGCATCACCAGCACACGAAGCAAATTGTCCCGATATGAAGAAATTACGCTGGAAGAGTTCCGGCAGCTGCCTTTGGTGATTCGGGAAAGCGGCTCGGGCAGTTTGGAAGTCCTCGAAAAGACATTGGCCCTGCACCAAATGAAATTATCGCAACTCAATATCATCATGCAACTGGGAACGACCGAAGGTATTAAACGATTCCTGTACAACACCGACAGTGTGGGGGTAGTTTCCATACAGGCCGTTTCGTCGGAAATCGCCGATGGGAAACTGAAAGTAATCGAAATCGACGACTTCGATTGCAACCGGGAGTTCTGTTTCGTACAGAATGCCGGCCAAACGGGAGGCGTGGAATCGGACTTCATGCGTTACATGACCCGGAAGTTTTAAGCCTTGTTGTGGCCAAGCCCGCTAACACTACGAAAAACCAAACACCCATGAACAGGAGTTCTCTATCGGCTGCCCGCACTCCCTTTATACGGTTGCTCGCCCCCCTATTGGCAGGTATCATCTGCCAAGAGTGGTTGCAACTACCGATTTGGGTGTGTATCCTACCGGCGTTGGGTGGTTTCGTGCTATGGAGTTTCTTTGTTTCCCGTGACAGTATCGAGGAGCAATACCGCAAACGGACACTTTTCGGCTGGGGGTTGTTTCTCCTTGTTTTTGCCATGGGAGCAGGATTGCACGGAATGCACAACCGTCCGCCGCAACCGCCGGCCGGTTTTTATCCCATCGCCATAGCCCATATCGACAACGACGCCGAAGAGAAATCCCGCTCTTTTTATTGTCCCGTCTCCATAACCGCACTCGCCGACACCAACGGGACAATCGTCGAGTACGACGAAAAAGCAGCCCTCTATCTCGAGAAAAGTCCCGACGCCAAACGCCTCGCATACGGCGACATCATCAGTTTTGAATTTCGTTTGCAGCCGATACGGCCGAATACCAATCCATACGCTTTCGATTTCGCCTCGTTCATGAAACACAAGGGAATAACGAGAAGCCAATATGTCGGGCAACAGCAGTGGATTCATTTAGGGGAGAAACCTCACTCCGAACTGTGGTTTTTTACATCGTCTTTACAGCGAAATCTATCCGGGCAGATAGATTATTGCCACCTGTCACCACACAACACGAGCCTATTGAAAGCCCTCTTATTAGGCGAACGGCAAAAATTCCCTCAGGAATTGAGGCAATACTTCTCGGCCGCAGGGCTTTCGCATATTTTGGCTGTGAGCGGGTTACACATGGGAGTGGTGGCCTCTTTAATCTATCTGCTACTTTTCCCCCTCGCCTGTTCCGAATCTTATCGCAAACTACGGCCATTGCTTACCCTGCTCGTATTATGGCTTTATGCCTGCATTACAGGGTTATCTCCATCGGCGGTACGAGCCTGCATCATGGCCTCGTTCCTATTGGCCGCCGAAATGCTCGACCGTCGAAACAGCTCGCTCAACGCCCTGTTTGCCGCCGCGTTCTTCATGTTGTTATACGACACGAACCTCATCTTCGACATCGGATTTCAAATGAGTTTCTCGGCTGTTGCCGCTATCCTGCTCTTCTACAACCGCTTGAACTTTTGGGGACAATCGCCCCACTATCCGGTTCGCTGGATAAGTTCCTGCATGGCCGTGTCCATAGCGGCACAAATAGGCGCGCTACCTATCGCCGTCTATTACTTCCACACCCTACCGTTGCTTTTTCTCATTGGCAACATACTCATCTTACCCCTACTGCCATTCATCTTCGGCTTTTCATTCCTGATGCTGATACTCTCGTCGCTCCATCTCCCTTATGAATGGCTGGCTGCGGCCATCGATTTCATATTACGATACATCGAACTGTTTTCTCTTCATATCGACCGGCTACCTTGGAGCCATATCGACGGGGTATGGTTGGAATCGCGATACCTTTGGCTTTATTTCATCGGAGGCATATTGCTTTATATCACGATTCAGAATCGTTCGAAAAAATGCCTTTGGCTCACCTTGGCATTTTGTATAATCTTCTTCATTGCCGATATATCGACCTACCGACCGCCCCGGCCCGAGATAATCGTGTATGACAGCCGGGAATCGACAGTCGTACAACTAAGCGATCGAAACGGGTGCTACATACTCTTGTCGGACACCCTTGCCATGCCGCAAAAATTGGCAGGCGAAGAGTATCGCATGAAAAACGGCCAAGAAGAATATCGGTTGTTCCCCAAAAGCGCTTCTCCGTTCGAAGGGAATGCCACCTATATTGATTTCCCGTTCGCCCTATTCCATGACAAACGGCTCCTCCTTCTCGACGGCCGGGAGTGGCGCAAACTATCGACCGACAATCCGCTCGAAGTGGATTATGCTATCGTATCCAGAACATTCAGAGGTCGTATAGCCGATATTACAAAACTATTCCATATTCGGGCATTGATTATCGGAGCCGACGTCCACCCCGGACGTGCGATGAGTTTGCAAAACGATTGCTTCAAACAGGGAATCCCTTGCTATGACATTCGCTCGCAAGGCGCTTGGATTCTGCAACCATAAAAAAGCCTGTACGATTTCCTCATACAGGCTTTTATTCTATCATTTCAAAAAGACGGTATTTACTCGGCTTTCTTTTTCGTTTTCGGGGCTTTGGGAGCCTCCTCGACCGGAGCCTCTTCCTCTTGGGCAACAGCGGTATCTTGCTGTGTCTCGTCTTTCTTCTCCTCTACGAAATCGGTATTACCGGTCTCGACCAGCAAATTGTACCAACTGATGAGTTTCTTGATGTCGGTAACATAAACTCGCTCGCGATCGAAGTTTGGCAATACTTCGGCCAAATAGGCACGCAAAGCTTCATTATCGGCTTTCTTTATATCCAATGCCGCTTTGGCTCCCTTTTCCTTCTCTTTGATTGCGTTCAACACCTCACCCAGCGGAACATCGTCCTCATCGGTAAAGATGGCTATATCTCCCAACGAAATAATTTTTTCATGAGCATAGGCAGGTTGCCGTTTCCCGGTTTGCAAAGACTCTACGATCAGCATATTTTTTGCTTGAGAGACCAACTTGTACAAACCCGGTTTCCCGGAGATTGATAAAATCGTTTTCAACATAAAATTTCGTTTTATATTTTTTAATTACTCAAACCTTTTGCATTGCAAAAATAATACTCTTGTCTGGTTTAACGGCTCTATCGCAAGAAAAATTTCTTAATCCAACCGCTTCAAAAGCGATAAAATCGCTTGAATTACCGATGTGTCGCCATCGTTCCGAATGATATAGTTTCCCCGGCGTTGTTTCTCTGCTTCGGGCATCTGCGAAGCCATGCGTTTTTTTATCTCCTCCTCGGACAAACCGCTACGCTGCTGTACCCGCTCGATGCGCAACGACTCGGGAGCGGTGATCAGCCAAACTTCATCGACCAGCTCGTCGAAGTGCGATTCATACAGAATGGCCGACTCTACAAAACAGATTGTACCTTCCAACGATTGAACCCAACGCAGGAAGTCTTGCCGCACTGCGGGGTGAACCATCGAATCGAGCAAAGCCATACGATCGGCACGGCCGAATACGCGCGAAGCCAACAAGGCTCGGTTCAGCATGCCATCGTTATCATAAATATCGGGGCCGAAAGCCTCGGCAATTTGATGTTTGAGTGCCGGTAAAGAAGCCATTAACCTCTTGGCCTCCGAATCGGTATCGTACACGGAATACCCCATCACACGCAACAGTTGCGAGACGACCGATTTGCCGCTTCCTATACCGCCCGTAATACCTATTCGCTTCATATCGTATCGGGTATCGAAACAACTACGGAATCGGAGTGTGACGTAAATGGCAACCGTTTCTGCTCCAAAATATAATCGACGCTATCTTGCGACAAAGAGATATTCCGAACGAATTCGGGCGAATTCAATATCTTCACACTCAATTTATTGGAAGAGGGGTGACTCGATAACTCGGCAAAATCGACCCCCAACAGAAAAGATTCTTCGCTAACTGCCGTAAATTTACTGAACGGCATCATACAAGACAATTGAACCGACGAAGGGAATGTCAAAAGAGACCACCCTTGCGGCACATTCTGGGGTACAATGGGGATAGAGAGAGTCTTGGAGGTCATTTCCTCCACCGGTATCGTTACCGTCACTTGCTCGGGAACGATGCGGAGGTTGGGGAGCTTTGCAATCCGAACAACCGTACGAAGGGTGTCGTTCAACCGCTTAGCTTCAAAGTCTGTCGTATATACCTCTTTCAAATGTTTCAAGGAGGCCAAATCGCCATACACCATGACCGAATCGATGTCGGCTGTCATATCGCCGCTCAACACACATTGGGGAGTAGTCGTGGCCGTACCCTTCACTACCAGTTTGACTCGCTTACCGGCATTGTGCGTATACAAGACTCTTATCGTATCGGGGTTAATCGAGACAACCGCCGTCGTGGCCCGTAAAGACTTCCGCAGGATCGTTTCGAGTTGGGAGGGAGAGAGCAGGAAAGAATTGTGCCCCTTGTCATATTCCTTAAAATTGATTTGCAACGGAGACAGGCCCTCTATCGCATAGCCCAACATCACAGGCCCTTTATCGCGTATCCTCACCTCGATATGTGTTGGCAAATCGTTGATAAGGGTTGTCTTCTCGGGAAGGTCTTGCAACTCTACCGGTATTTCAAAAGAGTTTTCGACCTCATCGTTCAGGCCCTGCATGAACCAAAATATCAAAGAGAGCAGGACAAACCCCAAGAATGTAAACAGTTCCCGGGTACGTTCTTGACGGAATACCGTTCCTATCTTATGAACTATCGACTTAAATTTTACGGCTATGCGCTCCGAAATATTCCTCTTCATATAATATATGTGCAACGACTATATACAACAAAGATAAAGTTTTTTATCGGGACGCATAGCCTCTGCCGATAAAAAACTTTATCTTTTTATTTCTCCACGAAGGAGTTGCCCGAAAAGCCCGATTACTTCGCCTGATCGGTCCCGTTTTCCTTGGCATCTGCAGCCGACGGATAAACCGAATCCTTAGCAATACGCACGCGGGTATTCTCGGCTATTTCGATAATAAAAGAATCGGATTTTACCTCTTTTATTTTCCCGAACAATCCACCGGCCGTAACAACTTTATCGCCGACAGTAAGGGCTTCGCGGAATTTGCGAATCTCTTTTTGGCGTTTCGTCTGAGGACGAATCATAAAGAAATAAAAGATAGCAATCAAAGCGACCATCATCAGAATGCTGGACATTCCGTTACCGGCAGCCGATGCTTGTAAAAGAATTGATAATGCTGTCATAATTTAGCTTTTAAAAATTTATATCTCACCCGAAAAAATTTCGGTTCACAAATATATAACAAATTTGTTATTCTTTTGTTAGCGTTCCCTCTTTTTTAAGATTATCGGCGATTGCATTCAACACGCCGTTTACAAATTGACCGCTCTTTATGGTACTATACGACTTGGCCAATTCGATATATTCGTTCAGTGTGACGCGTGTGGGAATCGACGGGAAACTATGGAACTCGCTCAATGCGACCATCATGATGACAATATCCATAAAGGCGACTCGCTCGATCTCCCAGTTGCGAATAAAATTCTCGATATAATTGCGGTACTCGTCTCCATGAAGCAAGGTATTGCGGAAGAGCTCTTTGGCAAATTGGGCATCATCGTCGTCCTTAAACATAGGCAACAGCGATTGCGACGTGCCGTTTATTTCGCTAAACTGCTTTATGGTCTTCAAGACGAATGTGGCTATTATCTCCAAGTCGTCATTCCAATACAGCGACTTCTGCTCCAACAAGTCCAACAACTCTTCATCGGTACAAATCAACGATTTAAGAGCCTTTTTCCAAAACTCGCAATCGTTCTCATACGAATCATCGGGAGAAGACATGTACTCTTTATACAAATCGCTTTTGACAATGCGTTCCGAGAAGTCGCGCAGGAATTCCGGGTCGTTGGTCCACGTGACAGGTTTTTTCTCGTGATAATCCTTATAATCGTCGCAGTTTCTCAATTGCTCGATAAACCGGTTGTTTACGAAACGCATGTTGGGATTTTTCTCCTCGGGAGTGGCCAAGAACTTCATACGGGCCGCTTCTACTCTGGCCGCCTGCGTATCGGTCAACTCAACCATTAAGGTCAACAGCAGGTGATACAACTCGTATGATTTCTCGAAACTGAAAAACAATTCTTTTTCGGCCTCCATAACACTCTTGTCCTTCGTCAAGAAATACGAATAGGCTATTTGAATGACCTTGGAACGGATTAATATTCTATTAATCATATTTTAATGAACTAATGGTATCTTTATTTTTTTCGGTAACAAACTACCCATACACCTGCCGCGACCGGCAGAACAAGAAAAATCTGCAAGCCGCACTACCAAATTAGAATAGTGCGGCTTGCAGTTAAATCCAACAGGCTGTTATTCAATAGCCGATTTTTCCTTTTCGGGATTTTTATAATAAACTTTCCCTTCTATATATTCTTGCGTGGCGATAAGGACCGGTTTCGGCAATTTCTCGTAATAGCGCGAAATCTCTATTTGCTCGCGGTTTTCGAAGACCTCCTCCAAATTGTCATTGCAAGAGGCGAATTCTTGCAGTTTCTTTTCAAGGTCCGATTTCATTTCCACGGCAATTTGATTAGCCCGCTTAGCAATAATACAAACCGTTTCATAAATGTTTCCGGTTTCGGAAGACAAAGCCACCATATCGCGTGTTACGGTGTTTGTCGGTGCATTTGATTTCTTGTAATCCATTATTTTAAAGATTAATCTTTTACGTATTTATTGGCCACCTTAAAAATATTTTGGGCCTCTTTTGTATTTTCACCTGTCGGATAGTCATTGATAAACGAATAATATTCGTCGATGACATCGCGGAATCGTTCGGGCTTCCGCTCTTCGATACTCTGTACAGCTTCTTGATACTTCGATTTCAAGATAAGCATGGACAACGTTTCCTTGTAACGGGTATAAGGATACTCCTTCAAAGCATTTTGTGCAGTAATTATGGCCGATTGGTAATTATTTCCCATATAATTACCCAAGTTGTAATATAACTGCGCATTGAGCAACTCCTTATAAACCAACTTGTCTTGCAGTTCAAAAATAATATCCTGTGCCTGCTGGGCCCGCTCGCTGTTGGGGAAATAGTCGAGGAAACGTTGCATTTCATCGATGGCTTTATAGGTCCCGCTTTGATCGAGCTTGGCCTCGGGGGAGTCCAAATAATAGCCGTATCCGCTATAAAAACGGGCCAATTCGGCATATTCACCTTTGGGATAATTCTTATAGTAGGCTTGGAAATATTCGCCCGAGGTAATGTAGTCTTTGTTCAGATAATAGCTGCGGGCCAACAGATAGAGCGACTCTTCGGCCCGGTCCGTACCCTTGAAGATAGCGACCAACTCTTCGAGCAACGTTGCGGCCTGCATATATTTTTTACGCTCGAAAGCCTTCTTGGCATAATCATATTTCAGCTCATAATCAGTACTTTTCAGTATCTTATTATATTCGCCGCACGACACAAGGAGCAAAGCACAAATTATTGAACAGATTATTTTTCGCATCATTCGTTTCATTATCAGTTTGCAAAGTTAGAGATTTCGCACGAATATAGAAAACAAATAAGAGAATTTTAACGATGACGAGACAAAATAGCCCTATTTACCGCCCATAGCAATATTTATATCGACCAATAAGCATTTATCCCCGGCAAAAAGAAAAGGGAGCAACCGGCTGTCCCGGAATCTTTCCGAAGCGCACTATCTTGTTTTTGCTGGCGATTTGCACTATCTTTGCATTGGATAAATGCGAGATATATAGAAAAAGATGAATACGATTAAACGACTCACCCGTCCCCGCGAAGGTCGCAAGATAGGAGGCGTATGCGCCGGTATCGGCGAATATTTGGGATTGGACCCCACTGTGGTACGCATCATCTATGTGTTGCTGTCTATCGGTGCCATAGGTATGCCCATCGTGATTTATCTGCTTCTCTGTTTGCTCATTCCGGAATCTTAACGAAACGTACTTTATGGATTTCAAGCTCATATCACCCTACCGTCCTACGGGCGACCAGCCCGAAGCTATCGACGAGCTGAGTCGAGGCGTACTCGACGGTATCCCCTACCAGACCTTGTTGGGGGTAACCGGTTCGGGAAAGACATTCACGATGGCCAATGTGATTGAGCGGGTACAGAAGCCTACCCTCATATTGAGCCACAACAAGACACTGGCGGCCCAACTGTACAACGAGTTCAAGGGGTTCTTCCCCGAGAATGCGGTGGAATACTTCGTCTCCTACTACGATTACTACCAACCCGAGGCTTATATACCCTCGACCGACACGTATATCGAGAAAGACCTCGCCATCAACGAAGAGATAGACCGGTTGCGGCTGTCGGCCACCTCGGCGCTTCTCTCGGGTCGCAAAGATGTGATTGTGGTATCGTCGGTATCGTGTCTGTACGGGATAGGCAACCCCGAGGATTTCCACAGCAACGTGATCGAGGTGAAGGTGGGCGACAATATCGGCCGGAATCGATTGCTGCGGCTCTTTGTCGATTCGCTCTACTCCCGTAACGAAGTGGAATTGAACCGAGGGAATTTCAGGGTCAAGGGCGACACGGTAGATATTTACTTAGCCTACGACAATGTGATTGTCCGCATCGAGTTTTGGGGCGAAGAAATAGAGTCGATACGCACCATCGACCCGGCCACAGGAGGCACCATGGAACAGTTCGACGCTTACAAGATTTTTCCCGCCAACCTGTTTGTGACCACCAAAGAGCGAATCGACAGGGCTATCGGCGAGATAGAAATAGACCTCGGCAAACAGGTGGAGTTTTTCAAATCCATCGGCAAGGAACTGGAAGCCAAGCGGCTTTATGAACGGGTGACCTACGATGTAGAAATGATTCGCGAAATAGGATATTGCTCGGGGGTGGAGAACTATTCGCGCTATTTCGACGCACGCGAAGCCGGCACACGGCCTTTCTGCCTGCTCGATTATTTCCCGAAAGATTTCCTCACCATCATCGACGAGAGCCATGTGACGGTGCCACAGATAAGGGCGATGTACGGCGGTGACCGCTCACGCAAGATGAATTTGGTGGAATACGGATTCCGGTTGCCCGCCGCCATCGACAACCGACCGTTGAAATTCGACGAGTTTGAAAATTTGGCCAAACAAATCATCTATGTGAGCGCCACACCTGCCGATTACGAATTGGAAAAAAGCGAAGGCATTGTGGTCGAACAAGTAATCCGCCCTACCGGATTGCTCGACCCGGTAATCGAGGTGCGTCCCAGCCTCAACCAGATAGACGACCTTTTGGAAGAGATACAACAACGCATCGAACGCGACGAGCGGGTATTGGTCACCACCCTCACCAAACGCATGGCCGAGGAGTTGAACAGTTACCTCATGAGGCTCGACATCAACTGCAATTACATACACTCCGACGTCGATACACTCGACCGCATCAAAATTCTCGACGACTTGCGCGCCGGGGTTTACGATGTACTCATCGGGGTGAACCTGTTGCGTGAAGGGCTCGATTTGCCCGAAGTCTCGTTGGTGGCCATACTCGATGCCGACAAAGAGGGATTCCTCCGATCCCACCGTTCGCTCACCCAAACCGTGGGACGAGCAGCCCGTAACCTCAACGGACGGGTCATCATGTATGCCGACCGCATCACCGAAAGCATGCAAAAGACCATCGACGAAACCAATCGGCGCCGAGAGAAACAGTTGGCCTACAACGAAGCGAACCATATCACCCCCAAAGCGATACAAAAAGCCAAAAGTTCGGTCCTCGTATCGAATGCCGAGGCTCAACAAGCGCAACCGGCCAAAATCGCGAAAAGACCGCAACCGGCTCAACCCGCACGGGCATACAGCGACGAATACCGGGAGCATATCGATGTGGCTGCCGACCCGATTGTCAAATATATGTCGAAAGAACAGTTGCAGAAAGCAATCGAACGCACCCGCAAACAGATGGTCGAGGCAGCCAAGAAAATGGAATTTATCGAAGCGGCCCAATATCGGGACGAACTGGTCAAACTGGAAGATTTGTTACAAAATGCCGCGGCCGCTCCTTCTCACCAAGTTTAGATTTATACCCGTAAAGATATGAAAGAATACCGATTGCAAGACTGGCTGCCCACTACCCGCAAAGAGTTGGATTTGCGGGGCTGGGATTACGTCGATGTAATCTTGTTTTCGGGCGACGCCTATGTAGATCACCCCTCTTTCGGAGCGGCCGTCATCGGACGTATCCTCGAAGCCGAGGGGCTACGGGTGGCGATTGTACCCCAACCTAACTGGCAGGACGACCTGCGCGATTTCAAAAAACTGGGTACTCCCCGCCTCTTTTTCGGTATCTCGGCCGGAGCCATGGACTCCATGGTCAACCACTATACAGCCAACAAACGACTGAGAAGCGACGATGCCTATACTCCCAACGGTCGGCATGGCATGCGCCCCGACTACCCGACCATCGTGTACAGTCGCATTCTCAAACAACTCTTCCCCGATACGCCGGTTATCGTGGGAGGCATCGAGGCGTCCATGCGCAGGCTCACCCACTACGACTATTGGCAGGACAAACTGTTACCCGGGATTCTGGCCGACTGCCCGGCCGACCTGCTCATCTACGGCATGGGCGAACGGCCCATTGTAGAGATTGCCCGACGGTTGCAACAGGGCAAAACAATAGGCCAGCTCACCGATATACCACAGACAGCCATCATACGCCCCCAAGCCGAAACGCCCCGCATCGTCGAGGACGAACACAACATTGTACTGGCCTCGCATGAAGAATGCCTCCGGGACAAACGCAAACAGGCCGAGAACTTCCGTCATATCGAAGAGGAATCGAACAAATATCACGCCAAACGGCTATGGCAAAACGTGGGCGAGCGGGTTATCGTGGTAAATCCCCCCTATCCCCCCATGACCGAGGCCGAGATAGATGCCTCGTTCGATCTCCCCTACACCCGTATGCCTCACCCCAAATACCGGGGTAAAACGATACCGGCCTACGAGATGATTAAATTTTCGGTCAACCTGCACCGCGGTTGTTTCGGGGGGTGTGCCTTCTGCACCATCTCGGCTCATCAAGGCAAATTCATCGCCTCGCGCTCCAAGACATCGATACTCAACGAAGTAAAACAGATTATCGAGATGCCCGGCTTCAAAGGTTATTTGAGCGATTTGGGAGGACCGTCGGCCAATATGTACCGCATGCACGGCGAGAAAGAAGAGTTGTGCCACAAATGCAAGCGACCTTCGTGCCTCGCCCCTCAGATATGCCCCAACCTCCGGACCGACCACGCCCCTTTGCTCGACATCTATCACGCTGTCGATGCCTTGCCCGGGATAAAAAAATCGTTTGTCGGCAGCGGCGTGCGCTACGACCTGCTGTTGCACCGCCACAAAGACGAAGCGGTAAACCGCTGTACCCGTCCTTATACCGAGGAATTGATTGCCCGCCACGTATCGGGTCGTCTGAAAGTAGCCCCCGAACACACCTCGGACCGCGTACTCTCCATCATGCGCAAACCCTCCTTCTCCCTGTTCGAAGAGTTTAAACGCATCTTCGACCGCATCGACCGGGAGCGGAATCTCAACCAACAGATTATCCCTTACTTCATATCGAGCCACCCCGGCTGTACCGAAGAGGATATGGCCGAACTGGCGGCGCTGACCAAACACATGAACTTCAAATTGGAACAGGTGCAAGATTTCACACCTACCCCGATGACCCTCTCCACCGAAATTTATTACACAGGCATACACCCTTATACGGGAGAAAAGGTTTTCACCGCCCGCAAATCTGAGGAGAAACTGAACCAACGCAAATATTTTTTCTGGTATTTACCCGAAAAACGGAACGATATACAAACCTCGCTCCGGCGCATGCACCGCACAGACCTGCTGGAAAAACTGTACGGAAATACACCGTGGCGGAATCCGGCCCGCATCGTGAGCGAAAACAAACCTCCCCGGGCTCCCAAAGGAAAATCAAATAAAAATAAACTATAAACCATTATTTATGAACAAATTAAATTGTATGATGATGGCAGGAGCTTTATTGGTAACGGCCTGTCAGCCGACCGGAAAAACCGGCGACATTATCGGCAAACAACCCGTAAAAGTAGAAAACGGGATTATGACGACCGAGGTGCTTATGGCCTTCGGCCGAGTGAGCGACCCGGTAGTTTCGCCCGACAAGAGCAAAGTCTTGTATGGCGTATCCTACGAAAACCTCGAACAAAACAAGAGCAACCGCGAACTCTTCGTCATGGACATCGACGGACAGAACAAAAAACAGATTACCTGCACACCCGAGTCGGAGGGTAACGCCGTGTGGATCGACGGCGGCAAACAGATTGCCTACCTCTCGGGGAAAAGCGGCGATTCCCAACTGTGGATCATGAATGCCGACGGAAGCAATGCCCGGCAGATAAGCCACCACGAAAAAGGGGTACACGGTTTCCTCTTCTCTCCCGATGAAAAACATATCCTCTTTATCGGCAATGTGAAATACAGCCAAAAGGCATCGGACATCTATCCCGACCTCGACAAGGCGACCGGCCGTGTCATCGACGACCTCATGTACAAGCATTGGGACGAGTGGGTCGAAGAGATTCCCCACCCCTATATCGCTTCGTTCGACGGCAAAGAACTTTCCGATATTGTTGACATCATGGAGGGCGAACCCTACGAGTCGCCCATGAAACCGTTCGGCGGCATAGAATCGTTTGCTTGGACTCCCGACAGCAAAGCGGTAGCTTATACCAGCCGCAAGAAAACGGGACTGGAATACTCCATTTCGACCAACTCAGACATCTATCTCTACGACCTCGTCTCGGGAGAAACCAAGAACCTCACCGAAGGCATGATGGGTTACGACACCACGCCGGCCTTCTCGCCTGACGGCAAATATCTGGCTTGGGGCAGCATGGAGCGCGACGGATATGAATCGGACAAAAACCGTCTCTTCGTCATGAACATGGAGTCCGGCGAGAAACAGGATTTAACGGCCGATTTCGATTACAGCACCGACGAACTGGCTTGGGCTCCAGACGGACAATCGCTCTATATCCGTTCGACCTACCAAGGCGAAATCCACATCTTCCGCGTAGGCCTCGACAAGAGCATCGAACAGATTACCACCGGTTATTACGACTATGCTTCGCTGGCCCCGGTAAGTGAATCGTGCTTGATTGCCATGCGCCACTCCCTGTCGAAACCCGACGAAATCTACAACATCAACCCCCAAACCAAAGAGGTGAACGAGATTTCGTTTGAAAACAAAGATATTCTCGACCAATTGACTATGGGCAAAGTGGAAGAGCGTTGGATCAAGACGACCGACAACAAAAAGATGCTTACTTGGATTGTCTATCCGCCCCACTTCGACCCCTCGAAAAAATATCCCGCCATCCTCTATTGCCAAGGTGGCCCTCAACAACCTGTAAGCCAATTCTGGTCCTACCGCTGGAACCTGCAACTGATGGCGGCCAACGGCTACATAGTCATTGCGCCTAACCGTCGCGGGCTCTACGGATTCGGTCAAGAATGGCTCGAACAAATAAGCGGCGACTACGGCGGTCAAAACATGAAAGACTATTTCAGCGCCACCGACGAAATGAAAAAAGAACCCTTTATCGATGCCGACCACATAGGGGCCGTAGGTGCCAGTTACGGAGGTTTTTCGGTTTACTGGCTGGCCGGCCATCACCAAAAACGATTCAAAGCCTTTATCGCTCATGCCGGTATCTACAACCTCGAACAACAGTATGTCGAAACCGAAGAGATGTGGTTTGCCAACTGGGATATGGGTGGTGCCCCTTGGGACAAAAAGAACGCCACGGCACAACGCACATTCGCCACTTCGCCCCACAAATTCGTGGATCAATGGGACACCCCTATCCTCATTACTCACGGCGAATATGACTACCGTATCCTAGCTTCACAAGGCATGTCGGCATTCAACGCGGCCAAACTGCGCGGCGTACCGGCCGAGATGGTTATCTTCCCCGACGAAAATCACTGGATATTGAAACCGCAAAACGGCGTACTGTGGCAACGGATTTTCTTCCGCTGGCTCGACCGCTGGCTGAAACCGCAAGCCGAAACTACCGACATTGCGAAATGATCGAATTTGAAAACATAACCTTTATTTATGACAACAAGCCCTTGATGCAACACTTCTCGTGTTGCATCGAAGAGGGCGAGAAAGTGGTGCTTTACGGCCCGTCGGGGCACGGGAAAAGCACCCTTCTCGCTTCCATAGCAGGGTTTGTCCGGCCCGACGAGGGGACGATACGCATCGATGGGAAAAGGCTCGACCCGACAACCGTACAACAAGTCCGAAAGGAAATAGCTTGGCTGCCGCAAGAATTTACCCTCCCGTTCGACACGGTCGAAGCTTTGATTGAAGCTCCGTTCGACCTGCGTGCCAACCAATCGGCGAAACCTTCGGTCGCGACCATCATGAGCCACTTTACCCGGCTCGGGCTCGATGAAGAGCTGTATGAAAAACGAACCATCGAAATATCGGGAGGCCAACGGCAACGCATCATGTTGATGATCGCCGCCCTGCTCAGGAAAAAAATCGTGCTGCTCGACGAGCCCACCTCGGCCCTCGACCCTCATGCCATTTCGCTTGTTGTCAATTACATTCAAGCCATGCAAGGAACAACCGTCGTAATGGTTTCGCACGACGCGCGCTTTATCGAGTCGTTCGACCGGAAAATATATATCGGAGATTGATTATGGAGACTATCGACATCGGATATGGTCACATGGCATTGGGATTCCTGCTGCTGATAATCCCGGCCTACTTTCTCTACCGGTATCGCACCGGATTGGTGAAAGATACCCTTTGGGCTGCGTTGCGCATGACCGTACAGCTGTTTCTTATCGGCTTTTACCTCGAATATTTGTTCTTATGGGACAATGTGTGGGTAAACCTGTTGTGGATATTGCTCATGATAGCCATCGCATCATCGACGGTACTGAAACGTACCCGGCTGCCACTAAAATCCCTCTTCACGGCTGTCTCCATCGCCTTTCTGGTCTCGTTGCTCATCATAGACCTCTATTTCTTAGGCGTGGTCGTCCGTCCCGAAAAGTTATTCACGGCCCGATACTTTATCCCTATCAGCGGAATGATTTTGGGCAACATGCTATCGGCCAACGTTATCGCGCTCAACTCGTTTTACGGGTCACTTCATCGAGAGCGGCAACTATATCTCTATCTGTTGGGAAACGGGGCAACCCCCGGCGAAGCACTCAGCCCCTTCATGCGAGAAGCTCTGGTCAAATCGTTCAACCCCACTATCGCCTCCATGGCTGTCATGGGGCTCATCGCCCTGCCGGGAACCATGACGGGACAGATATTGGGAGGAAGCAGCCCCAGTGTTGCCATCAAATATCAAATCATGTTGATGATAACGATTTTTGCCTCGTCGCTCATTTCGGTACTCCTCACCCTATGGATTTCGCGACGAAAAAGTTTCGACCGCTACGGTATGACACGGTTCTAACCCGCCATCATTTCGCGACTTCTTTTCAGCCGGATTTTAAAAGCCTCGGGCTTGTCGTTCATGATAAGCGCCTCGGGGAATTCGGTCTCGGCCAACAAAGGATAAAGCCAATGATAATCGGCTATGGAAAACGAGATATGGGCGTCGCTTCCCAAAATGACAGGCTGCTCGTAACGCTTGCACAATCGTAATATCTCCAAATTATTGTCCCGAGCTTTCTCTTTGTGCCGAATAGGATTGAGCGAACTATTGTTAATCTCGAGCAACACCTCGTTCTCTTTGGCCGCCAACACCAGCGGCTCGAAATGCAAATCGGCCGTACCGTCGCCCGGGTGACTGATAATATCGATATGCTGATTGCGTATCGCACCCAATACGGCCGAAGTATTCTGCTCGACGTTACCCGGTTGATAACACAACGAATGCAATCCGGCAATACGTAAGTCGAGGAAACGGAAATATTTTTCCTCCAAATCGAGCGTGCCTTCGTAATCGACAATATTGATTTCGGCACCCAACAGCAACTCTACACCATACATTACACGGGGGACGATAGGCAAATTCCTGAAATAGATATGCGAACAACTCCCCGGGATTCCCTTCGTATGTTCGGTAATGCCTAAAATCTGCAACCCTTTATCGGCCGCGGCCTGCACCATTTCCTGCAAAGTACTGAACGCATGTCCGCTCGCTATGGTGTGGGTATGTACATCGAGAAGAATATTCATAACAGGCAAGGTTTAATGTCATTACAAAGATAGTGAAAGGCGAGTGCAGAGACAAATGAAAACAGAGTTTTCAAATTTGGACTATGCCGAGCCGAATCCTATCTTATCCAAAGATACGGAAAGGCGAGTGCAGAGACAAATAAAACAGAGTTTTCAAATTCGGACTATGCTGAGCCGTATCCTATCTTATCCAAAGATACGGAAAGGCGAGTGCAGAGACAAATAAAACAGAGTTTTCAAATTCGGACTATGCCGAGCCGTATCCTATCTTCTATAAAAGACCTGCCATCGCCAGAGATAAACCCGGCGATGGCAGGAATCACCATAAAGTTTTCGTTTATTTCGAGAAATTCGATTAAATAGCTTTTTCAATAGTCCAGACAAATGCTCTCAACCCCAGTTGAGGAGTCGTTTCGTCCATTTGGTGTAACCTGTCGAGCAACGCATCGACCTTGTTGTCATCGACAACCGTGATGATTGCCGAACACATCGAAGGCCATGCATGGCTGCCATAATGCGGTTCACCCGTTTTGGAACCGCGACCGCGCATCTGCTCGAAATAGGAAAATCCCCGACAAGAGAGTTTGTCCAACAATTCGATAATGCGGGTATAGTGCGCTTGATCAAATGTGATAAGAACCGATTTCATATTTCTGTTTATAATTTTAAGGTCCGACTTCCTCGCTTCTTTCCGAAGCGAGGAAGCCCAAACGATTGGGATTTTACGAATTGGTTTTCACCATTAAACTCTCATGATGTTTTTTACGTCTGCGCTTCACTCCTACCGAGGCAAATACGCAATAGAGTACCGGGATAAGGATCAAGGTAAGAATGGTCGAAACGGTGAGACCACCGATTACCGCCGTACCCATCGGACGCCACATTTCAGAACCTTGTCCCGTACCGATAGCCATAGGCACCATACCCAAAATAGTGGTGAGTGTAGTCATGATCACAGGACGCAAACGGGAGTGACCGCCTTTCACAACGGCTTCGCGTATGCCCATGCCTCTCTCGCGGTTCAACGATATGTAGTCGATAAGCACGATACCGTTCTTCACCACGATACCAATTAACATAATGGCTCCGATGAGCGACATCACATTGAGCGTGTTGCCCGAGATCCAAAGGGCCAAAAATACACCCGAGAAGGCAAAAGGCAGAGAGAACATGATGATAAACGGATAGGTCAACGACTCGAACTGTGCCGCCATCACGATAAAGACGAGTATTATGATCAGATACATCAACAAAAAGAGGTCGCCAAACGAATCTTGTTGGTCTTCGTATGTACCCGACAACTGGATGTTGATGCCCGACGGGATAACCATCTGGTCTATTTTCTTCTGAGCTTGTGCTACCACTTCGCTCATGGCTACACCCGAAAGGATGGCCGATACGGTATTGATTCGTTCCCGGTCCTTACGTTCGATCGTAGGAGGTGCGAAACGCTCTACTACGGTTCCAACCTCTTTCACACGCACACCTTTGCCTTGTGCATTATAGATAACGATATTCTCTATATCCTCTATCGAAGTACGGTATTCAGGGGCATACATCACTTTGATGTCATACTCCTCACCCTCCTCGCGGAACTGGGAAGCGATGGCTCCATTGATGCGATTACGTAGATAGGTGGCTGCCGTAGAGAGGTTCAGCCCGTTAAGGGCCAATTTCTCACGATCGAAATCGACTTGATATTCGGGTTGATAGTCACCCCGACTTATACGTACCTCGCTCACACCCTTAATCTCTCGAAGCAGGGCCGAGAGTTGGGCAGCCACGCTGTCGGTCTCCTCAAACGAATAACCATATATTTCATAGTCGAGCGTGGTCTCACCACCCATCGCCGACATACCGCCTCCCAAGTTCACTTGCGATTTTTTAATCTCGGGATAACCGGCCAAATCTTTACGCATAAGGTCGCAAATCTCGGACAAGGTGCGTTTCCGATCACCCGGGTCGCACAAACTGATGTTGAAGGTGAGGATATGCGAACCATTATCGGTCATCGACGCGAATGTATTGTCGGTACTGGCTTGACCGGCCGTGAAGTTACATACTTCAATTTCGGGATATTGCTCCATCCATTGTTTATAAAGGCACATTCCTATCTCGCGCGAAATTTCGGTACGGGTTCCGATGGGCATCTCTACATTTACACCGATACGTGCATTATCTTGCGTAGGCATAAACTCCGTTCCTACAAACCGAACCAAGAACAAACTGAGTACAAAAAACGAAAGACACGATACGATGACAATCGTGCGATGTCCCACCGCCCAATGCAACAACCGGGCATAGGCGTTGTCAAACTTATCCAACCCTCTCTCGATAGGGACATACAACAACTTGAATACCTTGGATTGCTTCGGCTGCAACTTCAACATGCGGGAACAAAGCATCGGGGTCAATGACAAGGCGCACACAATCGAGATGACCATAATAATGGTTACCATCCAACCCAATTGTTGGAAAAGCACACCCGTCATACCGGTTACCAGTGTCAATGGGAAGAACACCGCAATAAGGGTAAGCGTCGAGGCTACTACCGAGAGACCCACCTCATTGGTCCCGTGAATGGCGGCCTGTCGCGGTTCACTGCCCCGCTCGATATGATTCGTCACATTTTCAAGTACCACAATGGCATCGTCGACCACCATACCGATGGCGATAGAGAGCGAAGACAGAGAAATGATATTCAACGAATTGCCCGTAGCCGCCAAATAGATAAACGAGGCGACCAACGAAATAGGTATCGTAATGATAATGATTATCGTAGCTCTCCACCGCCCCAAGAAAAGGAACACCACTATCGATACAAATATCAAGGCCAAGATAACGGTCTCGAACAGGGTGTCGATCGTATTGCGAATATTATCGGAGGTATCGACAATCACACCCAGTTTTACGTCGCTGGGCAGGTTTTTCTGCAACCGGGGCATAGCGGCCTTAACGGCATTGGAAATCTCCACCGAGTTGGCTCCCGATTGTTTTTGAATCACAATCATCGCTCCCTGTACACCGTTGTTATAAGTCTCTTGCGCACGTTCCTCGACCGAATCGTGTACCACGGCCACATCGCGCAAATAGATGGTCTTACCATTATAGTTGCCTACTACGATGTCGTTCATCTGTGAAGCGTCGCTAAATTCGCCCTGCACACGTAGCGAATAGGTGTCGGAACCGACGTCGAACGTACCACCCGGGATATTGCGGTTCTCGGCTCCGATAACCGACGAGATAGTCTCGATAGTGAGGTGGTAGGCTTCAAGTTTGACTGGATCGACATAGACTTGTATCTCACGTTCGGGGGCTCCGCTGATGGAGACCGAACCTACCCCGCTGATACGAGCCAACGGACTGGCTACATTGTCGTCGAGGATTTTGTAAAGAGCAGGCATACTTTCGTTGGCTTGCACCGAAAGAATCACAATGGGAATCATATCGGAGCTGAATTTGAAGATAATCGGATTCTCCGCCTCATCGGGGAGTTCCGATTTCACCATGTCGAGTTTATCCCGCACATCGTTCGTGAGAACATCAATATCCTCTCCATATTCAAATTCGAGGGTGATCAACGAGATGTTCTCTTTCGACTCGGAGGTAATATGTTTCAAATCGCTCACGGCGTTAAGGGCATTTTCGAGAGGGCGCGTCACGTTGTTCTCTATATCGGCCGCACTGGCTCCGGGATATGCCGTCATCACCATAATCATATTGGTCTCTATATCGGGATAGAGGTCAATGGGCAATTTTGTAAGGGAAAAGAGACCCATGATGGCCACTGCGACAAAGCATAAGGCCGTCATAATAGGTTTCTTTACCGAACCTTCATATATACTCATAGAAATTCGTTCTTTAATGTGTGAATAGCTTGGTTGCGAATGGAATTATTATTCCACGATTTTCACGGGAGCCCCGTCTTTCAACCGGGTATGGCCGGCCGTAACAACCCATGAATCGCTCTCTACTCCCGAGATAAGTTCGTAGGTATCGTCGATATGGCGACCCAGTTGCACTTGATTGAAAGATACCTTGCCGTCTTTATAGACATAGACGAAACGGTCGCCCGACCCCGAGCGCTTGATTACGGCCCGGTCGGGGACTACCACCCGATCGACGTTACCAAAGTCGATATTCACCCTGGCAAACATCCCGGGACGAATGCGGTTGTCGTTGTTGGGGATATTGATTTCGGTCACAAACGTGCGGGTGGAAGAGTCGATAGTCGGGTGTATCAACGACACATTACCTTTGAACAGTTCGTCGCCATAGACCTCGACATTCACATCGACAGGCATGCCCTGCTTCACTTTCGTGAAGTCGCTTTCCGATATATTGACCAATACTTTCACCGGCTGTATCTGCATCACGGTGAGGATAGCCCCGCTGGCTATATCGCCGTCGTCGAAGTTACGGGCGGTGATCACGCCGTTGACGGGGCTCACCAGCACGGTATTCTCGTCCAAATTTTCATACGAGGTCTTTGCCGTCTCATATTGGGTGCGCATCTGGTCCACTTGCTGTTGCGAAGCTCCCCCCACGGCAAACAACTCTTTCACCCGGTTATATTCCAATTCGAGGTTATCGAGTTGCAACTTTTGTTGCGAAAGATTGGCCCGGTCGAGGTCCACCAATTTTTGCCCGGCCTTGACCCGGTCGCCCACCTCTACATAGATTTTCTTGATACGATTGGGGAGCGACGAACTGATGAGGTTGCGTTTATAGGGTTCTATCGTAGCAGTGTACGAAACAACCTGAGGTATGGGCTGCTTCGTAACCTTCTCGACTTTTACCAGTTGAACCGTCTCTTCCTCGGCTTGCCCGGCGGCCTCTTTCTTCCCGGAACAAGCGACAAACAACAGGGCCGCACAAGCAGCCATCGTACAGACGAAATGTTTTCTTTCCATATATTCGTTTTCTTTTTATTATTCGGTAATGTGATTATTTCTCCTGACCGGCCTGTTTATACTGGTCCAAATCGGTATTTCCCAGCAACAGTTGCAAGTCCGACTTGGCTGCCAAGAAATCGTATATCGCCTGATTGTAAGAGAGCCGCGAGTTGGTCAACGCCAAATCGGCATCGTTCAACTCGATAAAGGTGGCCGATCCTATCTCGAAACTTTTTTGCATAATCGAGTAGGCTTTCTCGGCTTGGCGAACGCCCTCTTTGTTCGAAGCTATCTGTTTGATCGATTTCTGGATATTGTCCATCGACATTTGTACCTGCATGGAGAGGGTATTTTTGAGGTTGTCGCGTTGCAATCCCAATTGCAAGACATTCGATTTGGCCTGTTTTATCTTGAAATGGCGCGCCCCTCCTTGGAATATGGGTAACGACAACGAAAGGCCTACTGTGGAATATGGGCTCCAGCGGAAGTCGTCGAATACCCCGCCATAGCTCATCGAAATCCAGTTGTAGTTGGCCGTGGCCGACAGTGTGGGAAACCATGCCATGCGTTGCACATCTACCGCTTTTTTTAAATAGCTGGTCTGCAAATCCAACTGGCGCAAATCGGTATTCTGTTCGAGCGAGGTATCGATATTGAGTGTCTCTTCATACATCGAGGCTTCATAATCTTCCAGTTTGTCGGCGACCTCGATTTCCACGGTCATATCTATACCCATGAGGACCTTCAACTGCAACTTACTCAACTTCACGCTGTTCTCGGTTTGCAACAACGAAGGTTCAAGGTTGCGCACTTGTACCTCGGCTCGCAACACATCGTATTCCGAAGCCGTTCCCTGTTCATACTTGTTCCTATAATCTTGGGCATTGAGTTTGGCGTTGTCGTAACTCATCTTGATCACATCGTAGGAGTTTTTAGCCAGCAACAAGCTGTAATAGGCCTTCTCCACTTGATTGACCATGCTCAACCGCGAGGAGCGGGCGGCCTCGACAGCCTGTTCGATGTCGGCACTCGACATCTGCACACTCTTCCACAATTGGGGAGCAATAATGGGCAACGAAGCACTGAAACCTACCGAATAGGTGTTGTCGGTACCCACCTTCATGCCGGTCTCACTCGACGAGGAAGAAGAACCCCCGGTCTGAGGCATCTGGAACTCGGGGTGCAACTGCCCTATGGTGTTGTATATGGGGGCAAACATTTCGCTCATATCGAAAGCTTCGGAGTCCATATACATGGTTTGTTTCTCAATCGTGCGGCTGTACGAGGCCGCAGCGTCGATACGAGGGAACAGCCCGGCAATCGTCTCTTTCTTGGAATAGTCTTTTTTCTCTATTTCCATATCGGCGACCTTTATCGTGGGATTTTCGTTAAGCGCTATACTTATGGCCGTTTTCAAATCGAGGGTAAGCGATTGAACCGGCTGGTCCTGAGCCCAAAGTGATCCCGGGAAAAGCAACAGAGCCAATGCGGCTCCTGTCATGCGATGCCCGATCGTTTTTCCGTTCATACGTCTTTTTTTATCATTAAAGGTTTCTACTATTTTCTTCTTTTTGTTTTTCTTCAAAAAACTGGTCGGTATATTTCACCCCCTCCGGCGTAGCTATACCCCGGATAAAGCTCTTAAATATGGTCTCGAATATCTCGGTAAAAGTATATCTCGAATTGAAAATACGGTCGGAATTCTTCAACAATTCAAACTGCAACGAGAGTAGTGTCGCCACAACTTCCATATTTATGTCATCACGTATCACCCCCTCACCTATTCCCTCGCGCAACAGGTCGACGATGGCCTGCTTGTGGGTCTCTTTCTCCTTGGCATAGCGGTCGTATACTTTCGGATAATAACGCTCCATATCGATAAAATAGGCAGGGCTGGCGTCTCGCATAAAATACAGTATGTCTTCATGAACATGAAGCAACAGGTCTATTACATTCTTCCGTTGATTATAATACATCTTCAGCCGAACATTCCGTTCTTCTTCTGCCTTTTCCAAACAAACCAACAATAACTCGTTTTTCTCTTTGAAATTTTCATACAGCGTACGCTTCGAAATCCCCAGTTGCGATGCAATCATATCCATCGTGACCGACTTGATTCCGTTGCTCAGAAACATTCGGGTCGCATGCTTGATAATTCGCTCTTGTAACTCTGTATTCATTCGTTCATTTCAATGAGATAACAAATGTATAGAAAACTTTGAAAACTATTTCAGTTTTCTCCGATTTATTTATAAAGGAGTCTGTTAATTAAAATAAACTTTTTTGAAGCTCCGTTATCTGCTCTTTGAATAACCCGGTATAATACTTTACAATTAACACAATAGTACACCAACCCATAAAAAAGACGACACCCGCCTATCATATCAATAGACGGGTGTCGCTTTCACAGTTTTTTATGTCAATCGTTTATTGGCCTTCGCCGTAGGTAGCGATGATACCCATCTTCGAATCCTCGAAGAAAGAGAGGATATAATCGATCTCGGGGCTGGGGGTTACTACCTCCTTGATACGAAGGATCGCATTTTCGAGGCTGGTCCCCGAGGAGTAAACCTGACGGTAAGCCAGTGCGATGTTTTCGACGGTCTCTTCGCTGAATCCTTGTTTCCGAAGGATAAAGGCATTGATTCCCTTGTAGGTAATGGGGTTGTGCGCTGCCAATATATAGGGAGGAATGTCCTTACTCGTACGGCAACCGCTTTTGACAAGGGTCCAGCTACCTACCCGGCATTTTTCTTTCACGATGACACGGCCTGCCAAAATAGCTTTGCTGTGAATGTGGCATTCGCCGGCGAGGTCGCAATCGATACCGAGGATACAGTCGTCATCGACCCGGCAGTCGTGGCCTATACGGGTTCCTTTCATCATGTAGATGTGATTGCCGATGATGGTCTCGCCCTCGGGACGAGTGGCCCGGTTGATGATTACATATTCGCGTATCACATTGTTGTCGCCGACAGTGAGCCGGGTGGCATCGCCCTTATAGTGGAAGTCTTGCGGTTCGGCCCCCAAAATGGCTCCCTGAAAGACCCGGTTGTTCTTACCCATGACGGTTCCGGCCAATATGCTGGCATAGGGATAGATCACACAGTTGTCTCCGATGACTACATCTTTATCGATATAGGCGAAGGGGTGAATCGTTACATTGTTGCCGATCTTGGCTTTGGGATCGACGTATGCTAACGGACTAATCATAGTATATCGTTTTTAATTTTTTTACTTTGTATTTTCCTCGATCTCTCTACCGCCTCCCAAAGCGTGGTACAGACTCACAACCGCAATCATGCACTGATAGGAATCGGAAATTTGCGACAGTTGCGCGTTCAACAACGACTGTTGTGCCGTGAGTACTTCGAGATAGGTAGAGGTTCCCAGTTTCATGAGCGACTCGGTCGATTCCACGGCCCGTTCGAGCGAAGCGACTTGCAACTCTCGATTGGCGAGGGTCTCTTTGGTAGTTTGAATCTGGTACAAGGCGTTGCTTACTTCTGCTCCGGCATTCAAAATCGTTTGCTGGAAGTTGATAGCGGCCATCTCCTGTTGAGCCTTTGCGGCTTTGAGGTTGGCGATATTGCTGCCGTGGTTGAAGATCGGTTGTACCAGCGAAGCGGCTGCCGAGAGCAACACTTTCCCGGGATTGACAATCGCGCTACCGGCCGAATTGGTCCACCCGGCCGAACCCGAAATGACTAAATTGGGATAAAAGGCCGAACGGGCTATGTTGGTCGTATAGTAGGCCGCAGCCAGCGAAAGCTCGGCCGAACGTACATCGGGCCGATTGGCAAGCAGTTGCACGGGCACACCCACTTGTATCAACTCGGGGAGTTTTTGGTCGGAGAATTTTCCACGCTCAATCGCCTGCGGGGCTTGATACAGGAGGGTCGAAAGGGAGTTTTCGGCCTCTCTTATCTGTTGTCGCAATGCCGGGACCGAAGCCGCAATCATGTAACTGTTGGCCTCGCTCTGCGCCACGGCAGCCTCGTTGGCCATACCGCCGATTTTCATCGCCTTGATGGTCTCGACACTCTTGTTCCATGTGAGGGCCGTAGCCTCGGTAATGGCGAGTTGCTCATCGAGCATCAACAGGGTATAATAGCCGTTGGCAATCGCGGCGATAATCTGTGTGCGCACCGCTTGTTTGTAAGCTTCACTTTGCATCAACACGGCTTTGGCATTGCGCTTGGAGTTCAATATCCGGCCGAAGAGGTCTATCTCCCAACTGGCAGTAACCGGGGCAGAGTATGTCCACGTGCCTTTACTGCCGTCGAAGCTGCTCACACCGCCTTGCGGAGTGAGATTCAACGTGGGGAGAAAGGCCAAGCGGGCTGCTTGGAAACTGGCATTGGCAGCCTCTACTTGCAACATGGCAGTTTGCAAATCGCTGTTCTTTTCCAAACCGGTGCGAATGAGGTCTTGCAAAATAGGATCGGTGAAAACCTCTTCCCACGGGAGGTCGCCCATGTTGAGGGAGTCGGCGGCAAGCGTATCGCCCGCAGCGACGGTATCCCGATAAAGTCCTTCGACATTCACATCGGGCCTGTGATACTTATTATATATGTGGCAACTGTTGAAGGTGGTCAACAACATCACACCACATACGGTATATAAAAGGATTCTTTTCATATATTTATTCTCTGTTTTAAGCGTTACCTCCATGTTATTTGGAATACTGTTCAATCTCCGAAAGGACTTCCTTGTTATCCAAATCGTCCCATTTGAGCGGTTTGATCTTTTCTTGGATAATCTGGAATACCACAAACAAGGCCGGCACGATAAAGATTTGACATATCATGCCGATGAGCATACCTCCTACGGCGCCGGCGCCCAATGTACCGTTACCGTTGGCTCCTACTCCACTGGCAAACATCATAGGCAACAGACCGATAACCATGGCCAACGAGGTCATCAAGATAGGACGCAAACGGGCTGCCGCTCCGTCGATAGCGGCATTGATAATGGGCATACCGGTACGGCGACGATCCAAGGCGAACTCGACGATAAGAATGGCATTCTTGGCCAACAACCCGATAAGCATGATCAAAGCGATTTGCAAATAGATGTTGTTCTCGACTCCCATCATGAGGGCGAAGATGAAACTTCCGGCCAAACCGAACGGAATCGAAAGGATTACCGAGAGGGGCAACACATAGCTTTCGTACTGAGCACTCAACAACAGGTAAACAAATACCAAACAGAGGATAAAGATAATGGCCGTCGTCCCGCTGCTCGAACTTTGTTCCTCACGGGTCATGCCCGAGAACTCATACCCATAACCTACCGGCAACGTTTCGGCGGCAACCTCTTCGATGGCCTTGATCGCCTCGCCCGAGCTATAACCGTCGGCAGGGTTACCGTTGACAGTCATGGCGGTAAACATGTTGAACCGCTTAATGTTGTCGGGACCATAGACCTTCTTCAAAGTGATGAAGTTGGTGATAGGAGCCATTTCGGAACCGTTGCGAATCTTGATGTTATTAAGGCTCTCGGGGTTGGCTCGGGCATTGGGATCGGCCTGTATCATCACACGGTAAAGTTTACCGAAACGGTTGAAGTTCGACGAATACATACCTCCCAAATAGCCTTGCAGCGCCGAGAGTACATCTTTCGGGCTGATACCGGCCTGCTTGCACTTGGCCACATCGACATCGACCATATATTGCGGGAACGAAGGATTGAATGTGGTCGAAGCCATGGCTATCTCGGGACGTTTCATCAACTCGGCCAAGAAATTTTGGGCCACTTCGTAGAAATGGTCGAGCGAACCGCCGGTCTTATCTTGCAGGTTCAACTCAAACCCATTACTGATACTGTAACCGGGAATCATAGGCGGAGCGAAACAGAGGACACGGGCATCTTTAATCTCGGTGGAAAATTTGCCATAAAGAGCTCCGATAACCGAATTGACATCCATACCTTTGCCGGTACGTTCGTCCCAGTCTTTCAACTTCACGATGAACGAACCATAGGTATTACCCTGTCCGCCGATGAAGCTGAATCCCACGATTTGGGTACGGCTCTTCACGGCCGGGTGGGTAGCGATAATGCTATCGACCTCCATCAGCACTTGTTCGGTACGCTCTTGCGAAGTACCCGGTTGCAGGTCGGCGGTAATCATAATCGTACCGGTATCCTCATTAGGTACCAATCCCGTAGGAGTAATGTTCATCAATACAACGAGAGCGACAATTCCTACGATAACCCCGGCAAACGAGAGTTTCTTGTGATTGACAAAATGCCTAACCCCGTTTTTGTATTTACCGAGCAATGTATCGTAAGCCGCATTGAATGCGGTGTGGAAACGGTCGATAAAGGTAGTTTTCTTGTGGCCGTTCTTGTCGTGAGGTTTCAACAAAATGGCACACAGGGCCGGGCTCAGCGTCAAAGCGTTGATAGCCGAGAAACCAATGGCAAAAGCCATGGTAAGACCGAATTGACGATAGAAGGTTCCCGATGTCCCGGTCATGAAACTTACAGGGATAAACACCGACATCATCACCAACGTAATCGAGATAATGGCGCCCGAAAGCTCTCGCATGGCATCGATCGACGCTTTCCGCGCCGAACGGTAGCCTTGGTCAAGTTTGGCATGGACGCCTTCGACGACCACTATCGCATCATCGACCACAATGGCAATAGCCAATACCAATGCACAAAGGGTGAGCAGGTTAAGGCTGAATCCCATCAGGTACAAGGCAAAGAAAGTACCGATAAGCGACACCGGAATGGCTATGGCGGGAATCAATGTGGAACGGAAATCTTGCAAGAAGATATACACCACGAAGAACACAAGGATAAAGGCCTCGATGAGGGTCTTGATAACCTCGTGAATCGACGCGAACAAGAAGTCGTTGGCATTCAGCGTAGTCTCGATTTTCATTCCCGGTGGGAGGTCTTTCTCGATCTCACCGAGCAAATCGGTTATATCGCTGATGATTTGGGTAGCATTGGAGCCTGCCGTCTGGTAAATCATGGAGCTCACGGCATTGTGGCCGTTCTGGAAGTTTTTGAAACCATAGGTCAACCGGCCCAACTCTACATCGGCCACATCTTTCAAATACAAAATTTGGCCGTCTTCGGTAGCCCGTATCACCATGTCGCCAAACTCCTCTGGAGTTTGCAAACGGCCCTTATAGGTAAGCACATACTGGAAAGACTGGTTGCCTTGATCTCCAAACTGACCGGGGGCCGCCTCGATATTTTGTTCGGCCAAAATCGCCGAAATGTCGGACGGCATCAAGCCATATTGAGCCATCACATCGGGCTTGAGCCAGATACGCATGGAATAGTCGGCAGCCATAACGTTGGCATCACCTACACCCGGTACACGCTGAATGAGCGGGATTACATTGATCTTGGCATAGTTTTCGAGGAATTCGAGGCTGTACCGGTCGTCGGGACTGTACAGCGAGAATACCATCAGCATACTGGTCTGGCGCTTTTGGGTAATCACACCCACCTGCGTAACCTCGGCCGGCAACAAGTTCTGCGCCTTGGCCACCCGGTTCTGCACGTTCACCGCCGCCATGTCGGGGTCGGTACCCTGCTTGAAATATACGTTGATCGATGCGGAACCGGTATTGGTGGCCGTCGAGTTCATATACAACATATCCTCCACACCGTTGATCGACTCTTCCAACGGGGCGATAACACTATTCAAAATTGTTTGAGCGTTGGCTCCCGTATAACTGGTCGATACTTGTATCGTAGGAGGTGCAATATCGGGATATTGTGTAATAGGTAGGAATACCAGTCCTATAATACCCAGTATGACCATAAAAATAGAAATTACGGTCGATAATACCGGGCGGTTGATAAATCTGTCTAACTTCATAAACGTTCTTCTTTATTTATTTGAAGTTCCTCTTTATTGATTGTTTTGCGAACCGGCAACTTGAATAGTCATGCCGTCTTTCAACGTGTTTACACCTTCGGTGACAATACGGTCACCGGCCTTCACACCCGAAAGTACCATATAATCCTTCCCGTTATTGATGGGAGACACGATGATCTCGGTCGAAGTTACCGTAGAATCGGCATTCAACACATATACGAATTTCTTGTCTTGAATTTCATAAGTGGCTTTTTGCGGAACCAAAATAGCTTGATTGTTCTTCATCGGAATCATAATCACACCCGTACCTCCGCTGCGCAACAGTTTATTGGGATTCTCAAAAGTTGCACGCATATTGGACGAACCGGTTTGCGGGTCGATAATGCCGCTCACAGTCTCGATACGGCCCTTCAACGGATAAATGCTGCCGTCGGAGAGTTTGAGCGATACCTCGGGCAACTTCGACAGGAAATTATCGGCGCCGTATTGGGCCGCCATTTCGAGAATCTGCCGTTCGGTCATCGAGAAATAAACATACATCTCCGAGTTGTCCGAAACCGTTGTGAGCGGAGTTGTCGAAGAGGGCGAAACCAAACTGCCTACCCGGAAGGGTATCTCACCTACCACCCCGTTCAACGGACTGGTAACCCGGGTATAAGAATCGTTGTTACGGGCATTGACCAACTGGGCCTCGGCTTGTGCCAATTGTGCTTTGGCCGAAGCGTAAGAATTCTCGGCCATTTGCAAGTCATATTCGCTAATAATGTCGCGACGTTGCAATTCGCGTTTATTCTCGGCCGTAAGACGAGCCGTTTCGGCATTGGCCTTAGCCACCTCGACATTTGTCTGGGCCACCTTCAACGCAGCTTTATAAGGGACCGTATCGATCACAAACAACACCTGACCTTTACGTACGGTCGAACCTTCGTCCACCCGCAGCTCCGTGATGAAACCGCTCACATTGGGACGTATTTCTATATCCTGTTTTCCCTTGATAGCCGCAGGATAATTGCTATACCACTCCATCGAATCGGGAGCTAACGTCATTACTGCATACTCTCGTACACCGCCTCCATTCTGGCCATTTTTCCCTCCACAGGAAAATAATAATAGGCAAAGCATCGCTCCGGCGATAGATTGAATAAAATTCTTAGTCACATTCATAAGCTTCAAAATATTATTTTCAACGTTGATACTTCTAAATCGAAATTTTATATTTAAATATGTTAAACAGTATTCATCAAAAGCAGCTTCCCTTTTTTATTAAATCTTCTCAAAGCCCCTATGTACAGGCATTTTTCTCCTATATTTTAAACACTACAAAGTTAGACATAAACTCTGTATAATAGAGGGAAAGAATTAAAAAATAAAATAAAAATTACATATACGCCCGCTCGTCCAAGTAAAAATATCTTTTTCCCCCGAAAAACAGAGCGGTCCTATTACCCCTCTGCCACAACACAGAGCGACCGTTTTTTGCCTGTTCTTATCCTCTCTCGGGGAGAATGTACCGCAATCGGTACATCGCTACCTCAGGAAAAGAATTCAGACAAAAAACGGTCGCTCGTCCCGTCAAACGGAGCTTGTCTTACAGCTCTTTTATCGAAATTGCATATCCTCCGCCGGGAGCGACATACTGTTTCAATTTCGATTTAGAGGTGACTTTCATTTTTTTGATCTCGTAAGACTGAGAATTTGTTTTATAGTGAGTATCCTTGGTATCGCTGTAAATCGTGGCTTCATACTTTTTACCCTTTTCAAGGAAATCGAATTTTATCTCGGAATAACGAGCATCATAGCCACCTACACTACCCACAAACCATTCGCCTGTGTTTTTGGCCTTACGGGCAATGGTTATATATTCGGCCGGTTCGGCTTCGAGATAGACGCTTTTCTCCCACTCCATAGCCACATCTTTAATGAACTGGAAGGCATCGGCATACTTCTCGTAAGTCTGGGGCAGGTCGGCAGCCATCTGTAACGGGCTGTACATCGTCACATACAAAGCCAACTGGTTGGCGATGGTTGTGTTGGCATGCGAGTGGTTATTGGGATTGTATTTCTCGATATCCATTTCAAAGAGCCCGGGAGTGTAATCCATAGGACCACCAATGAGCCGGGTGAAAGGTAAGATGGCTACGTGGTACGGCTTGCTGCCGCCGAATGCCTGATACTCTGTACCGCGTGCCGACTCGTTTCCAATGAGGTTGGGATAAGTACGACATATTCCCGTGGGGCGTACAGCTTCGTGGGCATTCACCATAATTTTATAATCGGCGGCCTTTTCGATTGCATATTGATAATGGTTGACCATCCATTGGCTATAATGGGTCTCTCCGCGCGGAATGATATTGCCTACATAACCGCTCTTGACAGCCGGATAACCATTGTCTACCATGAACTGGTAGGCTTTATCGAGATGACGCTCGTAGTTACGTATCGAAGCCGAAGTTTCGTGGTGCATAATCATCTTTACACCCTTGCTCTTGGCATAATCGCGGATTTCCTCCAAATCGAAATCGGGATACGGGGTAACGAAATCAAATACATAATCTTTGGAGTTTCCATACCAGTCTTCCCAACCTTGATTCCAACCTTCGACCAGCACGGCATCAAAGCCATGTTTGGCGGCAAAGTCGATATAACGTTTCACATTCGCGGTATTTGCCGAGTGACGTCCGTGGGGTTTAGCCTTCGAATAGTCGGTCACACCCAGTTGTACCGAGGGAAAATCCCACGTATAGGACCAATCGCCCATACCGGTAATCATCTCCCACCATACACCCACATATTTGCACGGCTTAATCCACGAAGTGTCTTCGATTTTACAAGGCTCGTTCAGGTTAAGAGTTATACGCGAAGCCAATATGTCACGGGCATCGTCGCTGACAATAATGGTACGCCACGGCGATTGGCATGGAGTCTGCATATAACCTTTATCGCCTTGCGAATCGGGAGTCAGCCACGAAGTAAAAACCATATTCTTGTCGTCGAGGTTAAGGTGCATACAGGCGTAATTGATCAAAGCGGCCTCGTGCAGATTTATATACAGACCATCATCGGTTTTAAGCATCAAGGCTGTTTGTACACCGGTGGGCGAAAATCCTGTCTGCGAAAGGTTCTCGGTAACGGCGCCGGCTTGCAAATCGCGTATTTCGGAAAGGCGCGACACCGTGTAGTCATACTCTTGTGTATCATAGTCGCCCGGAATCCAATAGGCTATATGGTCGCCGGTCATGGCAAATTGAGTACACTCTTCTTTGATCACAAAATAGTTCAGATTCTTCTGCTGTGGGAATTCATAGCGGAATCCCAAGCCATCATCGAACAAGCGGAAACGCAAACGCATCTCGCGATCGGTATTTTTCTGACGAAGTGTTACGGCCAATTCGTTATAATGATTGCGGATTTCCGATTCTTCACCCCATACAGGTGTCCACGTTTCATCGAACGAAGTAAAGGCCGAATCGGTCACTACAAAACCATTCATCAGCGAATAGGGTGTTCCTTCGCTTTTATTCCCCATATCGTTAAACTCCCGGCGTTGCGACTCACCTTTAAGCTCAATACCCAGATGGCTGGGAGCGATGACCGTTTTTCCTTTATATTGTAACGTATAAGTGGGACGGCCTTTCTCAATCGAGAAATCCATCTTCAGCTGTTTGTTTGGCGACAACAGGGTTTGGGCCGAAACGGCCGTCGTGAACAAGGCTGCCATCGTCAATATTTTCAATGTTTTTCGGTTCATAGTTTATTGGTATTTTTATTAGTCTTTCAACAACTTACAGACTGTCGTTTCCCCTTGCTCGAAAATTTTCACGAGATAGGTCCCTTTGGTCAATTGTGCAATATTCAAAGTCGATACTTTCCCCGTCAGTTTTTGTTGCATCACGCACTGTCCGGTTATGGAAAAAATTTCTATTGTACCCTCGTCTGCGGCCAAATGTACATTTACCAAATCCTTAGTCGGGTTCGGATAGATATAATTTTGTTCTGCAACAGGATTTTGTACACTCGAAACTTCTTCCTTACGTAGGCTATAAATCAAGGTCTTATCGTTGAAAAGAATGGTGTATAGACCGGGATCGGTGATGCTAAATTTGAGGTTGGGTTTACCACCGGTAGTTTCGACGGCCGTACCGTTCAATCCTTCTACACCGCCCCAATCTTTATCGCTCCAATCATTGGTATTGGCAAATTTCAATTCCCAATCTCCGGCCGGCATATACACTTCGGTTACCTCCCATTGGTTATCGGCCACCAACTCCATATATCCACCACCCATAGTCCAGTTGTTATAGGTTCCGCCTACATACATATCTTTCTGCAATGAATCATAGGTGCGTACAACAGCATATTGCAGCGTTTGGGGATTGAAGGTAATATAGTAGTTTCCACTCGTTTCTATGGTAAACTTAATGTTTTTGCAATTCGAGTCGGGACCCTTGATGGCCGTGCCCGTGAGGCTGTTATTCCCCTCGGCTGCACCCCAATCGGTATTGCTCCAATTATCGGTATTGGCGAACTTCATTTCGTAGGTACCGGCTTCGAAGTAAAGGCGGTCGCTCGTCAAAGTACCGTCTTCGGCGGGATCTTTGAGCATCAGCCGCATGTCTTCGTCACCATTGAACCAGTTGGTAAAGGTTCCGGCAATGAAATAGGCACCCACTTTGCTCAAATCGAGCGATTCGGTCACATCATCGACTTTCGGTACCAAAATCGTATTGCTGCTCGTCCAGTCGGAATATTGAGTCTCTTCACCGCCGACGATTGCCACACGGAAATAGCGAGCCGGACGCTCGAAGTTACCTTCGCTTTGCGTAATGCTGACCGACAGAGAATCGGCATTGTATTCCGTACAAGTGAATTGCAACAGGGCATAACCGCCATTACGGTAGTCGAAGCCTTCGCCTTCGTCGTCATAGAGATTACCCTCGGCCTGACCGTTGTCGAGCGGGTTAACAAAGAGCGTAATCGAGTCGCACGTATATTCGGCCGTACTTTGTATGTCGTGACCCAGATAGGGTAAAATGGCACCCGGACGAAGGGCTACGATGGCTTGGTAGCCATCATCTTCGGCTTCGAGTTTCAGTTCGTCCCAGTCGCCTTGGGGTATTACGGGATTGACGGCCCAACGCGGAATTACAAGCAGGTCGTTGCCCAACAAGAAGGCTTGCTGTTCTTCACGCAGGTTTTCGTCGGTGAAATCGGCAAAGAATACAGGACGCATGACGGGCATACCCGTTTGAGCCGATTCGCGGAACAACGTATAGAAATAGGGCAACAGGTGGTAACGACGATTCACGGCATTGCGGGCCACTTTCTCGATCTTGCTACCGAAGGCCCAAGGTTCTTGAGCATGCTCCGACGTGTGGTTGCGCGAGAAAGGATAGTAAGGAGCCATGGCAAACCAATGCCCCATCAAGTCGGCATTACCTTTACGCCCGTAGCCACCGACGTCGGGTCCGCCGAAAGGTTGTCCCGAAAGACCGAGGTTAAGCAGAACGGGCACTGTCACTTTCAGGTGCTTCCATGTATCGAGGTTATCGCCTGTCCATGTAGCGCAATAACGTTGAGCCCCCAAGTGATTGGCTCGCGAGAGGAGGAAAGGACGCTTATCGGGGCGACTCTTCGTAAGTCCCTCGTAAGAAGCTTTGGTCATGAGCGATCCGTACAGGTTGTGATAACGCATGTGAGGCCCGGCTGCCAAATCACCACCACCACGGTGCCAATTGGTAGTAAGCATGGTCCACTCGGGTGTATTGAAAACACCCGGCTCGTTCATGTCGTTCCATGCACCGTCCATGTTGTTTTCCTTGTAAAACTCGCCATAGAGGCCGGCCCACCATTCGCGGGTCTCGGGACGGGTGAAATCAGGGAATTTACACATGCCCGGCCAAACCTCGCCTTCATAATCGGTCACTTGGTCTTCGGTTTTCACCCAGTGGTCACCCTCCTGACCTTGTTGATAAACGATGTAACTCTCGTCGATTTTCACACCCGGGTCGGTAATGTAACCAGCCTTGAAATTCCGGCTATGGAGCGAGTCGTTCATCGCTATGGGATTGATAACCCCGTCGGCCGAGAAATAGTCCGAGCCGTCATAGGTAAAGATACGTTTCCCATCCATGTAATCGATGTCGAACCAGAAAACGTCGCACGGGTGGTGGCGACGGCGCATCTCGCTGGTAATCCACAACACATCGGAAGGTTTGTACGAGGGATTATAACGCGACTGATGGTAACCGATAGCCCACAGAGGAGGCAGGTTGATGGTACCCGTCAGTTCGCCCAATGCCTGCATCATCTCGGCAGGAGAATCGCGCTCGATCACAATTACCCGGAAGGCAGGGCCTTCGCTGGTTATCTTCATCGGGTTGGACAGGTTAATTCTCGACCGCCAACTGTTATCGGCAATGATACCGAAAGTTTTCCCATCGGGGCGTACACCCATAATCCAAGGGTGCGATTGGTAAAGACCATCTTTATAATAGCCGTAGTTGTCGTTGTTCCACAGGGGAATATCATAACCGTTACGACGCAAATCCCCGTTTACGAGACCTGTGCCATAGAGGTCTATATCGTCACTGTAAGGTATCTCGACCAAGGTTTTGCCCTCTTCATCGGTTTTGAATTCGGGGCGTATTTCCCAATCGGCAGGTAGTTCACCCTGCTGGGTCAACTCTTTCTGTACGGCAAACGAGGCCAATGTCTGCGAGGCATCGAATTCAGCAGGATAGAATACGGCTATTCTGTCGCCACACAGGTATTCTTCCTGAGCTTGTGCGCAAAAGCTGGCACACAACGCCAATACGGATAAAAATTTGTACCTCATAAAAAATCTATATTTCAAAATAAATAATCTCTTTCTCTCTATTCAAGAGCCAGAGGGAGAGAGTTTCTCCCCCTCCTGCCCTGTATTTTAATATTCAACCACGACCATATCCCAGTATTTGATAGCCGGGAGTGTAGTGGTTACCTTTCCGCCGGCATACTCATATTCGAGAGGTATGGCTACGCCGTCTTTTACGTCGGGCGAAGCTACCCATACCGATTTAGGCGTCTGTTTTACAGAGAAACTTACATTGATATTTTCCAACAAATCGGGTTCTCCCTGATTGGCATTGGTATCACACCAATCGAGGTGAGTAGCGTTGCGATAGCTCAGCAAATGTATCACATCACAAGTAGCAAAACGTTTTCCCACCGTAGCGATTTGGCCTCTTACAGGAGCCCATTGGTTAAATGCCACGTTGCCTGCGGTCGTTGTCACATCTACACCAAACCATTCACCATCTTCTCTTAATAGATTTTGATAGGCCGTAAGGAAATCGTAATAATGGATCAATGCTATTTTCAATTCTCCCCGCATAGAAAGGTTATTATTGGGGAAATATTCATTACAAAGCAAATGTTCACCCAATTGCAAAATAGAACCACCCCAAGCGAAAGCCGCAGCGGTACCCATCAAGATTCCGGGCGTATTGAAATAGCTGCGTCCTTTGCGACCATGCTCGTAATTCATATAAGCAGCCAAGACCGTCTCTTTCCCGTTGGACCATTTGTCGTTGTTGGTAATAATGTCCGAGAAAATAGTAAAACCTTTATCGTCATTATGATCCCAAACCTCGGTATACAGGAAATCGACCGGAGCTTTCGAAATTTGATTTTCTTGTCCATATTGTCCTACGGCATTCATCACCAATGATTTGTCGGGATGCGCTTCTTTCATACGCTCGATAAAATGTTTAAATGTTTGGTCGAGATAGACACGAGAACCGTAGTAATCGTAGGTATCGCCTCGACCGCCCAACTGGTCTATCTGATAACCATCGAAATCAAAGACGGCATATACATCGCTGTTTTGTTTGGCAATATAGTCGATCCACGACTCGTTGCCCGAATTAACCAAATAGATACTGCTTTTGAACGGTGATCCCAGTTCATGACAGTCTTTCAACACATGATTAGCGTCCTTGAATATATACCACTCTTCTTGCACCCCGTCTTCTTCGGCATCGATGAGAGCTCCGTAGGCCAAATTATAAAAAAGCGACTTCATTCCATATTGGTGTGATTTTTCGATATAGCCTTCGACTGTCTTTTTATAGCAGTCGCGGTTGATTATATCGGTCCATACCTCCATCGGAGCCGACGCAGTTCCGGCCAACGGTTTATGATGCTTATAATGCCAATCTTGAAATTGCACATAATTGATATGGTGACGGTTGAGGTTGGCCATGACATCAGCAATGTCTTGCGTGGTCATATTACCGTAGGCCGAAAGGAAGCCATTGCGCGGGAAACGCTCGGGCGAAGACGACACATCGACAGCAATACTGCCATAAACCTTTTCATTTCCATTGGTGTCTTTACTGTATAAATCGACCAAATAGCCTTGATAATCGGTAACGGGAGGGGTCCACGTCCATTCGCAACTTCCCAGCGGTGTCTCTTCGATGGTTTCTCCCAAATGGCGGTAGCGCACCATTACGTTAGGGGCATCCGTGATAAGTTTATTAAGAGTAAAATTCACAGCCTCGCCCGGTGCATAGCAGGCCTTGTCGGTATTGAGTTGCACCTCCATATAGCCATCTCCATAAGTAATGGGGTCGTTCTCCACATCAAATCGGTTACAGGCCGAAATCGACATAAGTACCCCTACAGACAGATAGGCCAAAATGATTTTCTTCATCATATTTCTTTAATCTTTATAATTTTACAAATGAGATGGTTTCGTTTTCCACATCGATAGTAATGCGGTAATTCCCGGCTTCAGATTCGGGTACAATCCATTTATTATCGGGCGTGTTGCCTATGACATAAGTACCATTCTCCGACATGGGACAGTTGGCTTGCGGAGCCAATATGAAGTCACCGCCAAAACTATGGTCGATTTCGAGCGGGAATTTGAGTTCCCCGGGGGTCGTGGCGCTTTCGGCCTTCAAAGGTCCTTCATAGGTAAAGACATTGGGGTTGGAAGAGCTGCGCTGCATCTCGGTGATGTTGTCCCACGACCAACCGCCCGGAGCGGCCGACCCCATGATCCAAATATGCTCATACCCAACATAGCTTCCTATTTTCAACTGATTGTTTCTCAAATCGAGTTCAACACTATACTTATTGGCCGACGGAATATTCCATTGATTAGAGGCAGATCCTATATCGTTAATTTCCAGCACATTGGTTGTCCCAAGACCATTATTATCGGCCGGCTGATAACCGGCGCACCCGCTGGTCGCAGTCGTACTCGAAATGAGCATATTGCCGGCTGCCAAAGGTCCATTATAAGTAAAGATAAAGGGGTCTTCACTCGATTGGTCGAGTTTAATGGCCGCAGGAGCAGCCTCGCCCACCAGATAGAGCGTCGAGAAGGGGACGGTTCCATCAAGATTGGTAAAGCTGACCGTGAGTAAATCGAGATCTACCTTGATCTCATAATTACCGGCAACATCGATTTCCCACTTGTTATCGGGATAGTCTTCTTCTTTCTCCCGATAGTGCATCTTCGTAGGATCGTCTGCATCACGCACATAGCAGGGATACCAGTCACCCAGTTGGGCGTTGAACTTGATTTCTCCCTTCTTGAGCATACCTTGCCATGTAAAATATGCAATATTGTCATAATCTCGGATCATAGGTGTCGCCAACTGATTGTCCCAACCGTTGGGAGTTGCGTCGCCTATAATATAAAGGTTCAACACCCGCCATTTATACGGAGCGATATTGATCACTTTCACAGGTGAAACCTGCGTAGGTACCGAAGATGCCGAAACCGTGGCCGTTACCCGCACCTCAAACTCGCTGAACTGTTCGAGCGGAATAGCAGGGAAATAATGCATCAACGTATCGGTAAGAGCCTTATGGGTAAAAGATATTACTCTCGAATCGGTCTTCCCGATATTGTATTTGATACCTCCTTGGAAATCATTTCCTTTCAAATCCATCTCAAAGAGATACGATATTGCAGCTCCCGTACCTTGATTGGTTCCACTGGTCCATGTAATTTGCAAAGCCTCTTGTGCATCGGAACGCTGGTCACATTGTACCGAATCGGACGAGAAATTCACCATAAGAGGGGTTTCTCCTTTGTCAAGTTCGATGCCTTTCTCACACCCGGTCGTACCGACCAAAGCGAGAATTGCCATACCTATTATTGTTTTAGCTTTCATTGTTCTTCATTCTATTTGATTAATAACCAAGGTTCTGCGTCAATTTCGGATTAGCCTCAATCTCCTGCTGCGGAATCGGGAGCAACAAATGCTTGGTGCTGGCCGACGTCTTTCCTATGGAATGGAGGAAGTTGAGGGCATAATTATCTTTATATCGAACCATGTCGAACCAACGTTGTCCTTCAAATGCAAGTTCGATACGACGCTCATGAATAATCTTTTCCCGCATTTGGGCTTGTGTGAGACCTTCTATATCACTCCGGTTGGTCAACCCGGCACGTCTACGTACCTCATAGAGAGGATCTTCGGCCTGTACAGTGCGACCCAGTTCATTCAAAGCCTCGGCTTTCAGCAGCAGAATATCGGCATATCGGGTGACAACCCAATTGGCATCGCTCGTATTATAATCGGGCGACTGAGCTTTCGTAAGCAAAAATTTACGCACGTTATACCCCGTAGTCGAATAGGACGAGCTGTATTGCTTGCCATCAAAAGTAGGACATCCCATATAGAAAATAGTCTTGTCTTTGCGAAGGTCGCCCGACTCGTATTGGCTCACAAATTCGGCGGTAGGTTGGTTCCAACCGTAACACCCGGCTGCCATATTGGAATTACGAGGGCCCATGAAAGTACTGGTCCACGAGCATTGATTCTCGTTGCTCCAAAAATCGTAATTGGTTTTCCCGTAATATTGTACCTCAAAAATAGACTCTATGCCATTCTTTTTGGCAGGATCGAAATTGTCGGAATAATCTCCGGCCAGTTCATAACCCATCGAGCCTATTTCGTTACACATGCGCACCACCTCTTCATACTTATCGGTATTTGGCTCATTGGTCATATAGACCCGTATAAGCTCGGCCATAGCGGCTTCGCTGGTAGCGCGGCCCAAATCGGTAGTCGAATACTCCGACTTTTTAGGTAAGAGAGTGATGGCGTTTTTGAGATCCGAGGTGATGAGTTCATAAATCTTCTCCTTCGGCGCCCGCTCCACCAGCAAATCAGTTTCAGAAGTCTGCGGTGTAACAATGTAGGGCACATCGCCAAAGAGACGCACCAAAATAAAATAGTAGTGAGCTCTCAAAAAATAAGCTTCTCCCAAACATCTGTTTTTGAGAGATTGGTCTATATCCATACCGGGGACATTCTGCAACACGAAATTGCATCGCAGTATACCGGGCGAAGGACCACGCCATAAATCAAGGGCGGCAAAGTTATCGGCCGTAGCAATGAAATTGGCCAAATCGACAGTCTCGATACCATCGGTACCGCCACCGGCACCTACGACGCTGTTGCCGGCCATAATGTCGAGGGTCCAGATACGCATATTGTAGAGCTTGGCCCATTGCAAGGGCTGATAAGCCGCATTGACAGCCGCAACGGCATCATCGGCGGTTTGGAAACCCTCCGATGTATCGACCGAATCCCATGGCTCACGGTCCAGAAAATCACTACAAGCACTCAACATCATAGAGAGAGTGCCGAATATCAATATGATATAATATGTTATTTGTTTCATCGGTGGTTATGGATTAAAAGGTTATGTTCAATCCGAATGTAAAATTACGAGTCACAGGATATACGTTGTTGTCGTTACCCGAACCGCTCACCTCGGGATCGAGGCCCGTATAACGCGTAATGGTAAACAGATTTTGTGCCGATACCGACAGACGCACTTGCTGCATGGCTGCTTTCTTGGTTAATTGGCTGGGAAGAGTATATCCCAACGAGATGTTTTTCAAACGCAAATAGCTACCATCTTCCAAGAACCTGTCGGAGACACGGTTGTTTTTGTTGGGGTCACCAAACACAGCGCGCGGCATTGTGTTGCTCGTGCCGGGCCCATGCCAGCGATCGAGCACAGTGGTCATCTGGTTTTGAGCGACACTCATCGCTTCGAGCGATGCCCGGTTGCCGTTGTAGATTTTATTACCGGCCACGCCTTGAAAGAATATCTCCAAATCGAACCCTTTGTAGGCAAACTGGTTATTCATGGCAAAGGTCCACGAGGGTGTAGGACTACCCAGAATGGTACGATCGTCGTCATTAATTACACCATCATTGTTCAAATCCTTGAAACGAATATCACCCGGCTGGGTACTCGATGTAGGATCGCTACCTATCGTCTGTATGGCGTGATTGTCGATCTCTTCCTGAGTTTGGAATATACCATCGGTCACATAACCATAGAAGGCGCTGATGGGATAACCTACCATGTGGACGTTGTTGTCGAAATACATGGGTACATCGCCGTTGAGTCGTATCAACTCGTTATAGTTATACGACACGTTGGCCGTCGTTGTCCAAGTAAAATCTCCGCCCCGGAAGTTGAATGAGGTCAAAGCCAACTCTGTACCAATATTGCGCATCAAACCGGCATTGATTTGAGACACATTCTCATCAGAGTAACCCGAAGAAATAGGTACCGACATGGGAACCAACATATCGTTGGTATTCTTGATATATCCATCGAGAGTTACCAACAAACGGCTGTCGAACATCGAAGCGTCGATACCTACATTGTATTGTTCCACCTCTTCCCAACGCACATTAGGATTAGGCATCACCCACGGAGCCAATCCCGATACCTGATTACCGTTGAAATTATATTGAACTATCTGTAATACAGATGCATAGGCATAGTTCCCTACACTGGCTTGATTACCGGTCACACCGTATCCTGCACGAATTTTCAGATCACTCAAAACGAAACTCTTGTTGAACCACTCTTCCTCACTCATTCGCCAAGCCAGTGAAACCGAAGGGAATACTCCCCAGCGATTGGCCTTGCTGAAACGCGAGCTACCGTCGGCACGCATGGTAGCGGTGAAAAGATAACGGTTATCATAAGTGTAGTTGACACGACCCATGAACGAGAGAAGCGCCCAGTCACTACCGTTACCGGTCAAGGTGGGTTCCAAAATACCGTTGGCCAACTCTTGTGCCGTGTCGCTAATAAAGCCTTGTATACTACCACTCATAAATTCATAGGTATTGGTCTGGGCCGACGAACCTATCATAGCGGTCAATGCATGTTTTTCATTGATTGTCTTATTGAAGGTCAGCAAGTTATCCCATAGCCAAGTAAAACTTTTGTTGTATTGGCGTGATGCTTGTGATTCGGGTTGCTCAATGGGTTCCCAATCGTATTTGGGAGTCCATCCTTTGCTGTCCCAAAAGAGGGCCTGAATACCAAACGTACTTTTGAACGTCAGCCACTCCCACGGCTTTATCTCGGCATAGATATTGCCAAGTAAATTATATCCTTTTGTAGTGGTGCTATTCTCCATCATTTTCCCGATTGGGTTGGCTATATCACCCACATACATGGCTAATCCCACAGGACCGGCCCACGTGCCATCTTCGTTTTTGATAGCTTGGGTAGGCAACGCCTTCATGGTGTTTTGTATGTTATATTCACCTTGTGATTTGATATCGTGATTGAGAGAGAGGTTATGCCCCATTTTCAACCATTTGTACAATTCTACATCTGAGTTGAATTGAAGGGTAAACCGTTTATAATCGGTCGTTTTGATGATACCTTGTTGGTCATAATAAGTTCCCGACACATAATAACGACTCTTTTGCGAACCTCCCGAATAGTTGGCCGAATAGGTTTGCGTGGGAGCATATTGGAAAAGTTCACCCATCCAGTCGGTTCCTTCTCCCAATTTGGTAGGATCAATGAATTTGGGGTACTGCGGCTGGCCTCCGGCACTCATCATTTCGTTGTGCAATGAGGCGAACTGCGAGGCATTCAACAACGGTAAAGTACGTTGCAACAAATCAAAGCCATACGATGCTTTTACATTCAGGTTATTACGTTCCTGTGAACCTCGTTTAGTGGTGATGATAATCACACCATAAGCACCTCGCGAACCGTAAATAGCTGTTGCCGAAGCGTCTTTAAGAATATCAACGCTCTCTACGTCGTCCATATTGATCATATTCAACGGAACATCGGTAGGCACCCCATCGATTACCAAAAGAGGATCGCTGTTGTTGATTGAACCGATACCCCTAATTTTCATACTTACATTGCTACCCGGAGCTCCGCTCGAAACGACTTGCAAACCGGGTGCCCGTCCCTGCAATGCAGCACCAAGACTCGGCGACGGTTGCCGGGCCAAATCTTTGGAGGAAACCTGCGAAATGGCCCCTGTCAAATCGCTTTTCTTTTGAATACCATATCCTATCACGACAATCTCGTCCAGCATTTCGTTATTCTCTTGCAGAACTATCTGTACCGTACTCTGCCCATTTACCGCAACATCTTGCGCTACATAACCCACATAACTGACACGCAGTACGGGATTGGCCGAACTCAAACTGAGGCTGAAACGACCATCTATATCGGTAACCGTTCCATTCGAAGTCCCCTTCTCTACTACATTAACACCGATAAGAGGCTCCTGATTTACATCGAGAACAACACCTCCGACCTTATTTTGGGCCCATAATGTAATCGGCAACAAGTATAAGAGGATTGCAGAAATGACTATCCTGCCATAATGATTATTTTTCATGTATTTTCCCTTTAAAAAAAGACAAAAAGGAGGCTGGTCTTCTCAAAAGAGCAGCCTCCAATATGTTTTTATCGAATTACTATTTTAGATGTAGAGTGTCCTTGCGGTGTCTCTATCGACAAGATATAAACCCCAGCGTTCACTCCGTCGAAAGGCAATAGAGTACCGTTTACCGAAACGATTTTCCGCCCGCTTATATCGTACAAAGCCATAGCTTGAGCTTTCTCACAAACGATTCCATAAGCATTTTGAATCCAATCGGTTACCTCTATTTCTTCCACAATCGTCGAAGTGCCGCTGTTTTTCTTGACATTAAGTTTCATGGTTTTCAAATTAACCGTCAACGTATAATTACCGGCTTGATCTGCTGCAACATTGAATTTGAAGTCAGATCCTGTTTTCAACAAAGTGACCGTCAGATCTCCTTCTTGAAAAAGAACTCCATTGCTTTCGGCTCCATAAGCGACAGCTCCAAATTTATTTCCTGCATAAAATTTAAATTCGCCTTCCACGAAATCTCCGGTATAAGAATATTCTCCTTCCGTTTCAGTCTTAACAAAAACTTTATTGTCATCAAAAGACCAACCTCCTACTGCGTCTCCTACTAACCACAACTTTTCAGGCGAAAAATTCTGTGCTTCCGAAATAGTCATTTTCAAAGATGTTATATCTACTGTTACATCGTACAAACCTTCGATTGTTACACTAAATTTCCAATCCTCATCGCCACTGAGCGTATATTTCAAATCATATTCACCCGGAGCCCCGATAGTCTGATTGGGTTGTGCTGCAACATACATTTTGTTGTCTGTTTGATTAAATCTTGGGACTACCATGAATTTCAAGCCATCAAAAATATCACATCTATTCAGAAACATCGTACCGCTATAAACACCTGAATCAAAAGATGTTTCGTGTAACGGGTATGAATTTTCAATTGACCATCCAGCATTCGTAGCATTTCCTATGGGATAAATAACCTCGGGATAAGAAAAAGACTGGTCAGGTAAGCCCGTAGCATCGCTTACCTCAACAACTGGTTTTTCTCCGGTAATATCGACACGGAATTTATATCGCCCGGCAGCTGTGACCTTAAATGACTTGTCGGGAGAAGTGTAATCGTTGCGATATTCCAGTTCATGAATACCCGTTGTCAATTCCAAATAAGTCTCATTAGGATTATCTCCCACAATCGTAGATGCCATGGCAGGGCCATAGCCCGGCGCAAAATCATACGTGGTTACGAACCGCAGCCGACCACCCTCGGTCAAATCTGCCGTATATTCATACACTCCATCCTCAACGGTTACCATACGAATGGCATCATCAGTAGTCCACTGTGCCGGAGTGGCATCACCTAATACATACAAAGAAGCGGGATAATTGCCGGCTGCAACCGTAGCCGAACATAAGGCCAAAGCCGAGAAAAGTAAGAATCTGCTTTTCATGTTATTTAATTTTTTATGGTTAATAATATGGATTGGTGGAGAAACTCCCCCGTTCCTAAATTTTTTCACAAAAATATATGGCTAATCGTGCTTTGTCAATTCAAAGTAGTAAAAAAGTAGATTTTTAGTAGTATTATATAACTAATAAACAACTAATTATACAATATATTAATAACCGTAAAAGTAGTTATTATATTAGATATTTTTCCCTAATAAATATTTTACTAATAAAATATTTTATTATATTTGTTTCATATAATTCTTTTTCTTTTATCAAAAAAACAGAAACAATACAATACCCCTTTAATCCTAATAATCATGATTACGTCCATACGATCGACAACCCTTTTGTTCTTCATTCTGTTCACCGGTTGTACAAGTAATATCCTCGCATATGGCTCCACACCCGAAAACCAGCCATCTCCCCAAACAATAACCACAGTCCTCAGCTCACTCGACAAATTGATTGAAGAGCGACATCGTTTTACCCACCAAAAAGAAGTGGAAATACAGAATATCAAGCAACAACTGCAACAACAGCAAACGCCTAATGAGCAGTTTCAGACTCTTGGTCACTTAATCGATGCTTACCGCGCATTTAGCATCGATTCCCAATTTGTGTATGTGAGGCGACAAATTGCATTATCCGACAGTTTACAAAATCAGGACTTTCAAATACAAGCCAACCTCAACATGGTCGAATGCCTCTATACCAACGGCATGTACAAAGAGGCCGACGAGTTGTTAAAAATAATAGAGCAAAAAAAATTACCCTCCTATATACTCCCCTATTATTATCATTTGAAACGCACGCTTTACGGGCTGCTTGCCGACTATGCAATCCACCCCGAAACGCAAGCTATCTACAACAAAGAACTCCAACTTTACAGAGATTCTATCTTACAAGTCAATCCACCTCACTCTTTTACTTATAATATCGTCAAAACCGATGAACTGACCACGCAACAAGACTATACCCAAGCACTACAAATCTTACGAGAGACAAAATCACAGAATTCACTCAATTTGCACGATCTCGGAATCTTATACTATTGTATGGCCGAGATTTTCTCGAAAACAAACCAAAACGATAGCACAAAGATCTATTATGCCCTCTCGGCACAATGCGATTTAAAAGCGTCGGTTCGGGAGTATGTCTCTTTGTACCGTTTGGCCGAACTCCTTTTCCAAGAAGGAGATATAGAACGAGCCTATGCCTATATCAAATGCTCTATCGAAGATGCCAATGCCTGTAATGCCCGAGGCCGAAGTCTCGAAATCATGCCTGTATTCACCATTATCGAGGAAGTTTATCAAGCACAGATAAAAAAACAGAGAGAACAATCGCTCACTTTCACATACATCACTTGTACATTTTGTGCTATCCTATTATTGACCTTCATCATTCTCTTTTACCAAAACCATAAATTGGGCATTGTCAAAAGGAAACTCGCCCTCACCAACCAGCATCTGCAACAGGTAAACGATTCTTTGATCGAAAGTAATCACGTCAAAGAGGAATACCTTAGCCGATACATGGATCACTGTGCCGTATATATCGATAAAATGGACGATTATCGACGATCGCTTAACAAACTGGCCTCTCTTGGAAAAGTAGAAGAACTTGCCAAAACACTAAAATCCCAAAATATAATCAACAATGAGCGTAAAATGTTCTACGCCGAATTTGACCAATCATTCCTGAAATTATACCCCGACTTTGTCAAAAAATTCAATAAGCTATTAGTTCCCGAAGCCCGTATCATACCCAAACCGAATGCACTCACACCAGAACTCCGCATCTACGCACTGGTTCGCTTAGGGACAACCGACAGTACACAAATAGCCCGATTCTTATGCTACTCGGTAACAACCATTTATAATTATCGGGTAAAAATACGCAATTCGGCGATTTGTTCCCGAGAAGATTTTGAAGAACAAGTAATGCACTTATAAGCCTTTTTCAAAAGTCAGAAATCGGCGAACCTCATTTTAGCAATTCCGATATTATCCCTTCGGAGTCGAAAATGAGGTCCTCCTTCCCATCGTTCGCCCATCGACAGAAGATTTGATAATCAAATCTTCTCGAATATTCACACAGGTATGTATAGCCTGTAATCTATTGATTAAAGGGGTCTTGTCCTTGCATTCCATAAAAATCGGAGAGCAAATAAAGTTCCCTGCCAGTACAAATAAACCTACTTGAAACAATTTTAATAAACTTTATTTTTAAAGAAATGTTTTTCTTAACACAAGAGATGAGATAAATTTGCTACATTTGTAGTCGATATAATTACAAAATAAAAGCTATTTAACTTTTAAGAATACAAATTAAACGAATAAACCACTTAATCGTATATTTATGTCAAAAGTTTCAAAAGAAGATGCCTTAAAATATCATAGCGAAGGCAAAGCCGGAAAAATAGAAGTAATACCCACCAAGCCATATAGTACGCAACGCGACCTCTCTTTGGCATATACGCCGGGAGTAGCCGAGCCTTGCCTCGAAATCGAAAAAGACCCCGAAAAAGCCTATGAATACACGGCAAAAGGGAACTTAGTTGCTGTTATCTCCAACGGAACAGCCGTATTGGGATTGGGCGACATCGGTGCATTGGCCGGCAAACCGGTCATGGAAGGTAAAGGTTTGCTATTCAAAATATTTGCCGGTATCGACGTGTTTGACATCGAAGTCAACGAAAAAGACCCCGAGAAGTTCATCGCAGCGGTAAAAGCTATCGCGCCCACCTTCGGCGGTATCAATTTGGAAGATATAAAAGCTCCCGAATGTTTCGAAATCGAAACCCGGTTGAAAGAGGAGCTGAATATTCCCGTCATGCACGACGACCAACATGGGACTGCAATTATCTCGGGAGCCGGACTTCTGAATGCCCTCGAAATACAAGGCAAAAAAATCGAAGAGGCCAAACTCGTGGTAAATGGTGCCGGGGCAGCCGCCAATTCATGTACAAAACTGTATATGGGGCTGGGTATCAAAAAAGAAAACATTGTCATGGTGGATAGCAAAGGGGTCATCAGCACAAGCCGTACCGACTTGACTCCCGCCAAAAGAGAATTTGCAACCAGCCGCACCGACATAAAAACCCTCGCCGATGCCATGCGGGGCGCCGACATATTCCTCGGGCTATCGGTTGCCGATGTGTTGACGACTGAAATGGTACAATCGATGAACGAGAGACCTATCGTTTTCGCCTTGGCCAACCCCAACCCCGAAATTGCCTACGACAAAGCCATGGCGGCTCGAAAAGATTTGATCTTCGCCACCGGACGGTCGGACTATCCCAACCAAATCAACAATGTATTGGGATTCCCCTACATCTTCCGGGGAGCCCTCGACGTACGTGCCACCGCCATCAACGAAGAGATGAAGTTGGCCGCTACTTACGCTATCGCCCGATTGACCAAAGAACCGGTGCCCGATGTCGTTAACTCGGCCTACGGATTGACCCGACTCTCCTTCGGCCCCGAATATATCATACCCAAAGCTCTCGATCCCCGTCTGTTGACAGCCGTCGCCCCAGCCGTTGCTAAGGCTGCCATGGACTCGGGTGTCGCCCAACATCATATTACCGACTGGAATGCCTATAACGACCGATTGAAGAAATTGATGGGCTATGACAACAAGATGTTGCGCGAATTTACCGAAATGGCCCGGAAAGAGCCGAAACGGGTAGTATTTGCCGAAGCCAACCATGCCAATATGCTTCAAGCAGCCTCTACGGCAATGAAAGAAGGCATTTGCAAACCTATCCTGCTGGGCAACGACGAACTCATAGGCAAATTGGCCGCCTCAATAGGAGTCGATTTGACCGGCATGCAAATCATCAACTTGCGCCATCCCAACGAAGAAGACCGCCGTATCCGCTACGCCAAACTCCTCACCGAAAAAAGGCAACGTGAAGGTATGACTTACCCCGAAGCTCACGAAAAGATGTTCGACCGCAACTATTTCGGTATGATGATGGTCGAAGCCGGCGAAGCCGATGCCTTCATTACTGGAACCTATTCGAAGTATGCCGAAACAATACAAATCGCCAAAGAGGTCATCGGCATACGCAAAGGATACAAACACTTCGGAGCCATGCACATCATGAATACCAAGCACGGGACCTATTTCCTTGCCGATACACTCATCAACCGCAGGCCTACGACAGAGACATTGGTCGATATTGCCAAACTCTCTTACGACTCCGTGAGATTCTTTGCACAAGACCCGGTTATCGCCATGGTTTCCTATTCCAACTTCGGATCGGACAATCAAGGAAGCCCTCAAAAGGTACACGATGCCATCGAAATTTTGCACGAGCAATACCCCGAAATTCTTATCGACGGCGAAATGCAAATGAACTTTGCTCTCAACAACAAGCTCCGGGACAAATCATACCCGTTCAATAAACTCAAAGGACGTGAGGTAAATACGATTGTCTTCCCCAATTTGAGTTCGGCCAATACGGCATACAAAATGATGTTGGAGATGGGTGTCGCCGAATCTATCGGCCCGATACAAATGGGATTGAACAAACCTATCCATTTCACCGACATCGCCAGTTCGACCCGCGACATTGTCAATCTGACGACGGTTGCGGTCCTCGATGCAATCGTGCAAGAACGCCGAAACAACCAATAAGCGCATGTATATCGTTTATTTCAGTCCGACCGGCGGCACTCGAAAAGCCGCGGAAATTATCGGCAAAGAGATTGACAGCGACGCCACAGTGGTAGATATTACGCCCTATTCCCAAAGGGATAAAAGGTATGAACTGAACTCCGACGATGCGCTATTGGTAGCGGTTCCCGTATATGGAGGGCGCGTTCCCGCCATAGCTATCGAACGACTTAAATGTATAACCGGGCATGAAACCCCGGCTATACTTGTAGTCGTTTATGGAAACCGGGACTACGACGACGCCTTGCTCGAACTGAAATCGGCAATGGAATCGAATGGTTTTCAGGTCATTGCCGGTATAGCTTGTATTGCCGAGCATTCCATCATGAGGGTTTATGCCCAAGGCCGTCCCGACGACACGGACCAAATCGTGTTGAAACACTTCGCAGAACGAATCAAATCGAAGCTGGAAAATCCCAAAAAAGGAGAGACAACCGAGGAGATTCAGATCAAGGGAAACTCCCCATACAAAATATACAACGGCGTGCCGATAAAACCTCGGGCGAACCGAAAGTGCACACAATGTGGAATATGTGCAGAGTTATGCCCGGTCAACGCTATCCCCCGAGAGAATCCCCGGGAAACAGATTTGGAAAAGTGCATCTCTTGCATGAGGTGTATCGCCGTCTGCCCTCAAAAAGCGAGAAGCGTGAATCCCCTCAAATTATTTATGTCGATACGAGCCTTCCGGAAGAAGTGCAAAGATGAAAAAGAACCGGAATTATTTATCTGACTCGATTGAAGAATCCTTCCTGCTTGTTGTAAGCGTCAGACAATAAACACGGGGTTGCCGGCTTTGGAAAGCATCGGAGAAAAGTGAAAACCTTCGGCCGAAAAAGCTACTATCTCATCGGGAGAGGTGATGCGGTTTTTCAAAATATAACGCGACATGATTCCCCGCATCATCTTTGCATAAATGACGATGGTCTTGAAAGAATCACCTTTGCAAACCTTAAATTCGGGGGTAACAACCCGCACCGACTTATTGACACGAGCCCAATCCAGCGATTGCCGTATCTCTCGGCTGGCCAAATTGACCAATACCCCGCCGGCAGCCTCAACATCGGCAATCAATCGCTCGGTCAACCGAGGTTTCCAATAATCCGAAACAGGAGATGCGACCGAAGGCAATTCGACCGAATATTCCATACGATAAGGCTTGATGAGATCGAGCGGGCGTGTCATGCCATAACAAGCCGAGGCTATGCGCAAATGGCTTTGTGCATACTCAAAATCGGCCTCCGAGAAATCGGAAGGATTCATATAGCGAAAAACAATACCCGTATAGGCCAATATAGCCGGTATCCCTTCAATATCGGTCGAGTGAAACTCATTATACCGCTCTTTCGTCTGCATGGCCAAAGCCCGGTTTATCCCCAACATGTGCGATAGTTCATCGACCGAATAAGAGGCCATATCCATAGCTATCGACCCTGCCTCTTCGGCATATAAAGGGAGTGTCGTATATGGGGGAAAAATCGAACTTTTCCCTGCCATCGTCTTTGCCGGGGACAAAAGAATCAACATAGGTCCTGCTAATTAAACCGTTTCTGCAATTCGTCGTATGAAATCGTTACGAAAACCGTCTTCCCATCGGGTGTATAAGCCGGCGTTTTCAACGAAAGCAGGTCATCGGCCATCGACAGCATCTCCTCCTTCGACAGGATTTGCCCCACCGGTACGGCAGCCGCCTCGGCCAACGTCCATGCAACCCGTTTCTGCAACGTGCTCTTCGCATCATGTTCTTTCTCCGACGCAGTCGCAAGCATCTGCCCGACCAAATCGCACACATCTATTCCCTCGATTCCCACCGGTACGGCATTGATAGAATAGCTGTTCTGTCCCATATCGGCAAGATCGAATCCGAGCGACGACAACTCGTCCCATATTTCGTGCAAAACAGCCGATTGGGAGACCGTAAGTTGCATGATCTCGGGGAACAGGATACGCTGCGAGGCCATTTCGCGCGAAGAGATGCCTGCCATAAAACGATCGAACAATACCACAGCATGAGCCCGATGCTGCTCGATGAGCAACAAACCGTCGGGCACTGGGAACATGATATACTTGCCTTTCAACTGCAACACGGCCCGACCGCTCTGATTCAGTTTCGACTCAAATTCGGGAAATGTCCCCTGCCCTTCGGTATCGACAGAAAGCGTTGAAAGATACCCTTCGGAGAAATCGACTTTCGAATGAATTTCATCGCCCGAAGCCGGAGCATCACCCGACTCCCCTTTCGGGTTGTTGAAACTGCTATAAAGCTGTTGCCAGTCATAATCGGGTCGCTTTGCCGAAACACTGCCCGCCCGGAACGGATTGTACGACCTATCGACTTGGACCGTAGGGGGCTTCACATGCGCACCCGGTTTCGAGACCGGTATCTCGGGAGCATCTTCCATATCGAAATCGATAGTCGGCGCCGTACTGAATTTTCCAAGCGACTCCTTGACCGAAGCCGACAAAATCTGCCAAATGGGTTGTTCATTCTCAAATTTTATCTCGGTCTTTGTCGGGTGGATATTCACATCGATAGTCTCCGGATCGACCGTGAGATTGATAAAATAGTTGGGCATCTCACCAACCGGTATCAACTGTTCGTAACAAATCGAAACCGCTTTATGGAAATAGGGGTGACGCATATAGCGACCGTTGACAAAAAAATATTGCAAAGCTCCCCGCTTACGCGCCGATTCGGGAGTTCCCACATAGCCCGATATTTTTACCAACGAGGTGTCTGTATCCAACGAAAGTAACTGTTGATTGAGACTTTTTCCAAAAAGAGCCGCGATACGTTGGCGTAAATTGGAAGCCGGCAAATCAAACAACTCGGTATCATTATGCACCACCGTAAAAGCAATTTGCGTATTGATCAAGGCCATACGTTCAAACTCGCTGAGAATATTGTTTAGCTCCACTTGGTTCGATTTCAAGAACTTACGGCGGGCCGGAACATTAAAAAATATATTCTTCACCGCAAAATTACTCCCCACAGGAGTCGATACGGAATCTTGTCCCTCACACCGCGATGCCGATATGCGCACACAAGTACCCACTTCATCTTCGCTCCGGCGAGTGCGCAATTCCACTTGCGAAATAGCCGCGATAGAGGCCAATGCCTCGCCCCGGAATCCCATGGTGCGCAATGAAAACAGGTCGTCGGCCGAACGAATCTTTGAGGTGGCATGCCGTTCAAAAGCCAATCGGGCATCGGTTGGCGACATACCGCGGCCGTTATCGATAACTTGAATGAGGGTACGTCCGGCATCTTTCAAGATAATCTGAATAGCGGTAGCCCCTGCATCGACGGCGTTCTCGACCAACTCTTTAATGACCGAGGCTGGACGTTGTATCACCTCTCCGGCCGCTATTTGATTGGCCACAGAATCGGGTAATAAATGTATCACATCACTCATAAATCCACCACGTCTAAACTAATGATTGAAACGATGTTTTTTCTTTTCTTCAACGGCCACTTGCTTTACCTCGGGTTTCCGGAATATATCGTCGGGGTTCAACGGCCTCAGTTCGCTATACCACTTATAGGCCGGCAGATATAACTGCTCCGGTTTCACCAAGTCCAAAGGGGTCATACTTCCTTGCGGTTGAGGCCAGATAATAATCTTCTCCATTTGTTGATTCTTCAAATACATGGTCAAGAAGCCGCTCTCGGCCTTATTCAATCCGGTCAATGTAGAGTCTCGCTCCTGCGGATAAAAAATCGTCTGGGCATTGCCGCTCACATCGACCTGCCGCAACTCTCCTTGTTCGAAATAGGCCATCAACGTTTTCCCCGAAACTTGATCGTAAAAGACCGAATCCTTGTGTTGCGCGGCAAAAGCGGCCGCGGGAATAAAAGCCCAATCGATCGTACTATCGTTCATGTGTATACGAATCGTATCGCCGGTTATCTGATAGTTTTCATTCCAAATAATAGGAAGTTTGTACATGTGCAACAACGAATCGGCCGAGGTAAATTCCATGGAATCGCACACACCCTGCGCATCGACCCGGAAGAAACGTACCCCGTGATAAGCCTGCAAAAGCCTTGTGGAATCGGGTAAAATCAAATGCGATTTCAGCGTGTCGGCATGCATATACAACGTATCGCCACGCGAAAACTCACGCACCCGTGCCGAATCGGTCGCAAAAGAATACTCGGTCTTTTCGTTGTAAAAACCGTATTGCCCTTCCATAATGATAGAACGCACCGAGTCGTTGAGCAGCATATTCCCAAATACTTCACCAAATCCCGAAGCCCGGTCATAAAAAATGGTATCGCCCGTGAGGCTCTGCCCCTTTGAAGTAATAATCGAGCGTTTCAACAACATGGATTTATCGGTCTCGGTGTTGTACCACCCTGATGTAGAATAAATAATATTGCTATCCGATACAATGGTCGAAGGGCCCACGATGTCGGCGATTTTAGTTTGCGTGTTGTATTCGAGCGTATCGGAATAGAGAGTGTACTTCTCATTCACCAACTGGACATCGAAGTTGAAAACCGACTGTTTCGTATCGGGTGAATATTGTCCGTAAACCGAGGTCAACTCGTTCTGCGAATCAATCAGTTTTCCTCCGTCGAAATAATAGCCGATATTGGGTATCATCTCATAATTCAGGCTGTCGGTAAACAGGGTGACATCTCGGTTCTCCATACGCACATTGTTACGCAAGCGAGCTATCTGTTCATTTCCGCTGTAATACAGCACGTCGCCATAGATAAACAGGGTATCGCCTTGTTCCATGCGCACGTTTCCGAATGCATCGAGCGAATTGTCTTTTTCATAAAAATAGGCACTGTCGCAATACATATACATACTGTCTTTCCGAAAAATGACATTCCCCCGCAATACTCGATAATCGGCACTCTGTTCCTTGTCGAAAGTAAGTTCGTCGCTGTTCTCCAAATAGACCTTATCGGGGTCGTCTCGCTTCGGAAGATTTTTCGGCGAAGAAACTGTCGTCGCCCACACACCAAGAGTAAGTAGGCATAAAATACCTGCCAGTACTTTATGCCTCCTTCCGTTTCTTTTCATATTTTCTCGATGCCTCATTGGCCTCTCATTTCTTTATCCAACCGTCATATTTGAATTCACAATTCCGCCAACCCTCTTTAATGCGGATATAAGTCTCGCTTTGCTTTTTGGCCAGCCATTCATTCAATATATCGGTTTTCTTTTTCTCTTCCACGATGGTTTTCAATGTTTGGTAATCGTCCGACATATTGGCTTTGTGCCCGTCGATGCGGGTTTTCAGTTTTACAATTGCAACAACCTCTTTGTTCTTACGCTCATCGGTCATGACAAAAGGTTTCGATATTTCGCCTACTTTCAAATCGGCGACTACCTTAGCGACATCCTGCGGAAGTTGTCCCATCTCGAATTTGGAGTTCCCTGTCTGGGGATTTACCATCAGACCTTTGTTGTTACGGGTATCCTTGTCTTGCGAAACATATTGGGTTATTTCTTCGAAAGTAAATTTCTTGTCTTCCAAATCGGTCCGTAATGAGTCGAGGCGAACCAGTGCATCGGAAATATCTTTGTCCGAGACATGCGGACGAAGCAAAATATGGCGCACATTGATGCGGTCGCCCCGTTTCTCGATTAGCTGTATGATGTGATAACCATACTCGGTTTCAACAATCTTCGACACCTTCTTGGGATCATTCAAATTAAAGGCGACATTGGCAAATTCGGGCACCAAATTGCTTTTGCTCACAAAGCCCATCTCACCACCCATCATGGCCGAGCCACGATCTTCGGAATAAAGTACGGCCAACGTCGAGAAATCCCGCTCTCCTTTGTTCACCTGCTCGCTGAAATCGCGCAACCGGGCTTTCACATTGTCTATCTCCTGTTGGGGGACTTTGGGATTCAACGTAATGATCTGCACCTCGACTTGCATGGGAATATAAGGAATACTATCTACCGGTAATTGATTATAGAACTTACGTACCTCGGCTGGTGTCGTCTTTACATCTTTCACCAGATTTCGTTGCACCTCCTGCACAGTCCCTTGGTCACGAATGACATTGGCCAACTCCTCACGAATCTCGGCCACCGGTTTTTTAAAGTACTCTTCCATCTTCTCTTTCGAGCCGATATTGGCAATCAAGTAATTGATACGGGCCTCTACTTGTTGAAAAACGGTTGCATCGGGGACTGTGATGGTATCCAGTTTAGCCTGATGTAAGAAAAGTTTCTGTACGGCAAGCTGTTCGGGTATTACACAATAAGGATCGCCGTCGATACGCTGGCCATCATATTGCATCTGGCGGTATTGCTCTTCAACCTCCGACTTATAGATGGCTTCGTCGCCAACTATCCACACCACTTCGTCGATGATATTGTCATCGGCAAAAACCGGCAGAGAGACTACTGCCATAAAGAAAAACAAAAGCCAATCAGTAACTTTTCGCATAATTCAATTATTATTTTATACTATCGTTTTCAGTGTTTTTGTTGTAGTCAAAAAACCACTTTATCTCGCCCTCTTCTTCGGCTTCCCGATAAAGAGACTCTTCCAGTTCCCGGTTAAACTCCAATCGGCTACTGTTTGCCAATATCTCCTGAATCTGGGTTTGGGCAAAATCAAAAGGCATCACCTCGCCCGGCACACGATACTCTGTGATATTCAACAGATACCAATAGCCGTTCTTATTAAATTCCAACTTGGAATGAGTCTTCAAAAAAGTTTCAGGATCGCCAAATTCATACGGGATATTGCTGACAATCTCTTCAAAAGGAATCCATTGGTCGTAGAAATAGTCATAAATAACCACATTCTTCAACGCATATTTCTCAATCTTTTCAACTCCATCGGATTTAGACGAGCAATACCATTTTTTCAATTGTCCCAAATTGGGCGTATTCTCCGGCACTTTAAGAAAAAGGCCTTTCAGTATGGCCTCACGCAAACGGAACATGTCGGTATTTTTCTCGTAATACTCGATCATCTCTTGCTCGCCGAAGGTTTGTGCGACCCGCTCGTTTACCAACCGTTTCCGATATTCGAATATGATTAAATCCTTCCGATATTTTTCAACCAAGGCGTCGATACGCTCTATATCGGGAATATTCTTTTGAGCAATGCGATACAGCAGGGCCTCGTCGATCCAGCGGTGTATATATCTATCGGCAAAATCGGCACTGTCGGCCGGAGAGAGTCCCTCTGGCATGGCTTCGGCAAGTGCCTGTCGCGAAAGTATTTCATCGCCGACCTGCACCAACGAATTTTCATCGCCCTGTAACCCACTTCGGCATGCCACGAAAAGGCATGCCGAAAGTGTTACAGACAGTACTATTATCGATAGTTTATACATTATATCTTCTGCATGGTTAAATCTCCGCTAAATTACGACTAATTCATAACCCGCTACTGCTTATTAACGGTTTTTAGAACATCTTCATTTATTTCTACCGGATATTTCTTGTTGAGGTTCTCGACCCAGACTTTTTCGAGATAGGTTTGGTAATCGGCGGTTACTTGTCCCCTCACGTCGGTATAAGACTCGGGCATCTTCTTCAACAATTTTCCCGAGACAAATACGACCGGGAAGTCCTCATCGACTTTCACAAGCGGGCCTTTGAACACCAATTCGTCGATCTTTGCATTCTCGCCTTCGACAAACAGGCCTCGCTCTACTTTCACTCGTGTCAACGAGTCGGTATTGAACTCGCGATTCAATACGACAATTACCGAGTCGGCATCGAGTTTTTTCAAGCGCTTCTTTACTGCTGTCGCTGTGGTATCGTCGCTGCACCGAATCAAAAATCCTTTATAGTGGGGTTTATCCCATTTGTATTTTTTCTTGTTCTTCTTGAAATATTTCTGCAACCCTTCGGTATCTTTCGAGGCTTTTTCCCACACCTCGCGATTGCTTACTTCGAAGAGCAACATACCGTCGCGATATTCGTTCATGAGGTTACGAAAATCGGGATATTTATCTTCCAAACAACTTTTCTCGAAATTCAATATCTCGTTATCGGACATGCGCTCTATCATCGCTGCGATATATTCGGGAGCGTTAGCGGTCACATCGCGGCCTTTGGATAAGATAGCGGCAAAATCGGCCACCGTATAGGTATGATCCTTAAACGAGAATAGTTCGCTCTGGTCGTCGCGGATAGCTGCGATATAAGAGGAATCGACTTTACCCGATTCTTCCGCCAAACTTACCAGTTTCTCTTGTTGGGCCTCGGCCAAGGAGAAATTATAATCGGTTTTCAGCTTAGCGACCATTGCGGCACGGGCCATGCCACCTCTCTCGTCGCGGGACATCATTCGCGTAATCTCCGAACGCATCTGTTCAAACGGTTTGATGTCTCGTTTATCCATCAATTTAATGATGTGCCAGCCATAGGGCGACAAAACCGGTTCGGTAATATCGCCTTTATTTTTAAGGGCGAAAGCTGCATCTTCAAATTCTTTCACGAATTGTCCGCTGCTCACCCACGGCAACTCCCCGCCACGCACGGCCGTACTTTTATCTTCGGAGCGTTCTTTGGCCACTGTTGCAAAATCGGCACCGGCTTTCAACTCTTCATAAATGGCGCGAGCCTCGGCCTCTTTTTGGGCTTTCACTTCGTCCGACGCATCACGAGGCACCAATATCATGATATGCGAAAACAAGAATTCGCCCGGATTGGGTCGGCGGCTATGTACCTTGATGATGTGGTATCCAAATTGTGTCTCCACGACATCGGACACTTCACCGGGTTGCAATGCAAATGCGGCTTTTTCAAAAGGATAAACCGTGCGACCTCCTCGAATAAAACCCAAATAGCCTTTATTTTGTTTCGACCCGTCCTCGCTATACTCTTCGGCCAACGCGCCAAAATCCTCACCCGCTTTGATACGGCTCAATATCGACTCGGCTTTTTTCTTAGCTTCGGCCTTATCTGCAGCGGTACGAGCGCGCAAACCTACAAGGATATGGCTTACCTCCACATCTTCTTTCATGCGTTCATAAGCCTCCTCGGCCAAACGGTCATCGACCGAAGCATCTACCAAATAAGGTTTGGCCAACTCATCTCTATACCCGGCCAATTCGTTTTTAAAGGCCTCTGTCGTATCGATTCCCAAGGACTCGGCCTCGGCGACTTTCAGCTTATAGTTTTTAAATAGCGTCACATATTCGTCGAGCGACTTATGATCGATTTGTTGCTGGCTGTTCTTGTTATAAATATATTCAAATTCCGATTTGTGAATATCCTTGTTATTCACCCTCATGATAACCGGGTCGGCATCGGCAGCCAATACCCAAAACCAAGAATTACCGGCAAGCAAAGCCGTTATGAGCCATTTGTTTTTCATTGTGTTATGTGTTGTGTTTTTATGGAGACTTGACAGTCCCCGTGTTATCAAAAAAATAATACACTATTTTAACGACCCAAATATAAAAAAATTATATCACATTCGCCAAAATAGTGTATCATTCCTCAAAATCTTTTACGCAGCGAAACTATCCCCGGCTGTAATTGGGAGCTTCGCTGGTTATGGTCACATCGTGGGGGTGGCTTTCGGCAACTCCGGCATTGGTTATACGGGTAAATTTGGCATCATGCAACGCTATGATGTCTTTGGCTCCGCAATATCCCATTCCGGCACGCAACCCTCCTACCATTTGGTAAACGACTTCGTACAGCGAACCTTTGAACGGTACTCGTGCGGCGATGCCCTCGGGTACGAGTTTCTTCGTATCGGTCTCATTGGCTTGGAAATAGCGGTCTTTCGAACCCTTTTCCATCGCTTCGAGCGAACCCATGCCCCGATATGATTTATACTTCCGGCCATTGAATATAATGGTCTCTCCCGGCGACTCTTCTACTCCGGCCAACACTCCTCCCAGCATAACCGAATAGGCTCCGGCAGCCAACGCTTTGACAATATCGCCCGAGTATCGTATTCCTCCGTCGGCAATCAAAGGTACACCCGTACCCTTCAAAGCCTTTGCCACATCGTAAACGGCCGACAATTGGGGGACTCCCACACCGGCAATCACCCGGGTCGTACAGATAGAGCCCGGACCGATACCCACTTTCACACCGTCGGCTCCGGCATCGACCAAGAATTTGGCGGCCTCGCCTGTCGCAATATTTCCTACGACCACATCGATATGGGGATATTTGGCTTTTATCTCTTTCAACACCCCTATTACGCCTTTGGAGTGCCCATGTGCGGTATCGATGACAATCGCATCGACCCCGGCTTCGACCAACGCATCGACCCGGGTCATCGAATCGGAGGTAACTCCTACCCCGGCAGCCACCCGCAAGCGGCCCAATTTGTCTTTGCAGGCAAACGGTTTGTCTTTGGCCTTCGTAATATCCTTATACGTGACCAGCCCTACCAGATGGCCCTCTTTGTCGATCACCGGCAGTTTCTCTATTTTATGCCGCTGAAGAATATCGGCAGCTTGTTGCAAATCGGTTGACTGCGATGTCGTGACCAGATTGTCCTTGGTCATAACCTCGTCGATCAACCTGTCCAAATCACGCTCAAAGCGCAAATCCCGGTTGGTAACGATACCGACCAAAAGATTTTTAGAATCGACTACCGGAATGCCGCCGATGTGATATTCGCTCATCATCGCCAAGGCCTCGCGCACGGTAGAACCGCACTGTATTGTCACCGGGTCGTAAATCATGCCGTTTTCGGCACGTTTCACGGCATGAACCTGCTTGGCTTGGGCCTCGATGCTCATGTTTTTATGAATGACTCCGATACCCCCCTCCCGGGCAATGGCAATAGCCAACTGCGCCTCGGTTACCGTATCCATGGCGGCCGAAACTAAGGGGATATTCAATCGGATATTGCGTGAAAACTGCGTCGATAATTCGACATTACGAGGAAGGACTTCGGAGTAAGCGGGGATTAACAAAACATCGTCGAAGGTTAATCCGTCCATCACCACTTTTTCTGCAACAAATGACATAATGGAGTACATTAGAATTTTATTGCATGCAAAGATAATCATTTTTTTGCAAGCTTCCGCTTCCAAGAAAAAGTTTTTTGAGATTATTTATGAGCCAATCATCAAGATGATTGAAGCCCCCATGCATAAATTAAACATGCATTCATTAGAGAGTCAAGTCAATACTCTGTTTTACAAAAGACGGGAAGTATCCTTGTGATACTTCCCGTCCTATTTTGAGTATTAGCGTGAGGTCAAAGCCCCCTTAAAGAACATTGCAATAGCTATAAAGTAAAGGCTTAACCTGTAAATAATGAAACTCCATATTTATTATTTCCAAATAAATTTAAGTCTCACCATTTTTTCTCCGACACGCACTTCTGCTACATAAGCACCGGCTACCAACCCAGATAAAGGAACAAATTGTGCATCACTATCAATTTCTGTGGCCAACAGAAAACGGCCAAGCATATCTGTTATTGCAAGTGTTCCATTTACTGCATGTAGGACGTTCAACCCTCTTTGGCCTACTTGTATAGTTATTCCTTCATCAAAGGGGTTTTCTATTTCTGAATCAATACCTACACAAAGTTTACCGCCCTTTACCTGATGATTCAACTCACTCATATCAGGTCCAGACATAATACAATTCTCAGGTATCAAATCATAAACCCCTTCAAGAAGATTTATCGGCAACGTGGCTTTTACTTCAAACCGTCCACTCAGCGACTCCAAATCCTCGGAATATGCCAAACACGTATAGACATTATTCGTGGCATTTAATTTTTTACCTACCGTCAATCCTTCGGTGCAAGACTCTAAATCGACGCCTTCCGGAAGTAGTATGTCAAATTGTACTCCACTCACAACATCTTTATTATTCAGCTCAAAAGTTAGATCTGCGGTACTGGCCCCTATGGAGACAAAAGCATCTTTAACCATGAGACTGTTTTCTGCATATTGAGTATCGGTAGGACTTTCAACATCGTCATCGCCAAGAATAATTCCGACGATACCTACCACATCTCTCACATCGATGTCATCATCTTCATTTATATCGGCGGTGGTTTTGTTCCATGTTGGTGAGATATGTTCATAAATCAAATCTATCGCACACTGTATGTCCAAAGTATCTACTTTTTCATCTTTGTTGACATCACCTTTCTGCAATGAATGTTCGTTTGCCTCACGGACCTCCATACGCTGTGTTGCCATATTCCGACATCCCGATGGTGCCTCATAACAATACGTAATCAAGTAAATGCCCGGGCCTCGCTCTTGCGGATCAAAATAGGTAGCTTCCTCTCCATCTATATAGTAAGTACCTCCTTCCGGGTATCCGCCATCCAGCACAAATGCGCTTTCTGTGGTATATACGGGGAAATACGGTTCTATTGTAACCTCCGGCAGAGGTTTCACATTTATCGTAAGAATGGCCGATTCTGCTACATCAACCTCGCTGCAAGGATTGGACGAATATACCCGGACTTGTACTTGTGCCCCATCTGTCAACGTATTCGTCTGCAACGTATCGCTTTCCCCATAAGCCACAGGCTCTCCGTTTATCAACCATTCAAACTCGGGATTGAGACCTGCGTCAAGCGCTTTCGCCACAAAGCAAATGGTATCGCCGTCGCAACCCTCTTGCGATGATGCACTCAGTGATACCGACGGAGCCGAAGTTCCCAATACAACAATCGGTTTGGAGCAGGTAGCTTCACACTCTCCAACGGTTTTAACGGATAGCGTAACCATATACTCTCCGGCTTCATCGTAGGTATATGTCAGATCTTCGCCTCCGACCATATCAGGTTCGCCGTCACCGTCCATATCCCATTCATACACGGTCTCGTCCGTAGCGCCGGTGGTCAAGTTTATAATGGCTATCTCTTCACCGCAGCATACGGTATCCTTGGCAAGCGTAAAATCGGGAGTGGCGTTTACACAGATGTTCTGTACCAACGACGAGCCCCATATACCGCCCGATTTTGCCCTGATAACCAATACATGGGAGCCATAATCTTCCGGGACCGGTATCTCTTCTTGGACTATAGCGACTTCTCCTGCTACAAAGTTTAATGGAGTAGCGTTCCCATATCCGGGATCTTCGTCCCAGAAATATTCTACCACTTCAATAGGATTTCCTTCTGCTCCCACAACTACGGCTTTACGCAAGGTCGTTGACCACCCGACACTGTGGGAACGTATTCCGAGCACATGCACACCACGGCTCAATCCTTCGGTCATTACCGACAAGGATACAGTTGCTTCACTCCCGGCATCGGATAAAGGATAACGCGTCGCTTGCCCAAGTCCGGGATCTTCGTCCCAGAAATACTCCACAGCATCGATAGCTCCGCCATTCGGGGCTATACCTACAAGTTGGGTATAAGTCTGCGACCAACTCACGCCATTCCCGATACGCATACCTAATAAGTGAATACCACCCGATAGCGTATCGGTCAAGATCGACATATTCACCAATACGGTTTCTTCATCGGTTTCAACCGCATAGGGTATGGCCTGTCCTATACCGGGATCTTCGTCCCAAAAATATTCTATACGATCAACGGACTCGTTTTGAGGGAGTACGGCCACCAGATTATGTACCGTAGGAGTCCATTGGTTGCCATAGCCTAAACGGAGTCCAAGGGTATGTATGCCCGCCGGTATATCACTGGTAACAAGCGACATATTTAAAACCGTCGTGGCGTTCCCCAATGCAATGGGATATGGAGTTGCACTGCCTATACCGGGATCTTCGTCCCAAAAGTATTCGAGCTTCGTATTATTTTCCCCAAATGGCAGGGCATTAAATACCATTCTGAGCAATGTCGGGGAGGCATATTCCCCCTCTAATGCCCGAATACCTAAAAGATTGACGCCTATCGGCAAATCATTTGTCGGGATTTCGGCAGTAAATGTTTCGTTATTCCCAATCAAAATATTACCCCGACCTATACCCGGATCTGTATTCCAAAAATATTCTATGCGGTTCTGCGCCTGCAAGAGAGTCGCCCACATAAAACTCAAACACATTATCCACCTCCGTATCTTCCGCATCGGGGCTCGTAATGTATTATTCATTTTGGCTCTTTATTTTAAGTGTGATATTCAATTTGCCATCGGTTGACTGGTTGGGGATAGTCGCCTCATAGATGTACGGGACAAGTCTCGGGCGTCCGGAAAGTACAAAAGGATATGGCCCGCTGAAAATTCCACAATCATACCCATTCGTTCCATAGCCCAATGCAGGACTTCCTTCTTTAAGTTCATATATGGCATCTATACCGCCCTCCATTACAAAAACATCTTCCAATGCGGCGCCGATAAATTTATTGTCCGGATAGTTGGGGAAAGCATATTCCGCTGCCGTACTCAATACATTGCGTACAATAGAATTGTTATATTCCGGAGTGGTGTCCTGTATGGTATTGTTTTTGTAATAAAAAACGGTCTGGTCCGTATTGACCGAGTATTTCGTATTGGTATTGATAATGATATTGTTGCTAATGTTACTGTTTGTAATATTCACTAAAGCATAGTCGGTTTTGGAGTCATCGCCATCATATACAATGACATTATTGGTAATTGTTGCCGAATTTAAATTAGACAACTTCCCTCGAATAATATTATTCGATATAACAAAATTATTACCTGTAAAATATTGAGATATACCTCCTCCTATAAAACACGAAAGAATTTTAATTGGGCCTTCTTTAATAGTAGCAGTACGAAGAGAATAAACACTTCCTAAGATTCGACACCTTTCAAAGGTTACATTTTTTGCCTCATCTTCAAGCGAAACACCACCATTAATAACGCAGCCCTCCACTTTTACATCGGCTGTTTTCATCGTCAATGTACTGCCTATGACAGCCTCTTTGACAGGTGAGCCGGCAAGGTTGAATCCCGTACCAATAATGGTAACCGATTTAGTTATGCTACAGCCCGAAACAAAGCAGCCCGCATCCAGATAAAGCGTATCTCCGTTGAAAACCTCCAAACTTTTTAACGCATCACTCAAACTGGTAAAATCGGCTTTGGCCTCGGTACTCGAATTGATTCGCCAAGAACGGGCACACACATCTTCACTGCTAAACACGAAGGCGACACTGACAAGTGTCAATAAAAGAATTTTTCTCATTTAATCAATTTTAATAGTTATTGTATATAAATTTTGAAATATATTCTTTTTAAAATTATTATGGCTGCAAAATAAGTAAAAACTTACAACATAACCTAAGTTTAACATAAACTATTCAAATTTTTTTTAACATTAAAGTCTCAGCAATAAAAAAACGATCCGGCTCGATATACCGCCTCTTCCCTTATTTATCAAACAAACTTTGGACAAATATACCGGTATCGAGGACCGTGAGCCGCTCAAGCATGAGCCATTCTTGACGAATATTGCCTCAATGGCACATTACGGAGCATTCAACAACGTTATCACGGAATACACTTTCTGGCAACACTGCATATACTCAAAAAGAGACCAGCCATTGACTGCGAATTGTCAATGGCTGGTCTCTTTTTGCTATTCTGATTTTACCGTTCGAACGCCGCTTAATTCCCCATCTCGGAGAGGAACTTGATGCGTATGAGACGTATCTCCTCTTCGCTGTATTCCATGCCGAACTCTTCGATGGCATCTTCGAGGCTGTCGCTCTCGCTCTCCTTGAAGTATTCGAAAATGTCGTCGATATGCTCGTCGTCCATGATTTCATGGAGGAAATAGTCGATGTTAATCTTGGTACCCGAATAGACAATCGCCTCTATCTCATCGAGCAACTCCCCGAATTCCAAGCCTTTCGATTCGGCCAGTTCGTCGAGGGCGATTTTACGGTCGATGGCTTGTATGATAGAGACTTTCAGTTTCGATTTATTGGCAACCGTGCGCACCCTTAAATCTTCGGGACGCTCGATTTCATTCTCCTCCACATGAGCTTTGATGACCTTTACAAACTCTTCGCCGTAACGTTTGGCTTTACCGGCGCCCACTCCCGGGATATTTTGCAACTCTTCGAGGGTGATGGGATAGGTTGTCGCCATGGCTTCGAGGGAGGGGTCTTGGAAAATCACATACGGCGGGAGTTCCAACCGCTTGGCGATTTTCTTGCGAAGGTCTTTCAATATCGAATACAATTCGGGATCGACCGCACACGAGGCCCCACCTTTCATGGGTACTTCTTCCTCTATGTCTTCAAAATCGACATCTTTCACGATTTTGAACGACACGGGGTTTTTCAGGAATGCGTGTCCGGCTTTGGTTACCTTCAACAGGCCGTAATTTTCAATATCCTTATCTATATAGCCAGCTATCAATGCCTGACGGATAACAGCGTTCCACGTACGCTCGTCATCTCCCTGCCCGCTGCCAAAAACTTCCAAATCCTCGTGTTGATAAGAGAGTACTTGGCTGGTCTCTTTTCCTAACAGGACATCGATAACATATTCGGCTTTGAATTTCTCTTTCAGTGCAATAATGGTTTCAAGCACCGCACAAAGTTGATCTTTTGCTTCCACTTGTTTTTTAGGATTTAGGCAATTATCGCAATTTCCACAATTATCTTCTTCATACTCCTCGCCGAAATAGTGCAGTAGAATCTTACGGCGGCAGAGCGACGATTCGGCATAAGCGGCGGTTTCCAACAGCAACTGTTTGCCTATCTCTTGCTCGGCGATAGGTTTCCCCTGCATGAATTTTTCGAGTTTCTGTAAATCTTTATTGATATAAAAAGTTATACATTGGCCTTCTCCTCCATCTCGACCGGCGCGTCCCGTCTCTTGATAGTAACCTTCCAGACTCTTGGGTATGTCGTAATGTATGACATACCGCACATCGGGTTTGTCTATTCCCATACCAAAAGCAATCGTGGCGACGATAACGTCTATCTTCTCCAACAGGAACGCATCTTGGTTTTGAGTACGGGTGGTCGAATCCATACCGGCATGATAGGGCAACGCCCGTATCCCGTTCACCTGTAACAATTCGGCCAGTTCTTCGACTTTCTTCCGGCTCAAACAGTAGATAATCCCCGACTTTCCCTCCTGCGACTTGATATATTTGATAATATCTTTATCGATATTCGCCGTTTTTGGACGGACTTCGTAGTAGAGATTGGGACGGTTGAACGACGATTTGAATACCGAGGCATCGGACATGCCTAAATTTTTCTGAATATCGTGCTGCACCTTGGGGGTCGCCGTTGCGGTGAGCGCGATAACCGGTCGCACGCCTATCTCGTTGATAATGGGTCGTATGCGTCTGTATTCCGGGCGGAAATCGTGCCCCCATTCCGAAATACAATGCGCCTCGTCAACCGCATAAAACGAGACATTTACCTGCCTGAGAAAATCGATATTCTCTTCCTTTGTCAAAGACTCGGGAGCGACATACAGCAATTTGGTTTTCCCCGACAATATATCGGCTTTCACCTGATCTATCGCGGCTTTATTCAAGGAGGAGTTGATGAAATGAGCCACACCGTCTTCGGCGCTGAAATTCCGCATGGCATCGACCTGATTCTTCATCAATGCAATCAAGGGCGAAATCACGATGGCCGTCCCGTCGAGAATCAAGGACGGCAGTTGATAACAAAGCGATTTACCCCCTCCGGTGGGCATCAGTACAAAGGTGTCTTTGCCGGCGAGCAAGTTTCTGATAATCGCTTCCTGATTTCCCTTAAATGTATCGAATCCGAAATTCTTTTTCAGTTCCTCAGTCAAATTCACTTCTTTTGCCATACGACTATACTCTTTCTCGTTATGTATATTTGCCGATATTGGATCGGTCTAACAAATTTATAAACAACTCTACCTATTTACCAAATTTTTTCCTCCTGTTTTTTATACGGCCAACAGATTCGTTTTTTCCAACTTCTTTTCTGCATAGTTGCGTGTAATATGCAGTTTCTTCCTTGATGAAGAGGGCGTTTCATACATGGCGTCCATCATGATGGTCTCGACAATAGAGCGAAGACCACGGGCCCCCAACTTAAACTCGATGGCCTTATCGACCACATAATCAAGCACATCGTCATCGAATACCAGTTTTACACCGTCCATTTCGAAGAGTTTGATATATTGCTTGACAATCGAGTTTTTGGGTTCTACCAATATTCGTCGCAAGGCCTCTTTGTCCAACGGCTGCAAATAGGTGAGAATTGGCAACCGTCCTATGATCTCGGGAATGAGCCCGAACGATTTCAAATCTTGCGGCGCGATGTATTGCAACAGATTCTCGCGATCGACACGGCTATTGCTGCCGCCTCCGTTATAACCGACGACATGCGTGTTCAAACGCATGGCTATCTTGCGCTCTATGCCGTCGAACGCTCCTCCACAAATATACAAAATATTTTTTGTATTGACCGGGATCATTTTCTGCTCAGGGTGCTTGCGGCCACCTTGTGGAGGCACATTCACGATAGAGCCTTCCAACAGTTTCAACAGCCCCTGCTGAACCCCTTCGCCGCTCACGTCGCGCGTAATCGAGGGGTTGTCGCTCTTGCGGGCGATCTTGTCTATCTCATCGATAAACACGATACCCCGTTCGGCCGCTTCGACATCATAATCGGCCACTTGCAGCAAGCGGGTGAGAATGCTCTCTATATCCTCGCCCACATAACCGGCTTCGGTCAAGACCGTGGCATCGACTATCGTAAAGGGGACTTTCAGCAGACGGGCTATCGTTTTTGCCAACAATGTTTTCCCGGTTCCGGTGGGCCCCACCATGATGATATTCGACTTCTCGATTTCTACATCGTCGTTGTTGTCGGCTACTTGCAAAACCCGCTTGTAATGGTTATAGACCGAGACAGCCAAATAGCGTTTGGCGTCGTCTTGCCCGATGACATACTGGTCGAGAAAATTTTTTATCTCGTCCGGTTTAGGCAAATCTTCCCGGGAGACGGCCCATTTGGAGTTCTTTTTACGCTTCTTATGCAAATATTCCTCGGAAAGGAGGTAAGCTTGTTCGGCACATTCGTCACAAATACAGCCGTCGCGGCCCGGCATCAACAGCCGCACCTCGTTCTCGCCCCTTCCGCAAAAACTACACTTTTCGCCTTTTGCCATCTCTTAAATCATTTTCTTCGATTTCACCAATACCTCATCGATCATGCCATACTCCTTGGCTTCGAGGGCGGTCATCCAATAATCCCGGTCGGAGTCTTTTTCCACCCGTTCATACGGATTACCCGAGTGTTCGGCGATAATGGTATAGAGTTCTTTTTTCAATTTCTGGATTTCCCGGGCCGTAATCTCGATATCCGAGGCTTGTCCCTGCGCTCCACCCATCGGCTGGTGTATCATCACCCGCGAGTGTTTCAAGGCAAATCGCTTGCCCTTGGTACCGGCGACCAAAAGCACGGCACCCATCGAGGCAGCCATACCGGTGCAAATGGTAGATATATCGCTGCTGATGAACTGCATGGTGTCGTAAATTCCCAATCCGGCATAAACCGATCCTCCCGGTGTGTTGAAATAGATAGAGATGTCTTTCCCGGGATCGGCCGAATCGAGATAGAGCAGTTGTGCCTCTATCACATTCGACGTATAATCGTCGATAGGAGTTCCCAAAAAGATTATGCGGTCCATCATCAATCGCGAGAAAACGTCCATTTGGGTGACATTCAGTTGTCGCTCTTCCATAATGGAGGGCGAGAGATAACTACTGGTAAACTGTGCATACTGGTCAAGAGCAAGACCATTCATACCCAAATGCTTTACCGCATAATTTCTAAAATCGTTAGTCATAATTATATTACATTTTAATAGTTTTCAAAACTTTATTTTCAGTCAAAGATATAAATAAAAACAATTATACCCCAAATAAAATTCCATTGAGCCGTTTTTTTACGAATATCTTTCACAAAAAATAATATATCGTTCTTCACAGGGCAGGAACGGAGGCCTTCCCCTTCATGTGTCCCCAAAAATGAAAAGCCCCGGGAACGGTGTGTTTCCGGGGCTTTCGGATATGTTTTTATATCTGATTCCGATTATTTGGCCGGTTCAAACATCTTTTGGAATTTCTCCATAGTCACCTCTTTGGCCGTGAGAGTTACCGATTCTTTAATAGCTGTCTGAATCTTTTGCTCCGTAGCTTGGTCGATCAAGCGCGAGCGGCTCTCTTTGCTCGACAGCATCTCCTTGGCATAGCGCTCGAGGACATCGTCGGGGACTCCGGTCATGCCATATTGTGCAAATTGACTGGCGGCTACATGTTTTGCCAAATTCAGCAAATCGGTGTCATCGACATGAATATCGAATTGTTTTACGATTTGTTCCTTAATCAACTGCCATTTCAAGTCGGGGACCATCTTTTCAAAATCGGCATCGATGGTCTCGGCATTACGGTTCTTGTCGGTAGCCAGCAACCAACGTTTCAAGAATGCGGCGGGCAGGTCGAACTCGCCTACGGCTTTTTCGATGGCGGCACGGGCGTCGATCGAGAATTTGTAGTCACTCTCGGGGAGCAATTGTCGGGCAATCATTTCGCGCAATTTGGCGAAATATTCCTCCTCGGTTTTTACCGTATCTTTACCGAATACGTTATCAAACAACTCTTGATTCAATTCGGCCGGTTGCAAGTGTGTAATATCTGTCACTGTCATCTCGAAATTCGATGTCACTGTGGCAGCTTTTTCTTTGTCGATATTCAGCATGGAAGCCAACTCAGCCACCGAGGCATCGCAGCTTTTCGAGGGGTTGAACATCACTTTATCGCCTTTTTTCACACCGGCAAATTTGGCTTTCTCCTTATCGTTTTTGAAATAAGCGGGCGAAACGATCGTACTCTCGACGGTAATACCTCCTTCTACGGGAACGCCCTTTTTCTCCATTTCTACCATCGATCCCTTGATAAGGTCTCTCTCGTCGGTCGATTCATCTACCGAAACCTGTTTGCCGAAACGGGACAGGAATGACTCGTTTTGACGTTTTACCATTTCGTCGTCAACCGTGATGGTATAATAGGGTACTTTTATCTTTTTGTCGATTTTCACATCCAACTCGGGAGCCAAAGCCACATCGAAACGGAAGGTAAAATCCTCTTGTGTGTCCAAATCGACCGACATGTCTTCGGCCGTCATCGGCTCTCCCAAAATATTGAGTTTACTGTCGCGGATATAGTTGTAAAGCGATTCCGAAACCAATCGATTGATCTCCTCTACTCGAACCGATTTTCCAAACATCTTCATAAGTATGCTGAAAGGCACTTTCCCTTTTCTGAAACCGGGGATATTGGCTTTTTGGCCATAAGCGCGAAGAGATTTGTTAACTTTGTCCTGATAATCGTCTTTCGAAATTTCGATCGAAATCACAGCGTTCAGGTTGTCGGTGTTTTGATGTGAAACGTTCATTCTTATGATTTTATTAAATTAAACTCACTAATTCTACTCTTTATTCTCCACAAAAAGCGTGCAAATTTTGAGAGCGCAAAATTAGTGCTTATCTTTCGATAATCAAATTATTATTAATTTTTTCTTCCTACGTTGTGGCTAAAAAGATTATTCCTCGCGCGAAATAGAGGACTTGACCAAGAGAAAAGTCATTTTGTATCGGACATCAACTCTTCAAAGAAATCGTCGAGTTCCTTATCCATCTTTTCCCAAAAGTCATCGTGCAGATAAACATTCTCGTCGTCGAGCGTTACCAAATCGGCGACCGGCTCCATCGCACCGTCCACCAGCACGACCGAGAAGGGAGGGATTATATCTAATGAATGCAGAGCCTTATCTACCGATTCCTGTGCCAACACTTTTTTCAAAAGAACGATCAAAGCCTCATTCGAATTTTCATCGTCGTTAGCTCCGTGCCATTCTTCCAACTCTTCTATTGTCGCTTGTGCCAATACGTTTTCCGTATCGTCGAATACAGAAAACAGTTGTTCGTCATATTTCACCTGCACATACATATCGGTCAGCGACATCTCCTCTGCACGGGCCTTTTCCACCGCCCTGCAAAAGGTTTTGCTTATCACCGAGAAAAGTGTTGATTCCGAATCTCCCATAAAGCATACATTTAATTGACCTTCAAAGATACACAAAATTTTCGTAGTTATCGCCAATCCCCCGATTTTTTCATGTTCCTCACCTCCGAAACCATGACCGACCACAGCCATTCAATAGACAAGACTAAAAAAAATCTCGTTTTATTTAAAAATAAATAGCTTTTTGTTTGGATTCAAAAATGATTTCATTACATTTGCAACATCAAACTCATTTTTGATACACAATGAAGAATTTTGATTTTGCATACTACTTTTACTTTTATTTTTATTTTGGACAAAAATAGAAACGGGGTTTTATGCAAAAAAACAATGTGAATTAGATTGAAGAAAACGTTATATAAAATCCCGTTCCGGTTGAACGGGATTTTTTATTATCAAGACTCATGAACAAAAAAGTAACCATACAAGGCATCGCCGGCTGTTACCACGAAGCTGCCGCAAGAGCCTATTTCGGAGAGGAGGAGATAGAGACCGTACCTTGCACGACATTCCCCGAGATGTTCGCCCGCATGAACGACGACCGCTCCCTACTGGGCATTATCGCTATCGAAAACACAATCGCCGGCAGTCTGCTGCAAAATCACGAACTGTTGCGCAAAAGCGAACTGAGCATCATCGGTGAATACAAATTACGCATCTCCCATGTCTTGGCAGCCCTGCCGGGTGAAACGATCGACGATATTCTCGAAGTAAACTCCCACCCCATGGCGCTGATGCAATGCGGCGAGTTTTTGCAGGCTCACCCCAAAATGAAAGTCGTGGAAAAAGACGATACGGCAGGCAGCGCACAGGAGATCTCGCAAAACCGTCTCTCGGGACATGCCGCCATTTGCGGGAAACTGGCCGCCGAAATTTATCACATGAACGTGCTGGCCGAAGGTATCGAGACCAACAAACGAAATTTCACCCGATTCCTGATTCTTGCCGACCCGTTTTACAGCGAAATACTCACGGCCGGCAAACATATCAACAAATCGTCGCTCGTTTTCAGCCTGCCCCACACGCAAGGCAGCCTGTCGAAAGTCCTCACGATACTCTCTTTTTATGATATAAACCTGTCGAAAATTCAATCGATGCCCATCATCGGGCGTGAATGGGAGTATCGCTTCTACATAGACCTCACATTCGACAATTTCACACGATACAAACAATCGCTTGAAGCTATAAGACCATTAACCAAAGATTTTAAAATACTCGGAGAATATGCAGAATTTAACAAACCCCTTTGATATAAAACCCGCCAACCGGGTCAACAACGTGAGCGAATACTATTTCTCGAAAAAACTAAGAGAGATAGCCGAACTAAACTCCCGCGGGTTAGACATCATCAGTTTGGGAATAGGCGGTCCCGACAGACCTCCCCATGCCGAAACCATCGAAGCGCTGTGCCGGGAGAGTCACCGCCCCGACGTGCATAGCTACCAACCTTATGTGGGAATACCCGAACTGCGCCGTGCTTTTGCCGACTGGTATGCCCGTTGGTACGGCGTGACCCTCGACCCGCAAAAGGAGATACAACCCCTCATCGGCTCGAAAGAGGGAATACTCCACATCAGCCTCGCTTTCCTCAACGCCGGCGACGGGGTGTTGGTGCCCAATCCGGGGTATCCCACATACAGCTCGGTAAGCCGGCTGGCCGAAGCCGAAATTTTCACCTACGACCTCGACGAGAACAACGGGTGGCAACCCGATTTCGAGCAACTGGAAACCTTGCCGCTCGACCGCATAAAACTGATGTGGGTGAACTATCCCAACATGCCCACCGGAGCCAACGCCTCCATGGAGTTGTTTGCCAAGTTGGTCGATTTCGGGAAACGTCACCACATCATCATCGTCAATGACAACCCATATAGCTTTATCCTCAACCAGAATCCCATCAGTATCCTTTCCGTTCCCGGAGCCAAAGAGATCTGCATCGAGATGAATTCGTTGAGCAAATCGCACAACATGGCCGGGTGGCGTATCGGTATGCTGGCTTCCAATCCGCAATTTGTCGAATGGATATTGCGTGTAAAGAGCAATATCGACTCCGGTATGTTCCGCCCGCTGCAAACCGCAGCGATACAAGCGTTATCCTGCGGGAAAGAGTGGTACGACGAGGTAAACCGGGTATATCGTATCCGCCGCAACATCGCCGAAAGAATCATGCAAGTTCTCGGGTGCAGTTACGACCCGTCGCAAGTGGGACTGTTCGTATGGGGACGCATACCCGACGAGGCCAAAGATGCCGAGTCGCTCGCCGACGAAATATTGTACAATGCCCACGTCTTCATCACACCCGGATTCATTTTCGGCAGCCGGGGCAACCGCTATATCCGCATCTCGCTCTGCGCTTCCGAAGAGCGAATGCAAGAAGCATTACAACGTATCGAAAAAATTAAATCATAAAAACATATCATCATGAAAGATTTACAATCTATCTTACTTCCCGGAGTGGACTCCAAACGCCCCATCATCATAGCCGGCCCTTGCAGCGCCGAGACCGAAGAGCAAGTAATGGCCACGGCAAAAGACCTGTCGGAACGCGGTATCAAAATATTCCGGGCCGGTATATGGAAGCCCCGCACTAAACCGGGCGGATTCGAAGGAGTCGGTGTCGAAGGCCTTGCATGGCTGAAACGGGTAAAAGAGGAGACCGGTATGTACACGGCGACCGAAGTTGCCAACGAGCATCATGTATTCGAAGCGCTGAAACACGGCATCGACATCTTATGGATAGGCGCACGCACGACAGCCAACCCTTTTGCCGTACAAGAGATTGCCAACGCCTTGAAAGGCGTGGACATTCCCGTCTTAATCAAGAATCCCGTAAATCCCGATTTGGAACTTTGGATAGGAGCCGTCGAACGCATCTATAACGCCGGGCTGCACCGACTGGCCGTAATTCACCGAGGATTCAGCAGCTACGATAAACAACTCTACCGCAACATGCCGCAATGGCATATCCCCATCGAGTTGCGCCGCCGGCTTCCCGAACTCCCGATATTCTGCGACCCCAGCCACATCGGCGGCAAACGCGAACTGGTAGCCCCGCTGTGCCAACAGGCCATGGACATGGGATTTGACGGATTGATTGTCGAGTCGCACTGCGATCCCGACAGCGCATGGAGCGACAAGAACCAACAAGTCACCCCCGACGCACTGAACTATATCCTCAACATGCTGGTTATACGCGAGACAACACAAACGACCGAAAACCTTTCGGAGTTACGGCAGCAAATAGACAATCTCGACAACCAATTGCTCGAACTGTTGGCCAAGCGCATGCGCGTGTCCCGGGAAATAGGGCAATACAAAAAAGAACACAGCATGCCCGTATTGCAAACCACCCGCTATGACGAAATTTTACAAAAACGTATGGCACAAGCCGTAGAATTGGGCATGGGCGCCGATTTCATGAAAGAGGTTATGCAGGCCATTCACGAAGAGTCGGTTCACCAACAAATGGAGATTATCAACAAATAGGGAGGTATCTTTTATGAAAATAGTAATTCTGGGTGCTGGGAAAATGGGTTCGTTCTTTGCCGACGTGCTGAGTTTCGACCACGAAGTAGCCTTGTACGACATAGACCCTCATCGGCTTCGTTTTGCTTTCAATACCCTGCGCATGACCCGGCCGGAAGAGATACAGGAGTTTGCCCCCGATCTGGTTATCAACGCCGCGACCGTGAAGTACACGATCCAAGCATTCGAGGCTATACTCCCCTACCTGCCCTCCCACACCATACTCTCGGATATAGCTTCGGTAAAAACCGGCCTGCCCGAGTTTTACGCCCGGGCGGGACACCCCTTCGTATCGACCCACCCCATGTTCGGGCCGACATTTGCCAATCTGAGCGATTTAAGTACCCAAAACACCATCATCATCACCGAAGGCGACCACATGGGTAAAATCTTTTTTAAAGACATTTACCAACGTTTACGATTGAACATCTTTGAATACTCGTTCAAGGAGCACGACGAGACCATCGCCTACTCGCTTTCGATACCTTTCACCTCGACATTGGTATTCGCCTCGATCATGAAGCATCAAGATGCCCCCGGTACGACCTTCAAAAAGCACATGGACATTGCCCGCGGACTCCTCTCGGAAGATGATTTCCTGCTCACCGAAATTCTCTTCAACCCCAATACCCCCGACCAAGTGCGGCAAATCCAAAAGCAACTTTCGGCTCTCCTCGAAATTATCGAGCAAAAAGATTCCGAAAAAATGAAAGCCTACCTCACCCGCGTACGAAAAAACATCGAGTAACTCCTCAATCATAAAAACGGGTGCGCCAAAACCAAACCCTGCATTCGAAAAAGTTACAGATTAAAAGGTGTAAACACAAAAGGACCCTATCATACTCCATTTCGGGATAATGATAGGGCTCTTTTTATTGTAGATGAAGATAGTCAAGTTTCAGATTATAAGTCCATCTTCATGGAATTTGAGTATCGACACCCCCCTCTCTTTCATGTATCCCTCTTGCATTCTCCCGAAGATTGACAACAGGGAACAATGAAAATGCCTTTCAACAAACTTGCAAAGGACTATATGCTCTCTACCCAAAACCACACAAACACAATTTTCAACTTCTCGACTATCCGCCCATTGCATCAATTCCCCTTATCTTAATGTGAATTTGGTATAATTTTTTCATTTCTTGCAAAAGAATGCCTACATTTGTAGGTTGACTTAGAAGGTCACATCGGCATTTTGAAAAAACCTGAAATTCGATATGAGAAAATATAATGTGTTCCGTATTTCGTGTATAGCGCTGCTATGGCTCTTTTGTGCGGTAACGTTGATTTGGGCAAGAGGGTTCGACGGGCAAGTCTTGTTTGCTATCATTGCTTCGGGAATCATCGTATTTGTACCCCTTTATAAACGCTGGAAACAGGAAAGCAAAAGTAAATAGAGGGCTGTGATAATGGAAACAACAACAAAAATGGAACTTGACAACATAGAACTACTCAAACAGATAAATCTCCCCGCCGACTTGCGTAAACTGCCGGTTGAGAAGTTGCCCGAGGTATGTGCCGAGATACGGCGATTCCTCATCGACTCACTGGCACACAATCCGGGTCACTTCGGGTCGAGCATGGGCGCTGTCGAATTGACCGTAGCGTTGCACTACGTATTCGACACCCCCTACGACCGCATCGTGTGGGACGTGGGGCATCAAGCCTACGGACACAAGATACTCACCGGGCGGAGAGAGCAATTTGATACCTGCCGCAAGCTGAACGGGCTGAGCGGATTTCCCAACCCGGCCGAGAGCGAATACGACGCCTTCATTGCCGGGCATGCCTCCAACTCCATATCGGCCGCCTTGGGTATGGCCCTCGCCACACAACTCAAACACGAGGAGAAAGAGCGCAAGGTCATTGCCGTCATCGGCGACGCCGCCATCGCCGGCGGTTTGGCTTTCGAAGGACTCAACAATGCCTCAATCAGCCCCAACAACCTGCTCATCATACTCAACGATAACGATATGGCCATCGACCATAACGTGGGGGGATTGAACGAATATCTGGTCAATATCACCACTTCGAAAGGATACAACAAACTACGTTACGATGCCTACCGCACTCTACGGCGATTCAACCTCATAGGTGAAGACCACCGAGGAGCGATTCTGCGCTTCAACAACAGTTTAAAAGCACTACTCACCAAGCAGCAAAATATATTCGAGGGATTGAACATTCGCTATTTCGGGCCTATTGACGGACACAACGTCATCAATATCGTCAATAAATTGAACGATATAAAGGATATGACCGGTCCCAAAATAATCCACCTGCGCACCATCAAAGGAAAAGGATATGCTCCGGCCGAAAAAGAGCCTACCATTTGGCATGCCCCCGGCTGTTTCAACCCTGTAACCGGCGACCGGATAACGGCGACAAACGACCAGAAACCGCCTAAATTCCAAGATGTATTCGGGCATACATTAGTGGAGTTGGCCGAGAAAAACGAAAAAATCAACGTCATCACCCCGGCTATGCCCACAGGCAGCTCCTCTTGCTTTATGATGGAACGGTTTCCCCAACGCTCGTTCGACGTAGGTATCTCCGAGGAACATGCCGTCACCTTCGCCGCCGGATTGGCCAAAGAGGGACTGCAACCGTTTTGCAGCATCTACTCAACTTTCCTGCAACGGGGTTTCGACGAAGTGATACACGACGTGGCCATACAAAACCTGCCGGTAACCTTCTGTATAGACCGGGCCGGACTGGTAGGCGAAGATGGTGTGACCCACCACGGCGTATTCGATATAAGCTACCTCCGTTGTATTCCCAACATGACTATCGCCGCTCCGATGAACGAACACTATCTGCGACACCTCATGTACACGGCCCAACAGCGAAACCGAGGCCCATTCGCCATTCGCTATCCCCGAGGGAACGGCAGTCAAGTCGATTGGAAGTGCCCCATGCAGGAAATCCCCATTGGCAAAGGACGCAAAATCTGTGATGGAGAAGAGGTGGCGATACTGAGTGTAGGGCCCGTTGGAGTCGCTGCCGAAAAAGCCATACGAAGAGCCCGGGAAGCCGGAATACGCGCCGCCCTCTACGACATGATTTTTGTCAAGCCCATCGACGAGGATATTCTTCACGAAGCGGCTAAAAAATACAAACGCATCATTACCATCGAAGACAACTGTATAATCGGAGGATTCGGTAGTGCAGTATTGGAATTTATGGCCGATAACGGATACTCTCCCCGCATAAAAAGATTGGGTATTCCCGACAAATTCTTCGCACAAGGGACGGTTCAAGAATTGCATCGACTTTGCGGCATAGACACAGATAGCATCTATTCGACGATTATCGGGAATTGGTAACAGATAAACAAAAGGTACAATTATGAAAATAATCATCGCCGGAGCCGGAGAGGTGGGAACACATTTGGCAAAACTCCTATCCCGAGAAGAACAAGATATTATCTTGATCGACAATGACGAAGAAAAGTTACGGGAACTCGATGCCAATTATAATTTGATGACGATTGTGGGAAACCCGACCGCCTTCAAGACCTTGAAACAGGCCGAAGTTCACCACGCCGACCTCTTCATCGCCGTCATGCCTTTCGAGACTCGCAACATCATGGCTTGTACCATGGCCTCGAAATTGGGAGCCAAAAAAACGCTGGCAAGAGTTGACAACTATGAATATCTGTTACCCGAGAATGAGCCTTTTTTCGAAAGTCTGGGGGTAAACGAACTTATCTACCCCGAAAAACTGGCTGCCGAGGAGGTTATAACGGCATTAAAACATACATGGACCCGCAACTGGTTCGAGCTCTGCAACGGCGAGCTGATCGTGTTGAGCGTAAAATTGCATGACAATGCCAAGATTCTCAACAAAAAACTGTATGAACTCACCACAGCCGACAGCCAATTCCACATTGCGGCCATCAAACGGATGCACGAGACAATCATACCGAGAGGAAACGACGAAATAAAAATAGGCGACATCGCCTATTTTACCACGACTCCCAACCACATCCAAGAAATTCAATCGCTTTCGGGCGAAACCGAAGCCAAAATCCACAAAGTGATGATCATGGGCGGAAGCCGCATTGCCATACGTATCTCGAGCTATGCCCCCGACGACATGACGATAAAACTCATCGAGAGCGACAGGCAAAAAAGCTACAAGCTGGCCGAGAACATGCACGATGCTATTATCATTCAAGGTGACGGACGCAATGTGGATCTCTTGAAAGAGGAAGGGATTCGCGACATAGACGCATTCATCGCTCTCACCGACAGTTCCGAGACCAACATACTGGCCTGCCTGACCGCCAAAGAACTGGGGGTAAAGAAAACGATTGCCGAGGTGGAAAATATTCAATTCATCTCAACCGCCGAACGGCTGAATATCGGCAATATCATCAACAAAAAACTGCTGGCGGCCAGCCGTATTTTCCAGTTGTTGCTCGATGCAGACTCATCAAACTCAAAATGTCTCGCGCTGTCCGATGCCGAAGTCGTGGAATTGACGGCAAAAGAAAACTCCAAAATCACCAAAGCTCCCGTAAAAGACTTGAAACTGCCTTCCGACTTGACCATAGGCGGATTGGTCCGCGACGGGCACGGTATGATCGTAACGGGAAACACATGGATAAAACCCGACGACCATGTTGTCATCTTCTGTTTGGATACGGCACTGCATAAAATAGAGAAGTTATTCAATTAAAAGAGTATATGCCCAAAATAAATTTTCGTGTCATACTCAAATTCATCGGAATATTATTGTGCATGGAATCTGTTTTCATGCTCGTTCCGTATATCGTCGCCCTCATTTACGGCGACGGCGATGCCCCCGCGTTCTTGCAATCGGCATTGATAACCGCCATTACCGGAGGGATATTATTCTATCTTTTCAAGGCTTCCCGCAACGAAGTAGGAAAACGGGACAGTTATTTGATCGTTACCTCGATATGGGTATTTTTTAGCCTGTTCGGCATGCTCCCCTTTTGCCTCATGCCCAACCCATTAAACATTACCGACGCTTTTTTTGAAACCGTCTCGGGACTGACCACTACCGGAGCTTCGGTCATCGAAAATGTCGAGACACTCCCCCACGGGATTCTATTTTGGCGCAGTTTCTCCCAATTAATCGGCGGTATGGGTATTATCCTGTTGACCATTGCCATACTCCCCATGCTCAACCACCAAGGCGGACTCTTCCTCTTCAACTCGGAAGTAACGGGTATAACTCACGAAAAGTTGAAACCAAAAATCGGCGAAACTTCCAAAAAACTATGGAGCGTATATGTATCGCTCACAGCCATACTTTGGTTCCTGCTTTGGTTGGGACCTATGGAGCCATTCGATGCTATTTGTCACGCATTCAGCACAATGGCGACAGGTGGATTCTCTACCAAGCAGGCAAGCGTAAGTTATTGGAATTCGCCTTATATAGACTACGTCATCACGATATTCACATTTGTCGCAGGAATCAATTTTGCTTTGGTATATCGGGCCGTAACCGGCGATTTCAAAAAACTCTTGAATAGTGAAGAGACCAAATGGTATACGTCCATAACCTTAGGTATCACTGCTCTGGTTGTAATTGGATTATATGCAACCGGACAAAACAGTTCGCTTGAAGAGACATTCCGAATAGCCATATTCCAAGTCGTGACGGTCATTACCAGTACAGGATACACCGTAGGCGATTATGTAGCATGGGGCCCCTTCTTTACGACCATATTCCTCCTTCTCATGTTTTTCGGAGCCTGTGCCGGCTCGACCTGCGGCGGTGCCAAAATAGACCGGCTGGTGGTACTTGCCAAAAACACGAAAAACGAATTCTACCGGGCCATACACCCCAATGCCATATTGCCCGTACGCATGAACGGAAAAGCGATTTCCCACGAAGTAGTATCCAAAATATTGGCATTTATTCTCGTATATGTGATGGTTCTTATTGCCGGAGCGGTCGTTCTGTCGGCATTAGGATTACCTATCGAGGAAGCATTCGGTTCGACACTCTCTTGCCTGAGTAATATCGGTCCGGGTGCCGGATCCACAGGCCCTACCGGGAATTATGCCTTTATTCCCGATATTGGGAAATGGACTTTATCTGTTATCATGCTTATAGGTCGTCTTGAATTATTTACCGTCCTTATTTTATTCACCTCGTATTTCTGGAAAAACTCATAGGATTTCGGGGAATAACGATTTTTCATTACATTTGTGTCTGAATTTCAACAGCCTATTTTTATTGTAATATGCCTACCGATCCTGAAGAGAACAAAATAGAAACCGTCCAATCCGAAGGAATAAACAACGAGACTCTTGCAGAAAAAGAGAACCGCAAAAGTATATTAAAAAACGAACGCGTCAATTTTGTCGCAGGAATTATCCTCGTGATTTTTTCCATCTATATGGTCATCTCCTTTATCTCATTCTTCTTCACCGGGAGTATTGACCAAAGCAAAATCGAAAACCTGTCGGTCGGAGAACTTTCTGACATCGGTAACGAGATACAAAACTGGACCGGCGCATTCGGAGCCTACCTGTCAAACCTCATGATAAACCGCTGGATGGGTATCTCGTCTTTTATCGTAGCCCTTTGGCTCTACGTGGTGGGGCGTCGATTGATGAAAGTCGCTCATCCACGCATGATACGATTTACCATCAGTTGTGCCCTATCGATCATTGTTCTGTCTCTGCTATTCGGATTCCTTTTCATGTACAGCTACAACGATACTTTTCTCTATTTGGGCGGTTATCACGGATACTACATCACACAATGGCTCGATGCGTGGATAGGCCCATGGGGTACAGCTCTCTTTATCATCGCGCTCACTATCATATTAATGGTACACCTGAGTTTCAAAACCATCGAATACATTCGGCGAATATCGTCTGTCAACCTTACCGGGAAAGCCATTCAAGCGTTGAAAAACAAAGCCAATCAATCGGAATACGGCCCCAACGCCCCCGATGACTCCGATAGCGATGAAACAGAAACGGCAGCAGGCCAAGAGAACGACCCGTCCCACTTGGAAAAAGAGACCTCGCCCGAGCCAGTCAATCCCGATATATTACCCCAATATCCCGACGATCCTATCGAAGAGATTCCTACTCCCGAAGAGATAGAGGAAAACACTCCGTCCGTCGAAGAGACGGCCAAACGGGTTACATTCGATACCGGCGACCCCGATTTCGTGATCGAGACGGCCGAGGCCGAAGAATTGGCCACGCAAGTAACCCCCATGGAGGAGTATGATCCCACAAAAGAGTTATCGCACTACAAGCAACCCACCTTCGACTTGCTGGAAAAACGCGAAAGCAGCGAAGTGGAAATCAATATGGAGGAACAGGCCGCCAACAAAAAACTGATTACCGAAACCCTTAAAAATTACAACATCGGTATCAGTTCCATCACGGCAACCGTCGGTCCCACCGTCACGCTTTACGAAATAAAACCCGAGGCCGGTGTAAGAATAGCCCGAATAAAGAGTCTCGAAAACGATATTGCCCTCAGCCTGTCGGCTTTGGGTATTCGCATTATCGCACCTATCCCCGGGAAAGGGACTGTGGGTATCGAAGTTCCCAACAAAGACCCCAAAATGGTCTCCATGTATTCGGTCCTCGCCTCCAAGAAATTCCAAGAGTGCAAATATGAATTGCCAATGGCTTTGGGGAAAAGCATTACAAACGAAGTATATATAGCCGACCTCTGCAAAATGCCCCACATATTGGTAGCCGGAGCTACCGGACAGGGTAAATCGGTCGGGCTGAATGCCATCATCACCTCGCTGCTCTACAAAAAACACCCGGCCCAACTGAAATTTGTATTGGTCGATCCCAAAATGGTCGAGTTCAGCATCTATTCGGTTATCGAAAACCATTTCATGGCCAAGCTACCCGATGCCGAAAAAGCCGTAATCACCGACAGCGACAAAGTCATCGCCACGCTGAACTCGCTCTGTATCGAAATGGACAACCGCTATGCCCTGCTCGCCAAAGCAAACGTAAGGACCATCAAAGAATACAACGAAGAGTTTATACACCGGCGGCTCAACCCCAACAACGGGCATAAGTTCATGCCCTACATCGTTGTCATTATCGACGAGTTCGCCGACCTCATCATGATGGCCGGCCGAGACGTCGAAATGCCTATCGCCCGAATCGCCCAAAAAGCGAGAGCCGTAGGTATCCACATGGTAATCGCCACCCAAAGACCATCGACGACCGTTATCACCGGTAATATCAAAGCTAACTTCCCGGCCCGTATCGCATTCAGAGTGATGCAAATGGTCGATTCACGCACGATTCTCGACGCTCCCGGCGCCAACCAACTCATCGGCCGGGGCGATATGCTATTTACCGAAGGAGGAGAATTGAAACGTATCCAGTGCGCCTTTATCGATACCCCCGAGGTAAAACGAATCTGCGAATACATTAGCAAACAGCAGGGATACCCCGAACCCTACGAGCTTCCCGAGTACAAAAATGCCGATAGCGAAATGGGCGGAGGCAGCAACGATGTCATCAACCGGGACCCCTTGTTTGAAGAGGCCGCCAAAATGATCGTCGTTTCGGGGCAAGCCTCCACGTCATCGCTGCAAAGACGCTACTCCATCGGGTACAACCGCGCCGGACGGCTCATGGACCAACTCGAAGCCGCCGGAATCGTGGGCCCAAGCGAAGGTGGGAAACCCCGCCAAGTATTAATTATGGACATCATGGCTCTTGAAAACAAATTGGAATTATTGAAATGAAAGCAAGTCGTATATTTTTATATTGCACCCTCCTATTCTTATGTATAAATACCGTAAATCTGCATGCCCAAAACGGTACTGTCGCGCTCGATAAGGTAGTAGAAAAATTCCGCAAGTCGGGAGGCATATCGGCCGCATTCTCCTTGACCGTCGCCAATGCCCTCGGCGAACCGGTAGAAAAACAAAACGGCACGATAAAAATATCGGGGAATAAATTCTATTGGAAAACACCGGCCATGACCGTATGGTATAACGGGAAACTCCAATGGGCCTATGTAAAGGCTACCGAAGAGGTAAATCTGACCGAACCTACCCCCGAAGAGATCGCTGCCATCAATCCTTATATCCTCATCGACACCTACAAACAGAACTTCAATGCCAAAGCCTTGAAATCACCAAACCATAAAGAGAGCGTCACCGAACTCACCCCGAAAAAGAAAGGGACAAACATCGACCGCATCGTAATTACAAGTAACACGGCGACATCGATACCCAGTACATTCAAAATATATTACAGCGATCGCACGCACTGCACGATCGGCCTATCGAAATATACGACCGGGCAAAACTTTCCCGATGCTACATTTGTTTTCGATAAAAAACAATATTCCGGGACTGAACTGATCGACTTACGCTAATCACACAAATAAATAGAAATTATGGAAAAGAACGAACGAATACGTTGCCTTATTATCGGTTCTGGCCCTGCCGGTTACACCGCAGCCATATACGCCTCGCGTGCCAATCTCGCACCGGTCTTATATGAGGGTATGCAACCCGGCGGACAACTCACAACCACCAGCGAGGTGGAAAATTTCCCCGGCTATCCCGAAGGCATATCGGGATTCGATATGATGGAAGATCTGAAAAAACAGGCCGCCCGATTCGGCGCCGATATTCGTCGGGGAATCGCCACTGCGGCCGACTTCTCCCAAAAGCCCTATCGCATAACCATCGACGGCGAAAAAACAGTAGAAGCCGACGCCATAATCATCTCAACCGGAGCTTCGGCCAAATATTTGGGACTTCCCGACGAAGCCAAATATGCAGGGATGGGCGTATCGGCATGCGCCACTTGCGACGGATTTTTCTATCGGAAGAAAACGGTAGCCGTAGTCGGTGGCGGCGATACCGCATGCGAAGAGGCCGAATACCTTTCCCACCTCGCCTCCAAAGTCTATCTGATTGTAAGAAAAAACTTTTTGAGAGCTTCCAACATCATGCAAAAACGAGTTATCGAGAATCCCAATATAGAAATTCTGTTCGAAACCCAAGCCGTAGGACTATTCGGTGAAAACGGCGTGGAAGGAGTACACTTGGTCAAAGGGAAAGATACCGACCACGAAGAACATTACGACCTGCCTATCGACGGATTCTTTTTGGCAATCGGCCACAAACCCAATACCGACATCTTCAAAGGGGCCATTACCCTCGATGAAAACGGATATATAGTTACCGCACCACACACTACCGAAACAAATATCGACGGTGTTTTTGCCGCAGGCGACGTGGCCGATCCTCGGTACCGTCAAGCGATTACAGCGGCCGCCTCGGGGTGTAAAGCCGCAATAGATGCCGAGCGTTATTTGATAAATAACAATTTGTAAAAATGTCATCCGTCATAAGAATAAGGAGGCAAATTGCCTCCTTATTCTTTTACTCGCATAGCCCTCTGTTTGCTATAAAAAACATGTTTTTTCTCTTTTAAGAAACAATATATCAATTTTTTACTTATTTTTGTGCTGTAAAACATAGTTATAAGGCAAATGGTCAAAAAAAGCACATTGGAATCCATATTACAAGAAGAGATGTCTGATTTTTGGGCTTTACTCGAAAATGAGGAAAAACGTGTTATTGCCGAAAATTTCAAGATTCAGAACTTCAAGAAGAACGAGATCATTTACAGTGAAGGTGAAGAACCTTTGCAACTAATGTGCTTATTGAAAGGGAAAGTAAAAATCTATAAGGACGGGGTCGGTGGCAGGAGCCAGATTATCCGCCTCATTCGACCGGTACAATATTTTGGTTACCGGGCCTATTTCTCACGAGAACCTTACGTAACGGCAGCCGCAGCTATCGAGAGCGCAACCGTAGGCTCCTTACCCATGTCCTTGGTGGAAGAGCATATCCGCAAAAACAACGGACTGGCATGGTTCTTTATCAAAGAACTTTCCAACGATTTAGGCATCTCCGATGCCCGCACGGTAAACCTCACCCAAAAACACATTCGGGGTCGGTTGGCCGAATCTTTACTGGTCCTCAAAGAAAATTACGGAGTCGAGGAAGACGGGCTCACACTCAATATCTACATGGCTCGCGAAGATTTGGCAAACTTGTCAAATATGACTACTTCCAACGCTATACGCACCTTGTCGAGTTTCACCAACGAAAAAATCATTACCGTCGATGGTCGGCGCATACAAATCATCGATGAAGAGCGGTTACGGAAAATAAGCAAATTCGGATAATCAACGACATTTTCATACATAAACAAGCCTCCCGATTTTTCAATCGGGAGGCTTGTTTATTACAAAAATATCATCTCAATTCAAATGCGGCCTTCGACTTAAATGGCCAAATCTCTCTCAACACATATTCATATTATATCCCGAATAATTTTCCCTGAAAAAGTTTCTTTGAAGGCGGGTAAATATAACACTTTACGAGGCATCTCGTATTTATCGACATTCTCCCTCAATTGTGCCAACAAAGCCTTCTCCTCCTCGATTGTCAAAGGCTCTCCTTCCATGACAAGAGTCACGCATTCGCCCCATTTTTCATCGGGAGAAGAGGTGACAAAAAATCGCCGGGCAAACAATCCGGCAATCTTCTTCTCGATCTGTTCGGGAAAAACTTTCACGCCTCCGGTATTAATCACATGGTCATACCGTCCAATCCATCGAAAATTTCGGTTGTCCGACAAGGCAACGACATCGTTCGTCACAAACTGCTTTACCGAAAAATGCGGCGTGTGGATAACCAAACACTCCCGTTCATCGGTCGAAAAAGTGATATTACCCAAAGCCCTGTACAACATATCGGGATCGCCTATACGGCGTAAAGCGACATGCGAAACCGTCTCGGTCATGCCATAAGTGGCATACGCACGAATCGGGAACGACTTCAACACCTCTTCTGTATCGGAAGATAACGGAGCTCCCCCAATAATCAAAGCCCCTATCTGCGACAATTTCGCCCGCTCCTCTTCTGTTCTCAACGACTCGGTTACTTGTGTCGGAATCATGGCGGCAAAATCGATCCTCTCGGCAATCGTCGAGAGCGGCAAAATCGATGGCGGTACAACCAGCAAATCGGCTCCCGATAACAATGCCCGCACAATCATCATCTTCCCGGCAATGTAATCGGGAGAAAGGCACAACAACATAGTTGTATCGGCGGTAATATCGAAAAAATCGATAGTCAACCGCGCCGACTCTTCCATATCCCGTTTCAATAATCGAATCGTTTTGGGACTTCCGGTCGAACCCGAAGTATGCCCCCACACGAAATCGGTATCCGAACACCATTCGTCAAGGAAATCGGCTACCTGCAAGGAAGAGGATTGCAACACCTCTTCCCGAGTATGACAAAGCGAGTGATTAAGTTTTATTTCCATGAATCCATCGAAAAAATCCACCCCTTCTCGGGATTATAGCGCAACACATTCCTTTCCTGTTCGAGGGGTGAAGGTATATTATTGGTATACAACGCCCCGGTACCCAGCCCTTGCGGCATAGTTACGGGAAGAGTCGCTGTCCATTGTGCAATCGCATTCAACCCTACATTCGACTCCAACGCCGATGTAATCCACCAACCCACGCCACAATCCCGGGCGGCATCGAGCCACTCCCGCGCACCTTCAAATCCACCGACCAACGAAGGTTTCAATACCACATATTGCGGTGAAATCGTTTTTAACAAGGAGATTTTATCGGTAAAATGGTTCACTCCGATAAGTTCCTCATCGAGGGCCACAGGCAAAGGAGAGAGCTCGCACAACCGAGCCATCGCCTCCCACTGTCCGGCTCGTATAGGCTGCTCGATAGAATGCAAATCGTAGTCGGCAAGGCGTTTCAAATATTCCAATGCCTCATCGGGCGGAAACGCGCCGTTGGCATCGACCCTCAACTCGATGTCGTCCCGAGTGTATCGACGACGTATGTAGGCCAATAAATCGCATTCGTCCTCAAAATCGATTGCTCCTATCTTCAATTTTATACACGAAAAACCGGCGTCCAACTTTTCCTCGATGCGGGCGGCCATTGTGCGCTTGTCGCCCATCCATATCAAGCCGTTTATTTCGATAGCTTGCTCTCCCTTTACGAAACCGGAGGGGAATATCAAACGTCGCCCGCCTTGTCGCAGGTCGAGCAATGCCGTCTCCAACCCGAAACGAATGGAACTCCACTGCGACAAGTCGAGCTTTTCACTTTGCGCTATATCCCGGCACACCTGTTGCAACACACTTTCATATTCGGGACGGTCATCGGCGCCAAGGCCCTTGAAAAGAGCGCACTCTCCCACTCCGAAACATGCGGGATCGCAATCGTCCCACACTTTCAGGAAATAGGTATCCTTTTCGGTAAGTATGCCACGCGAAGTCCCGCTCGGGACTTTGAAATGCAACACATAAGGGGTATAGCTCGCTTTCAACATCTTATCCGGGGAATTTAAGAAATTTCTGGAAATCGGGATCACGTTTTTCGAGGAAAGCGTTTTTCCCCTCTTGCGCCTCCTCCATGAGGTAATAGAGAAGCGTAGCATCGCCCGCGAACTCCATTAACCCGCGTTGGCCGTCGAGTTCGGCATTCAAAGCCCGTTTAATCATACGAATCGCCATCGGGCTGCGTTTCAAAATGGTCCGACACCACTCGACCGTCTCCTCTTCCAGCCGGTCGAAAGGAACCACCTTGTTGACCAACCCCATCTCCTCGGCCTCCTTAGCTGAATATTGGCGGCAAAGGAACCAGATCTCGCGCGCCTTCTTCTGTCCTACGATCCGGGCCAAATAAGACGAGCCGAAACCTCCGTCGAAACTGCCGACCTTCGGCCCGGTCTGTCCAAACCGGGCATTCTCCGACGCAATCGTCAGGTCGCAAACCACATGCAACACATGCCCGCCACCTATCGCATAGCCGTTGACCATGGCAATAACGGGCTTGGGAATAGAACGTATCGCCTTGTGCAAGTCCAACACATTCAATCGGGGTACTCCGTTTTCATCGATATAACCTCCCACACCCTTTACCTTTTGGTCTCCTCCCGAACAAAAAGCCTTGTCGCCGGCTCCGGTCAAAATCACAACGCCTATGTCGGGGCGTTCCCGGCAAATACTCATGGCATCGAGCATCTCATTATTGGTCTGTGGCCGGAATGCGTTGTACACCTGCGGCCGATTGATCGTTATTTTGGCGATTCCATCGCAAAAATCAAAAAGAATGTCCTCATACTCCTTGATAGGTTTCCACTCAATCTGTTTCATATTCTATCGTTTTTTAGTATTTCCATTATAATTGCCTCGCCCGACGAAAATAGCCCCGCAATACCTCGGCATTATAGATGTTGGGGGTATGAACCGCCAATATGGCCGGCTGTTCGCTCTCGGCAAAGAAACGGGGTAATACCTCGGCTGCCGACGTCTCATCGCCGATTTCGAAGTAACGGAAGCCAAACAAATCGGCATATTTCTGCACGGGAATATCCCGACGTACCTCGAAGCAACTTTCCAACTCGGGCAAATCGGCCGTAGGTTTGATAAACCGGAAGATACCTCCACCGCCGTTACACATGACAATCACTTTGAACCGGGGAGAGAGATAGGCCGACGAGAGACCGTTCACATCGTACGAGAAACTCATGTCGCCCGTAATGAAAACCGTCATCTCATTCCCTGCACAAGCGGCGCCGGCCGCTGTCGAAGTAGCACCGTCGATGCCGCATACCCCCCGGTTACAATCGCTGCGGGAGACCTGCTCGCATTGGAACAATTGGGCATAACGAACCGTCGTTCCATTGGAGAGTTGCAAAGCTGCTCCAACCGGAATAGCAGGAAGAATGAGCGAAAACGCTTTCAAATCGCACCAACCCACCCGGGCCACATAATCGTCGTGCAAACGCGTAGCCTCCTCTTCCTTTCGATGCCAAAGTTCCGAATAATCACTTTCAAGCGGTGAGACCCGACGAGACAATCCGTCCAAAAATAGAGCGGGCGACGATTCGATATGGCGGGTCAACGCCTGCATGGTATCGACAATGTGGTCGCCCGACGAAATGCGCCAGTGCTCCCGGGGTTTATGTTGCCTCAAAAAAGCCTTTATCATTCGCGATACCAACGAGCCTCCCAACGTAATGAGCAAATCGGGGGCATAATCGGGCCACTCCGATTTGTCGATTACCGAATAGACCCGGTCCACCGTAGGGATAAAACGCTCCCCGCGCACATTGCCAATACTCTCGGTGAGGACAACCACCTGCGGCAATTCGGCTAAACGGTTAAGGGCCCGGGTCAATAATTCGTCGGGTTGCGAGAAAGCAACCAATATCATCACTTTATGGGCCGACATAAACTCATCGCACAAAAGCGACATCGCCGTTTCATCGGGAATATTCGACGAGGGAACCCGCATGACCAGCCGCTCTCGATGCTCCGGCCTCTCGGTTTCATTCGTAAGCGGTTCGGTAATGGAAAGATTAATATGTACCGGTCCCTTTTCTCCCGAAAGAGCCGTAAGCAAAGCATCATTCACACAACGGTTGAAATACCAGCCGTCGGTCGGCAATGACCACTCGGCTCGCAAATCATACGAACGCTTCACAAAATGAGACAGGGCTCCATACTGCCGCAAGGTTTGGCCATCGTCTTGATCGATCCATTCGATGGGACGATCGCCCGAAATGACAATTAATGGGATATGCTGATAATAGGCTTCGGCTACGGCAGGAGCATAATTGAGCAACGCCGTTCCCGAAGTACAGACCAAAGCGACAGGTTCGCCACTTCGTTGTGACATTCCCAATGCCATAAAAGCAGCCGTACGCTCATCAACTACGACATAGGAGTCGATTTCGGGAGTTCTCGAAAAAGCCATCAAAAGTGGAGCATTTCTCGACCCGGGAGACAAGACCACCCGTCTCACACCCTGTTTCGTCAAAATCTCGACAAGGGCGTTACAGCCCTGTTTATCGGTTGATTTCATATCTCGCCTATTTTAATCATTTATGACCGACAATAACGTCTGAGCCTTGGCTTCGGTCTCTTTCCATTCGCTCTCCGGACAGGACAGGGCTGTCAAGCCGCCTCCCACATATAGTTTCAAGGTTGTATCATTCACCTCCATACAACGAAGATTAACAAACAAACGAATCTTTTTCCTCGAAACAGGGCCTAAATAACCGCCATAATACCTGCGGTCGTGCTGTTCTACCCGATGAATCCACTCCATCGCAAGGGCTTTGGGATACCCCCCAACGGCCGGTGTAGGGTGCAAGATATTCAAAATATCGCTCAATCGACGGCGATCAAAATTGCCCGGCACCGAAACAGGAGTACATAAATGCTCTACCTGCCCGGCCACCCGGGTCGAGCGCGCACCCACCTCGGGAATAAAACCTTCTTTTTCAAGAGACCGCACGATATAATCGGCTACGATTTGCTGCTCTTCCACCTCTTTTTCGCCCCATGGCTCTTCACTGCCGGCCCTACGGGTCCCGGCAAGCGCCATGGTCGATAACACCTTCCCATCATAATCGAGCAGGGTCTCGGGGGTTGCTCCTATCCACCGTCCCCGCCCGGGCAGATGAACCCAGCTGATAAAGGCCGAGGAATATTTTGCCGCCAACCTCAAAATGAGTTGCATATCCGACACGGCAGGACGGGCAAGGGTAACGGTGCGAGAAAGAACCGCCTTTTTCAACATACCGCAAGAGGCCTCCTCGACAAGGTTATCCACTTGATTTTTATATTGTTCATACGATATATCGCTGCATACGATCGACGACTCCTCGCCCGACAAAACGGGACGTAATTTTTTTAAATCCTCAACTTCAATCGCCCCGGCCGGTATCGGTTTCACCGGGAAAAAGAGAGTTGGTAAAGCCTCTGTATCGAACGGAGCAAAAAAGAATCCTTCACCCTCTTCGGGAAGAGTATTTCCGGGAAATAGGTCAAGGGCATTGCCGACACACGCTCCCCAATAAAAGGTATCGTCCCCGGGCATTCGGAAAACGAATGCCGGGAATCGGTTTTGCAGACTCGTTTCGATAGCCTGCGACAACAATCGCACAGCGTCAAAAACTTCGGACATCTCGCCTCCCCCCGGTTATATCAATCGTGCATTACAGGCTCCGCCATAAGTTCAAACGGCATGGCCTCGACAATCTTCACTCGACAGAAATCACCGACTTCCAAAGGCCGGGTTTTGGCGATAAGGACTTCGGGATCGACTTCGGGCGAATCGTATTCGGTGCGTCCTACATAGAAATCGCCTTCTTCGCGATCGACCATGACATCGAGAATCTGCCCCACCTTCGAGCGGTTGATCTCGAAGGCAATCTCTTCCTGCAAGGCCATCAACTCGTCGAGCCGTTCCTGCTTCACCTCTTCGGGAATCGAATCGGGAAAATGTTTGGCCGCATAAGTACCCTCCTCCTCAGAATAGGCAAAAGCTCCCATACGCTCGAAGCGGGCCTCACGGACAAACTGTTTCAACTCCTCAAAATCGGCCTCGGTTTCACCGGGATAACCTACCATGAGTGTCGTACGGATATGGATACCGGGCACCTCGGCCCGTATGCGCTTCAACAACTCGTACGTCTCCCGCTTGGTCACATGACGACGCATGTCTTCCAAAATATGGTCGCTGATATGCTGCAAAGCAATGTCGAGGTATTTGCACACATTGGCGTGGCGGCGCATTACCGGCAGTATCCCGTAGGGAAATTGCGAAGGATAGGCATAGTGTAGCCGTATCCACTTCACCCCCGGTATCCGGGCCATACGGTCGATAAGCTCGGGCAATTTCAATTCACCATACAAATCGAGCCCATAGGATGAAAGGTCTTGTGCGATAATCTGGAACTCTTTCACGCCTCGGGCAACCAAAGACTTCACTTCGTCGAGCAACTCCTCCATAGGATAGGAGACGAAGCGCCCGGTAATAAGGGGGATTGCGCAATAGGAACAGAAGCGGTTGCACCCCTCGGCAATCTTTACATAAGCGTAGTGCGACGGTGTGGTGAGTATGCGGCCGAAATCCTTGGAATCGTCGTTACAAGAGCCCAAATCGGTCAACAGGTTGGTCCAGTCGAACTTCCCGTAAAACTTGTCCACCTCGGGAATCTCGGTCTGCAACTCTTCCCGATAACGTTGCGACAGACAACCCATCACATACAGATAACGTATTTTACGGGCTTTCTTGGCTTCGACCATTTGCAGGATCATCTCGATAGACTCCTCTTTGGCGTCACCGATAAATCCGCAAGTATTGACTACGACATATTCGCTCGAAACCTTCTCGGGGTCATGCCGTACCTTGTAACCGGCTTCGACAAAACGGTGCAAAAGCCGCTCCGAATCGACCAGATTCTTGGAACAGCCCAACGTAATAATATCGACGCTATTTTTTATCATTTGACATTACATGAAAAAAATACGGCTACAAAGCCTCTACAAGACTCCCCAGCCGTAAATACATTCTTGAAAAATCAATCACCGAACAAAGAATCGACAAACTCCTTGCGGCGGAATACCTGCAAATCTTCCATACCCTCGCCCAGCCCGATGTACTTGACGGGGATTTTGAAATGGTCGGATATGCCGATGACCACGCCGCCCTTGGCCGTACCGTCAAGTTTGGTGATAGCCAACTCGTTCACTTCGGTAGCCGCTGTGAACTGCTTGGCCTGCTCAAAGGCGTTTTGCCCCGTAGAGCCGTCTAAGACCAACAGCACTTCGTGCGGAGCGCCCGGAACGATTTTTTCCATCACCTTCTTGATTTTGGTGAGCTCGTTCATCAGGTTCAACTTGTTGTGCAGGCGGCCGGCGGTGTCGATAATCACCACGTCGGCGTTATTGGCTTTGGCCGAACTGAGGGTATCGAAAGCCACCGACGCCGGGTCGGCACCCATTTTCTGCTTTACCACAGGCACCCCTACCCGTTCGCCCCAAATCATCAACTGCTCGACAGCCGCAGCCCGGAAGGTATCGGCAGCGCCTAAATAGACACTGTTTCCCTGCTTTTTATATTGATAAGCCAATTTCCCGATAGTCGTCGTCTTGCCCACGCCGTTCACCCCGACGACCATAATCACATAGGGTTTCTTGTCTGCGGGAACGGTAAACTCACCGCTCTCTTCCACATCGTTTTCGGTCAACAAAGCGGTGATTTCTTCTCGAAGAATCGTATTCAATTCGCTTGTATTCACATATTTATCCCGAGCTACCCGTTTTTCTATCCGATCGATAATGCGAAGCGTGGTTTCTACACCCACATCGGAGGTAATCAGCACCTCTTCCAAATCGTCGAGAATGTCTTCATCGACTTGCGATTTCCCGGCAACGATACGAGCTAATTTGGAAAATACCCCCTCTTTGGTTTTAGATAGCCCTTTGTCCAAGGTCTCTTTTTTTTCTTTCGAAAAGAAATCAAACAATCCCATATATGAATTTTTAAAATCGTAATTGCGCACCTCGTGCGCAGTTATGCAAAGCTATAAAAATATCGTGGTAAAAAAAACTTCCTTACACATTTTGTATAAGAAAGTTTTCTTTATATTACGCTAATTATGACTTACTTACTAAGCACATCTTTCACCGCGTCATTCGGAACCATCTCTTCTTGGAAAATATAAGCTCCGGTTTTCGGCGATTTCACCATTTTAATCACTTTCGAATAAGTACGGCCTTCGCCTTTTTGCAACGATGCAACAGTTTTCTTTGCCATGGTTCAATCCTTCCTTATTTTATTTCTTTGTGTACGGTAACTCTTTTGAGAATGGGGTTGTATTTTTTCAACTCCAAACGTTCTGTGGTATTTTTTCTGTTTTTGGTGGTAATATAACGCGATGTTCCCGGCATACCACTAGCCTTGTGTTCCGTGCATTCGAGGATCACTTGAACGCGATTACCTTTTGCTTTCTTTGCCATATCTTAATACAACATTTTTACTTCTGTTAAATACCCATTTCCGGCAGCTTGTTTGAGGGCTGCGTCTAATCCCATTTTATTGATCGTACGAAGACCGGCAGCCGACAATGTAAGTGTAATCCAACAATCTTGCTCTACCCAATAAAATTTCTTCGTAAAGAGGTTGACATTGAATCTTCTTTTCGTTCTTCTTTTCGAGTGCGAAACGTTGTTGCCAACCATTGCTTTTTTCCCTGTAATTTGACAAATCTTTGACATCGCTATCTATTATTTTATTTGTTTTTTCTTACTGCTTTCGCAAACAGAGTGCAAAGTAAAGCATTTTAGAAATACGTTCCAAATTTTTAGCAAATTAAAATAGGAACTTTTTTCTTTTCGCCCTACTCGGTCATCAACCGAATGAGCATCAATAAACCCGACTGAGTGGCCCGTGCAATCACTTGTTCACGGTCACCTTCGAAATGAAAACACTCGGCTTGGTCCCGCTCTCCATATCGGGCGGCGATCCAGACTGTCCCTACCGGTTTCTCGGCACTGCCGCCTCCCGGGCCGGCTATACCCGAAGTTGCGATAGCACAATCGGCCGACAACAACCGTTGCACGCCTGCCGTCATTTGCAGCACCGTATCGCGGCTGACGGCTCCACACCGCGCCAACGTATCGGGCGAAACGTGCAACACCTGCTCTTTCACCTCGTTGGAATAGGCCACTACCCCGCCTTTGAAATAGAGAGAACTGCCGGCTACCCGTGTAATCTCGTGAGCGATATTTCCTCCCGTACAGCTCTCGGCCGTTGCCAGCGTCTCGCCCCGCTGCGACAGCAGGATTCCCAATGCACCGGCCAAAGTAGTGTCGGTATCGCAAAACAGATGACGGTCCAAAATCGATTTCAACTTTGCAAACTCACCGTCGAGCAAGGGTTGCAACAAGGCCTCATCATCGCCACGAGCAGTCAATCTCAACCGAATAACACCCGGTGTAGGCAAATAGGCCAACTTGATACACGACGGAAGCTCGCGCTCAAACCCGGCCAATGTCTCGGAAAGACGCGATTCGGTGAAACCCTTGACCAGACATGTATGGTGCAATATGGCCGAATGGTCACAGAAGTGCCTCCTCAGCCGCTCGATGACCGTCTCTTTCATCACCGTTTTCATCTCGACGGGAACACCCGGCATCGACACCAACACTTTGCCCTCCCGCTCGAACCACATAACCGGGGCTGTCCCTACGGGATTCTGGATAACCGTACAAACATCGGGAACATAGGCTTGGTCGTGCGTCGATGCGTTCATCTGTAAATTGCGACGGCGGAAAATCGCCTCCACGTTGGCAAACACGGTTTCGTCGAATACCAATTTACCGCCAAAATAGGCACACAAGGTTTGCTTGGTAATATCGTCCTTCGTCGGCCCCAATCCGCCGGTCATCAACACGACATCGACCCGGCTGAACGAACTGTCAAGCGCATCGGTAATCTCTCGTGCCCGATCCCGCACGGTCGTTATCTCGGTAACTTCCCACCCGATATGGTTCATCTCGCGGGCAATCCACCCCGAATTGGTATCGGTAACCTGCCCAATCAACAACTCATCGCCTATGACAATAATCTCGACATTCATCTGTCCTGCTTTTTATAACTCCACCCGGGCAAAAGGGGCTTTCTCTATGCTGCAAAACTCCTTGTCCAGATATTTGTAATATCCCGTAATCGCCACCATGGCGGCATTATCGGTCGTAAACGAGAACGGCGGAAGATAAACCGTCCACCCATATCGCCGGGCATACTCCTCGAACGCTGCCCTCACCGCCGAGTTGGCCGACACGCCACCGGCAACAGCCACATGCTTGATTCCCGTTTGTTTTACCGCTTTATAGAGCTTATCCATCAAAATATCGACAATCGTCGCCTGCAACGAAGCACACAAATCGCACTTGTTTTTTTCGATGAAATCGGGGTCTTCCTTCACTTTATCCCTTAACAGGTATAAAAAAGAGGTCTTCAATCCGCTGAAACTGTAATCGAGTCCCGGGATATGAGGCTTATTCAAGGCAAAGGCTTTCGGATTCCCCTCCTTCGCCAATCGATCGACGACCGGTCCGCCCGGATAAGGAAGGCCCATAACTTTGGCACATTTGTCAAACGCCTCGCCGGCGGCATCGTCGATGGTCTGCCCGATAACCGACATCTTATTATAGGCCTCTACCTTTATAATCTGTGAGTTCCCTCCCGAAACGAGCAGGCACAAGAATGGGAAAGGAGGCCGGGAATTGTCATCGGGCGACTTTTTAATAAAGTGAGCCATCACATGGGCCTGCAAATGGTTGACATCGACAAGCGGAATATCCAACGCCGTAGTAAACCCTTTTGCAAAAGAAGTGCCCACAAGAAGCGACCCCATAAGACCGGGTCCTCGGGTAAAAGCCACCGCATCGAGTTCCTCGGGCTTTACTCCGGCACGCTTCAACGCTTCCGAGACGACCGGTATAATATTTTGCTGATGCGCCCGGGAAGCCAACTCGGGGACAACCCCCCCGTATGCTTCATGAACCGCTTGGCTGGCAATGACATTCGACAACATCACTTCGTCCCGAATGACCGCAGCCGAAGTATCGTCGCACGACGACTCTATTCCTAAAACAGTAACACTCATACGATTTTTTCTTTTTACTTTCCTTCGTTCAAGGAGTGCAAAAGTACACATTTATCCCCAAAAAGCCCCGTCCTTTATAGAATTTTTCACACCTTGACAAAAAAGAAAAACAACGATTCTATCGAAACTTTCAAAAGGATACATTATTTTTGTATCGTTTGAAATATGAGGAAATTCTATTCTGTTTTTCGGTTATTGGTCCATATCGTTATCGTCTTCGTCATAACGATATACACGCTTGGCTATATTCTACTGTCGATTCCCGGCATACAGGAGAGAGTCAAACGAATCGGCGTAAAAGAGTTGTCCGAGTTATTGGGTGCCGATGTAACCATCGACCGCATACAGATTTCGCCTTTCAACAAACTGGAATTATTCGGAGTCTTCCTCCCCGATTTGAAGGGAGATACTTTGTTATGTGCCAACAAGGTTTCGGCCGGCATTGCAATCTCCCGACTCGTATTCGACAAAGAACTTGTCTTTACCAATATCCAACTCTTCGGGTTAGACGCCCGCATCTCCAAGGCGACACCCGACTCCCCCACCAATTTGCAATTTGTTATCGATGCCTTCAAAAACGGCTCGGAGAAGCCAAAAGAAAAAATCCGTTTCAAAATAAACAATGCCATTATCCGTCGGAGTAAAATCAAATACGACCTGTTATCGGCGCCTCCGAAACAAAAGGGGAAATTCGATCCGAACCATATCGAAATAGAAAACTTGTTGTCGAAACTATCGATAAAAGCATTCTCCGAAGATTCCGTCAATATATCGGTGAAACGATTGGGATTTGACGAACAATCGGGATTCGCTCTAAACCGGCTACAATTCAAATTGGAAAGTAATCGCCAACAAGCCAAATTGTCGGACTTCAAAATACAACTCCCCCACAGTATCGTCGAGGTAAAGCCACTCACTGCCACGCTGCCCGATTCGTTATCCCAAGAAGAGATTTTCGATAAAGCACGATTCTCGCTACACATACCGCAGGCTCAAATCAATATTTGCGATATTGCCCCGTTCATTCCCTCTTTGGAAAATATCAACACTCCCATCAACCTATCGGTAGAATTATCGGGTACGCTCAACAACTTCTTGGTACGCACGTTTGATTTCGATTTGGGAGAAGGTGCAATCACCGCTCACAGTCAAATCTCTGCCCACAATATAACAAACTCGTCACAACGAAAAATTCTATGTGATCCTATTTCGTTAAATGCTTCCTCCTCCGGCTTGATCGAACTTTCAAAAAAAATTCCCTCTTTAACCGAAGAGCAACGCAATATTATCGCCCGATTAGGGGCCATCGACTTTACCGGGAATATAACAAACCAAAGCCGCGACTTGACAGCATGCGGAACATTGATAACCGATTTGGGTACGATTCACTCCGACATTGCCGTCAAGCAAAACAGCAATCCGGGAGTCGCACTTTATTCAGGGCTGATCGAATCCAAAAAGTTCAATCTTAACGGCCTGTTTGCCGAAGGAAATCCTTATGGCGAAATAATTTTCAAAGTCGAGTTAAACAGCCGGAAAGAGAAATACCGGGCCCCCACCGGAAAAATATCGGGCGAAATCAACTACTTCGAATACAAAGGATACCCCTATGAAAATATCCTGCTCAACGGAGAATTCGGGAATAACCGCTATAACGGGATAGCCGAAATAAACGACCCCAACGGGAAAGTGCGGGTCGAAGGGCTTTCGATATTGAAAGATAAAGAATCGGAATTCGACTTGACCGTTCAAGCCCGCGACATCGATGTGGCCGAACTGAGGTTATTGCCTCAATACAAAGAGTCAAAGTTAGGGTTCAACATCACCGCCCAGTTCGTCGGGAACAACTTAGACAACGCCGAAGGTAATGTATCGATCGACAGCCTCACATTTACCAATAAAAACGATATTTTCAAGCTAAATCGATTTTGCGTCGAGGCCCACAACCAAAACACTCCGCAAAGTATCGCCATCACATCGGATTATATAAATGGCTGGATAGAAGGAAGTTATAAATTCTCCACCTTAAAATCCTCGTTACAATCGCTACTGTCCGAGGCTCTTCCTTCTATATTCCCTCCCGATGAGAACGTACAACCCCGCACCTCTAAAAAAGAGAAACAGGCCCCACCGCAACCCAACCAGTTTAAATTCCGGTTCACCGTCGAGCCCAACATTCACATGGCGCAAGTGTTCGAGTTGCCTGTCACATTTACAGACCGGGCAACTATCGAAGGGGAAATGAACAGTTTGCGAAACACGGCCCGGATAACCGGGACAATCCCCCATATCTGGTACAAAAAGACCCATATCGAAGATGCCTTCATCTCTGCCCGTAAAGATACGACCGGAATGGTTCTCTCGGTAGAGACAAATTCCTACAACAAAAAGCAGGTGCGAACCACTTGGAGCCTGCGAAGCAAAGCCAACCACGACAATCTCGACCTCATATTGAACTGGAACAACGACACTCAATCGACATTTTACGGCGAATTGAACACCTCGACTCTTTTCTCGCGAACTCCCGAGGATAATAAACTGCATATACACACCCATATCAATCCCTCGACACTCATCTTCAACGACACCATTTGGGAAATGAAACCCGCCGACATCGCCTATTGCGACAAACAGATACAGGTCAACAACTTCGAAATATCGCATACCCCTCAATACATACTCATCGACGGTATCGCTTCGGATCGGGAAGAAGACGAATTGAAAATACAACTCAACGATGTAAATCTCGACTATATTTTCGGGTCGTTCAATGTCAAGAACATCGATTTCGGCGGCAATGCCACCGGCAACCTGTTGGCGACTCACCTGCTCACCGGAGCACCCCGGTTAAGCACCGAACAATTCGACGTAACCGACTTCTCTTACAACAAGGCCATATTCGGAGATCTACACCTGTTTTGCATGTGGGACAACGACAACCAAGGAATTCTCATGAAAGGTTTTGTCGAAAACAAAGAAGAGAAACAAACCTATATCGACGGGTATATATTCCCCACGCGCGACTCCCTCGCCCTCTCATTCGATCCCGACAGGCTCAATATCGCATTCCTGCGGCCATTCGTCTCGACGGTGATGAGCGACATTTCGGGTGTCGGCAGCGGCCACATCGATCTTTACGGAAGATTCAAGGCCCTCAACGTCACGGGTGATGCTTACATAGAAAACATGACTTTTGGCATCGGATACCTCAATACGCACTACACGCTCACCGACAGCATACACCTGTCGCCCAATCGCATCTGGTTCGACAACGTTACCATTTACGACAAACTGCGCCACACGGCCAAAGGCTCCGGCTGGCTGGAACATCGGCATTTCAAAAACATGAGTTACGACATAGCCATAACCAATGCCCGCGATTTCCTCTCCTACGATGTGACCGAGCGGCAAAGCCCCATATACTACGGGACCATCTACGGGACAGGCTCTGCCATCATCAAAGGCACGCCGGGGATAAACCAAATAGATGTGAACATGTCGACCGGGGATCAGTCAAAATTTACATTTGTCCTTTCGGGAACCGAGGCCGCCGAAGAGTACGACTTTATCACATTTACCAATTCGAGCAAACAACAGGAAGAGGCCGAAACACCCATCGACAGCATGGTGCTGAGAAATAATGCCCGCATGCTGAAAAACGACGATAAACAAGGGAGCAGCATCTTCAACCTCAATTTGCAAATCGAAGCTACCAACCAAGCGCGAGTGAATCTGGTCATGGACAAGGCTACCGGCGACATGATCAAAGCGACCGGGCATGGCAGTATTCTGCTCGAATACAGCTCTATCGACAACGGTATGAAATTGTATGGCTCTTATGTCTTGGAAAAAGGAAGTTATAATTTCAGCCTCCAAGACATCATCACCCGCGACTTCTCCATCGAAGAGGGAAGCCGGGTTTCTTTCCACGGCGACCCGATGGCCACCAATCTGGATATATCGGCCATCTATTCGCTCTCGGCCAACCTGCTCGACCTCGACGAGAATTTCGCCAACGACAAAGAACTGACCCGAACCACCGTACCGGTTCAAACAATATTGAACGTATCGGGCGACGTGCGACGTCCCGATTTGAATTTCGACATCGCCTTCCCCACTCTTACCCAAGAGATCGACCGCAAAGTACGCAGTATCATCAGCACCAACGACATGATGAACCGACAAATCATCTATCTGCTGGCTCTGAATCGATTCTACACGCCCGACTTCATGAATGTGGGACAAAACCGGAACAACGAGCTGGTATCGGTTGCCTCGTCTACCCTCTCGTCGCAATTAGGCAATATATTGGGGCAGTTAAGCGACAACTGGAATATCTCCCCGAACTTCCGCAGTGAGAAAGGCGACTTCTCCGATATGGAAGTCGAACTGGCCCTATCCAGCCAATTATTGAACAACCGATTGATTTTCAACGGGAACTTCGGGTATCGGGACAACACCATGAACAACAATACATTCATCGGCGATTTCGATTTGGAATACCTGCTGAACAAGAGCGGGACGATACGGCTCAAAGCATACAACCACTACAACGACCGGAATTATTATATCAAATCGGCATTGACGACACAAGGTGTGGGTATCATGCTGCGGCACGACTTCAACCGGTTGGGCGATTTGTTCAAGAAAAACACCCCGGCCAGCTTACCCGCCGACACAGTCACACCCCAAACCCTTACGCCCATCACCGAACCGCCGGTCTCACCCAACGACTCAATCCCGGCCGCCACTCGGCAACCCGTTATAAAACAAGACGAGCCGGAAGAGTAACTCTCTCCCGACCCGTATATATCACATAACAGTTTTATTCCTGATTATATATCACAATTCGTCGCACTCTTGCAACCACAATGCACTCGACGCATCGCTGGGCATACGCCAGTCACCACGTGGCGACAGACTTATCGTTCCCACCTTGGGACCGTCGGGCAGACACGACCGTTTGAACTGCTGGTTGAAGAAACGGCGGCAGAAGACCTTCAACCACATTTTTATCGTCTCGTCGTCAAACTCCCCATCAAAAGCCTGCCGGGCCAAGAAATAGAGTTTGGCCGGAGAAAATCCGTAACGAAGCATATTGTAGAGGAAGAAATCATGCAAGGCATAAGGCCCCACCAAATCCTCGGTTTTCTGTTTGATTTCGCCCTTCTCATCGGCCGGAATCAATTCGGGGCTGATAGGCGTATTCACGATGTCGAGCAATGTCTCGCGAGCCTCGCCGGCCAATTCATTCTCGGCCACCCAGTTGACCAGATACTTCACCAATGTTTTGGGGATACTGGTCGAGACACCATACATCGACATGTGGTCTCCGTTGTAGGTCGCCCAGCCCAATGCCAGTTCCGACAAATCGCCGGTACCGACCACCAATCCGCCGGTTTGATTCGCAATATCCATCAAAATCTGCGTCCGTTCCCGAGCCTGCGAATTCTCATACGTCACATCTTGTACCGAGCTATCATGCCCGATGTCCCTGAAATGGAGCTCGCAAGCCTCACGGATAGGAATCTCGCGAATGGAAACGCCCAACGAGCGCATCAATGTCATGGCATTGTGGTAAGTGCGCCCCGTCGTACCGAATCCCGGCATGGTCACCCCGATGATCTTATCTTTCGGCCAACCCAATTTGTCGAGCGACTTGACGGCCACCAGCAAAGCCAAGGTCGAATCCAATCCTCCCGAAATACCTATAACCACACTTTGAGCCCGCGTGTGAAGCAATCGCTTGGCCAATCCGGCAGCCTGTATGTCGAGAATCTCCTCGCAACGCTCATTCAGCGTCGCCGAGTCCGACGGGACAAAGGGACGGGAAGCCACTTTACGCGTCAAACGCAAAGGCATCTCGGCCCATTCGAACGGAATGCGGCGCACGGCCATAGCGGCCAAGCAATCGTCTTGTGCAAAAGAGGTCATCACCCGTCGTTCGGTGCGTAGCCGTTCCACATCGATCTCGCTTATCGCCAACCGAGGAGTCATCGAGAAACGTTCCGCCTCGGCCAAAACAGTACCATTTTCAACAATTATGCCATTCCCCGCAAAGACCAGATCGGTTGACGACTCGCCAAACCCGGCCGAAGCATATACATAACCTGCTATACACCTCGCCGACTGCTGCCGAAGGAGCGAAAGCAGATAATTGTGCTTCCCGATCAACTCATTCGTAGCCGACAGATTCAGAATAATGTCGGCTCCTTGGCGAGCCAAATAGGAACTGGGCGGTATGGGTACCCACAAATCTTCGCACAACTCTATCCCTACGACGGCTCCCCGACTCTCAAACAGCAAATCGGTACCAAACGGGACTCGCTCGCCGCACAACTCCACGGTATCGGCCATTGCCGTAAGGCCCGAGGCGAACCACCGCTCCTCGTAAAACTCCTTATAATTGGGCAGATAACTTTTAGGAACGACACCCAATATTTTTCCCCGTTGAAATACGACGGCACAATTATACAAACTGTTCCCGGCAGCCACCGGCATGCCCACCGCACACAACATCGAGTGGCCGACGGTCGATTGTACCAGTCGCGACAGCGCCTCTTGCGCCCGCTCGAGCAATAACGTATGACCAAACAAATCGCCACACGTATAGGCAGTAATCGCCAACTCGGGGAAAACGACGATTTGCACATCTTGTTGCGATGCCTCTGCAATTTGTTGCTCTATCTGTTGCGCATTATACACACAATCGGCCACCTCGACACGAGGTATCGCCGCGGCAACTTTCACGAATCCGAAATTTTGTCCCATACAATTATATTTAGACGAGACAAATGTAAAAAAATTTAATGGGATTATAAAGCGCCTCACTTTACTAACCCTTCTTTCACTACCCTATATGTATCCCGCAATCTACCGTACAATCCCCCCGTAAATTCAATATCTCCAACAATACCCCCAAGAAAACAGTCCTCCAATCTGTTAAAAAATAATAAAAATTTAGGCTATTTTACCTTTATACACATTCGGTATTATATATTTATAAGCTAAAATATTAAGAATAGTAAACATATATAGTAATAGTAATCCTTTAATTTTTTTATTTATGAGAAAAATCTACGCGTTACAGAGCATCTTGATTGCTCTCATTTGCTGCTTGTTCACAAATCCGGCAAAAGCAGAAGTTGCTTTTTTAGAAAGTTTCGACTACCCTGCCGGAAATCTTTACCAACAAGGGGACTGGGTAAGATATGCTGGCCACACAGTTAATCCTATTCAAGTAGTCAATACTCCTCTTTCTTATCCCGGCTATCAAGATGAGGCATCGGGTAAAGCTGTAAAAATAGGCTCAACCTCCGCCCAAGGCGAAGACCTGCAAAAACCTTTTCCCCACTCGATAACCGAGGGGAATATATATGTGGGCGCCTTAATGAATTTCGAGGCTCCGGGTACGAATTATTTCCTCACCTTGACCGACTCGACAGCTACGGGTTTTAAAGACGGGAGCAGCGGCTCTGAAAAATTACGTCTTATCGCAACCGAGGGCAGTTCAGCTGAAAAAATAAAATTCCAAATCGGTCGTGGAAATACTACTGTTATCACCACAGAAGAAGAATTCGACTTGAATACCACCCTGTTGGTGATTCTAAAATATGAATTTAAAGGCGACCTTAATTATGCAGGGACCGACGACGACATCACCCTCTTTGTCAACCCCGACCTCTCGGCCGGCGAACCGACCAACTACTCGGCTAAATTGTCGGGCAGCAACTACGGATCGGACATCGCAGCCAAACCCCGAGGAGCCAAGAGTTTGCAACTGAAACAAGGGGCAACTTCTTCTTCAGCAATTTTTCCAAAGACTTGTCCGGTTGTAACCATCGACCAACTACGGGTAACGACCACTTGGGAAGAACTTTTCCCCGGTGGAGATGTACCGCCGGCTATCGATAAGCCCACCATTATTCCACAAAAAAATACAATCGACATGGGCTATCCTTTCTCCGAAGACATAGTGACCCAGACCATCAATATCAAGGCTGAGCATTTGACCGGCGACATCACCGTGGGCGGTATCTCGGGCGAATTGCAGGCATCGGCCACAACCATCACCAAAGAGGAAGCCATGAGCGAAGAAGGGTTTGACCTGACGTTGACCTTGACAGCTAACGCCGAAGGCGGACAGTCGCAAACCTTGACCCTCTCGTCGGAAGGTGCCGAAACCGTTTCTATCCCGGTTACTTGGTACACGACACCAGTCATCAATGTGGAAAACCTCGCTGAGTTAAGAGAGCTTGTCGCCACAGCTACCGAATACGACCTTTTCCGTATCAAAAACGAAGTTGCCATATCGCACATCACCAAAGACAACATCTATATTCAGGACGAAACATCGGCCTTTGCCATCAGCGATGTATCCGAAATGCTCACCACCACCTACACCAGTGGCGACCGTATTAAAAACCTCATAGGGAACGCAACCAAAGCGTTCGGGCAATCGCTATTTTATCCCATAATGGACTTCGGCGCCCCTATCCGCAACGAAGCCGTTGAACCTACCGTAACCACGCTGGCCCAAATGCAAGCTACGCCGGTCAACTACGAATCGCGGCTGGTACGGGTGAACGATGTGACATTCTTGACAACCGGTACTTTCTCGACCTCACAAATTGACATCGAGCAAGAAGGGACAACGGCCAAACTGAGCATTTTTGCCAACTCCGACTTTATCGGTAATGAAATCCCGGCCAAAGCCGATCTGATAGGTATATCTCGATCCAGCTCCAATATCAATATAGCTCCCCGCAGCAGCGAAGATATAATCGTGAACATCCCCGACGGTATCGAATCGGTATCGGCTGCCGACAAGGTTTGGAGTACGCACAATACGCTCCACGTAGCAACCGTGGCACCCCAAACAATCGAAATCTTCAATATCTTGGGTAAACAAATCGTTCGTCAAGAGGTGTCGGGCGAAGCCTCCTTCGCTCTGCCCGGCGGTGTTTACTTGGTGAAGATTGGAGCCCAAACCGGGAAATATATCGTTAAATAAAACCTTTTTATAAACTCAACCATGCAGAGGAGCCTGAGGGATTTCTCAGACTCCTCTGCATGTCTAAACCCCATTTTTATGAAAAAATTACTATTCTTCCTCTCTTTTTGGCTCCTCGCCGCCACAACTTGGGCTGCCGATGAAATGCTATCCAATCCGGGATTCGAAGTATCGTCATCCAATGCTTTTTTCGGAACAGTATTTGAAGACTGGTACATGTCGGGAGTTGTTCTTGCAGCCGAAACAACCGATAAGGTAGAAGGAGAGCAAGCCTTAAAAGTTACCGAGACAACACTCGCTAATAATATATTATACCAAGATATTGATAATGGATTCGAAGCGGGGGCGACCTATCGCTTGCGTATCAAATACAAAGTGTTGACCTCGCAAAACGGGAACGACATTAAATTGGATTGCTTTTGGAACCACCCTCAAACAGAGGAACTGAATCAAGACTCCGTAAAATTAAGGACCGATTTCTTCACGGCCGACACTTGGACCGAGAAAACCGTCGAGACGACCTATCCCGAGGGCGCTACGAAATTCTGTTTCAGAGTAATAGTCGCTAAAAAAGCTGTTGTTCTCTTCGACGATTTCAGTTTCCAGAAAGTCGAGGGTAGTACTACGGTTCCCGAGGAACCTACGCTGACGGTTACCCCCACCACCTTTACCGAAGTGTCAACCCACCTCAACGTGCCGGTAGATTTCCCGACGGTAACCATCAAACAAGCCAGCCTCACCAACCCGGTTACTGTCACGATTACCGGAACAGATGCCAAACAGTTCGGTTCATCGATAGAATCGACCACCGAGGCCACCCAAAATGTTGTGTTCACCTACAATCCTACCGCAATAGGACGTCACACGGCAACGGTTACAATCGAGAGTGCCGATCACTACGAGTTGACCCAAACATTCACCTTGAAAGGATATTGCATCGACCCGAACAATCCGCCCTCGATGACGCTCACACCGGCCACGATTCCCGCATTCACGGCCAAAGTCGATGAAAAAAGCACCCTGCAAGTGCAGCTCTCGAGCGAAAACTGCATAGACTATATATACGCCTCGGTAGAACACATCGAAGGAACAGCTTTCAGCATATCCAGCAGTATGTTCGTCAAGAATATCCCCAACAATCTAACCATCACTTTTGCCCCGAAACAGGCCGGGAACTACCACTCGAAAATTAACTTCTCGACATTAGAGGGTACTCCGCTCACCGTAGATCTCTACGGGACAGCCACCGAAGGCGATACCCCGGACGAGGATCCTTTGATCAGGACCTTCAACTGGGACATGAGCAATCCCACCGACCTGCTGTTCGAACACTTCGACGATGCGGTTAAAAACGAAAATCTGCAAATCGAAGGGTGGCAAAATGTAACCCCCAAAGGAAATCGTCCTTGGTGGGGAGATGTACTCGACGGCGACAAGATGGCCAAAGTCACCGGATATGTAAACGGACTGTCGAGCGACGAAGAGGTAGAAATGTGGCTCGTCACTCCTCCCCTGAATTATAATGTAGAGGGCAAGACATTTACTTTCCGCGTAATGGGACAGAATATCTTTGAGAACTGCCCCACTACACTCGACCTCTATTATATCGACACCATTCCCAACAAACCGACATACTTCCAACGAATCGACGTGGGAATACCCTCCATACCCGACCAAAATGGAGAGTGGAGCGAGATTCATTTGAACTTGGAAGGACAGAATATCAACGACGTTTTCTTCATGGCCTTCAAATATACCGGAAAATGGGGCAATGAAAACGGTGTGATTTACTACATCGACGATGTCAGCTGGGGCCGCACCGACCTCCCCGAAATTAAAAGCGACTCGGCGCAAGTAACGATGATTGCCGCACAAGGCATCGACCAAGTGAGTGGCAAAATAACGATTACGGGAAAGAACCTTACCGAGGATATAAAACTGTCGCTCAGCGGAGCCAACCCGAGTAAATTCAAACTCTCTACAAACACACTTCCTGCCGAAGGTGGCTCGTTCACGGTAACGTTCAACAGCAACGATTTGGGTGTTCACGAGGCCTATATCAAACTCTCCTCCCGGGGTGCCGCCGACGCTTATATCCCCTTGTCGGTTCTTGTCAAAGAACAATCGGGGATAGAGACCTCGGGACAACAACCCATCTCGATTGTACAAGCCGGGAAATCGATTCGTATTTCGGCCGAAGGCCTGCAACAAATATCGCTGTACAATCCCTCGGGCGTATGGTTAAACCAATATGCCGCCGAGAACGGGAATGCTCTCATTCCCGACCTGTCTGCCGGCATGTATATCTTGAATGTCGTAACGGCTCATGGACAATCTATTCACAAAGTAATTGTCCGCTGAAAATAATAGCCGCGCCTAATTGAACAGCCCCCTAAAAGTTCCATTTGACTTTTAGGGGGCTTTCGCTTTCCCCTCTCGTCATACCGCTATGATGGGGATAACGACATTCCGTACTCGATGCGGAATCCATAAACGACCGACTATTGTTCCGGGATTCCCCTCCTCCACACAACCACGGTGCGGAATAATGCGATACATACACCACGGCGGGTATCCAATGGAAACAAAAAAAGCGAGAGCCGATGACTCCCGCTTTTTTCTTAGGGGTGCTAGATGGGACTCGAACCCACGACCCTCGGAACCACAATCCGATGCTCTAACCAACTGAGCTACAGGCACCATGTTCTGTTTTCAGCAACCGAGTTTCCTCGTTTTTACTGGCGGTGCGGACGGGACTCGAACCCGCGACCCCATGCGTGACAGGCATGTATTCTAACCAGCTGAACTACCGCACCAGTTTGGTTTTGCGACG
>CALUJQ010000002.1 GCA_944320995.1 uncultured Barnesiella sp. | reverse complement strand
TTACAACAAATAATAACTTAAATTCAAATCCTATGTGGTTAAGTAACTCGTCCATAGGACGAAAAGTAGTCATGAGTATCACCGGGCTCTTTCTCGTCCTATTTTTAACGTTTCACATGTGTATGAACTTAGTGGCGTTAATCAGCCCTACCGGCTACAATGCTGTTTGCCAATTTTTGGGAGCTAACTGGTATGCCTTGGTAGGAACCGTAATCATCGCTGCCGGAGCCATTATTCACATCATCTACGCCTTTTGGCTGACTTGGCAAAACCGGAAAGCCCGCGGAAACGACCGTTATTTGGTAAACACACGCCCTCAAACCGTAGAATGGGCTTCGCAAAACATGCTTGTTTTGGGTATTATTGTAGTATTGGGATTGGCATTGCACCTTTTCAACTTCTGGTACAAAATGCAGTTGAACGAAATCGTAGGCCATTTGCCCGAAGTGAACCCCCACGACGGTATTGCCTTGATTCGTGAAACATTCAGTTGCCCTGTCTATGTAGTTATTTATCTCATTTGGTTTGCCGCTTTGTGGTTCCACCTCACACACGGATTCTGGAGCGCCATGCAGACCCTCGGCATCAATAACCACGTATGGTTCAACCGCTGGAAATGTATCTCCAATATCTTCACGACCATCGTGTGCTTGGGTTTTGCCGCCGTAGCCATCTCGTTCTATGTAATGAGCCTCATCGGTTGCACATCTTGCACCCTTTAAAAAACCAACCTATTTTATTCACAGAAAAATAATTATTATGTCTACCATAGATTCTAAAATACCCGAAGGCCCTTTGGCTGAAAAGTGGACCAATTATAAAGCTCACCAAAAATTGGTGAACCCGGCCAACAAACGCCGTCTTGACATTATCGTCGTAGGTACGGGTCTTGCCGGAGGATCGGCTGCCGCCACCCTTGGCGAACTGGGATTCAATGTGTTAAACTTCTGTATCCAAGACTCTCCCCGCCGAGCACACTCCATTGCTGCTCAGGGAGGTATCAACGCCGCCAAGAACTATCAGAACGACGGTGACTCGATATATCGATTGTTCTACGACACGATCAAAGGTGGCGACTACCGCGCCCGTGAAGCTAACGTGTACCGTTTGGCCGAAGTATCGAACAATATCATCGACCAATGTGTGGCACAAGGTGTTCCCTTCGCCCGCGAATACGGCGGCCAACTGGCCAACCGTTCGTTCGGTGGAGCACAAGTATCGCGTACATTCTATGCCAAAGGTCAAACCGGACAACAGTTGCTGCTGGGTGCATACGCTTCGCTCAATCGTCAGGTAAAGAAAGGTACGGTAAAACAATATACCCGCTACGAAATGCTCGACCTCGTAATCATCGACGGTCGCGCCCGCGGTATTATCGCCCGCAACTTGGTAACCGGCGAAATCGAGCGTTTTGCGGCTCACGCCGTAGTAATCGCTACCGGTGGGTATGGCAACGTATATTTCCTCTCGACCAACGCCATGGCTTCGAACGGTTCGGTTGCCGTTCAATGCTACCACAAAGGCGCCTATTTTGCCAACCCCGCTTACGCACAGATTCACCCCACCTGTATCCCGGCTCACGGCGAATTCCAGTCGAAACTGACGCTGATGTCGGAATCGTTGCGTAACGACGGTCGTATCTGGGTCCCGAAGAAAAAAGAAGATGCCGAAGCTATCCGCGCCGGTAAATTAAAACCGACCGACATCAAAGAGGAAGACCGCGACTATTACTTGGAACGTCGTTATCCTGCATTCGGAAACCTCGTACCCCGCGACGTAGCTTCGCGTGCCGCCAAAGAACGTTGCGATGCCGGTTATGGTGTAGGGGCAACAGGATATGCCGTTTACCTCGATTTCAAAGAGAGCATCGAGCGTTTGGGTAAACAAGCCATTCAAGGTCTCGATCACCACGTAATCGAAAACATGGGCGGAGAAGCTGCCGCTATCCAGATAAAAGGAAAAGAGGCCGTAGCCAGCCGTTACGGAAACCTCTTCCAAATGTATGAGAAAATCGTGGACGACAACCCCTATGAAACTCCTATGATGATCTATCCCGCATCGCACTACACGATGGGAGGTATCTGGGTAGATTATGAATTGATGACCTCGATTCCCGGGCTGTTCGCTATCGGCGAAGCCAACTTCTCGGACCACGGAGCCAACCGTTTGGGTGCATCGGCCTTGATGCAAGGTTTGGCCGACGGATATTTCGTACTTCCCTACACGATTCAAAACTATCTGTCCGACCAGATTCAAGTACCTCGTTTCTCCACCGATCTGCCTGAATTTGAAGAGGCCGAAAAGGCTGTCAAAGCCCGCATCGCACGCCTCATGAACATCAAGGGTAAACGCTCGGTAGATTCTATCCACAAAGAGTTGGGCCGTATTATGGTTGACTATGTGGGCATGGGCCGTAACAAAGCCGGTTTGGAAACCGCACTCAAGAAAATAGACGAAGTGAAAAAAGAGTTCTACACCAACGTGCGTATCCCCGGCGAAGCCAATACCCTGAATGTGGAACTCGAAAAAGCACTGCGCGTGGAAGACTTCCTCGAAATAGGCAAATTGATGGCTCTCGACGCCCTCAACCGCGAAGAGTCTTGCGGCGGCCACTTCCGTGAAGAGTACCAAACCGAAGAAGGAGAAGCCAAACGCGACGATGAACACTTTATGTATGTAAGTTGCTGGAAATATCAAGGCGAAGACAAAAAGCCCGAATTATTGAAAGAAGAGCTGAAATACGAAGCCATCAAAGTTCAACAACGTAACTACAAGAAATAATTTGTTTAATCGCCGTTTTTAATTCCGGTATAACACGATAAAGTTATGGAAAAAACAATAAATATAACACTCAAAGTTTGGCGCCAAAAAGGGCCCAAAGAAAAAGGTAGATTTGAGGAATATAAACTCAACGGTGTATCTACCGACAGTTCTTTCCTCGAAATGCTCGACTTGCTCAACGAGCAACTTATCAACGAAGGCAAAGAGCCCGTAGTATTCGACCACGACTGTCGCGAAGGTATTTGCGGTATGTGTTCGCTCTATATCAACGGACACCCCCACGGACCCGACACCAGCGTAACGACTTGCCAATTGCACATGCGCAAGTTCAACGATGGCGATGTAATCACCATTGAACCATGGCGTTCGGCCGGCTTCCCCGTAATCCGCGACTTGATGGTTGACCGTCGCGCATTCGACAAAATTCAACAAGCCGGAGGCTACATTTCGGTAAATACAGGCGGTGCCCAAGATGCCAACGCAATCCCCATCTCCAAAATCGATGCCGACGAGGCCATGGACTCGGCTACTTGTATCGGTTGCGGTGCCTGCGTTGCCGCTTGTAAGAACGGATCGGCCATGTTGTTCGTATCGGCCAAGGTTAGCCAATTTGCCCTCCTTCCCCAAGGTCGTGTAGAGGCAGCCGAACGCGCCCGTGCCATGGTTGCCAAAATGGACGAACTGGGATTCGGCAACTGTACCAATACCGGTGCTTGTGCCGCCGAATGTCCCAAAAATATTTCGTTGACCAACATTGCCCGCTTGAACCGCGAGTTTATCTGCGCGAAACTGAAAGATTAAAAAATCTTGTCTGTTTATATTCACAAGGGTGCATCTCAACGATGCACCCTTGTTTTTTTCTCTTAAACCTGTTTAAAAGAGACTATCCAACAAGGTAGAAGCCGATATTCATATTTCAAAATCATGAATTAATAGCTATCTTTGAAGCATTCTATTTTTATTTGGTTATGAAACGGAGGTTTGTTTTCACGATATGGTTATCTATCATACTACTGCTATCGTGCAACCATTATCACTCTGAAAAAGCCGAAATGCTCTATACCAACGGTCGGGAAATGGAAAAACGTCACATGCCCGACTCGGCCGTTATCCTTTACCGCGAAGCTCTGAAACAACTCGCAAATTCGGAGAATAACGAACTGAAAAGCCGTATATACAACCAAATAGGAGACCTCTTTCTCTATCACAATCTTTACGAAACAGCTTGGGATTCCTATCTGCAAGCTCAGGAAATTTCAAAAAATCTCGATGACAAAACCAATCTTTCCCATGCTTATCGTGGTATGGGGAAATTCTATTTCCTCTATAAAAACCGTGATAGCGCGCTACTTTATTTTGAAAAACCACTTCACTTTCTCAACGAGATACACAACCGAGAAGAACAATCATCGGTTTATAACAACCTCAGCAGCGCTTATAAACAAAAAAACGATATTGCAACAGCTTTGGAATATAATGCCAAAGCCTTGGAATTGACCGAAAATCCCGTAAAACGCTTGCGAAACTATGCAGTGAGAGGACAGTTGTTTGCCATGCAAATGCGATACGACTCGGCTCTCTTCTACCTCAAAGAGGCAAGCCGCAGCGAAGAAGAATCGATCAAGGCCTCGGCCTATTTCAAACTGGCCGAATTACCGAAGGAGGCCGGGATAAACGATTCGTTGAAATACCTCTATCTGCAAGAGGCCTACCGACTCTCCGATTCCATCGAAAACAAAGCCATCTCTCACCAAATAGACCGACAGGAACACCTAAGAATAACCTCCAATCTGGAAGAAAAGAACTACCAGCGACTTATCCTGTCGATAACCTCATCTATCGTTATAGCATTACTCCTCTCGGCATTGGCTTTTATTGCTTACCGCAAACATTTGAAACGGAAAAACGAACAAATCTTCGCCCATAAATGGAAACGGCAAGAGGCTCGTGCCCAAGAAAACGAAAACCGAGAAATACAAATCATAGAGATTATTCGCAAAGCCGGAGAAAGATGTTGCCGAGAATTCAAAGCAAGCGACACCTATACCTCTCTATATAAAAAAATAACCCACGAAAAAGAATCGCTCAGTTACAACGAACAAAAAAAATTCCAAACAATCATTCTTAAAGAATTCGATACTTACCTGCAACACCTCACGAGTATTGTACCGCTAAGCGACAATGACGCCTTTTTGTGTGCTCTTCTTCAACTGGGATTTTCTACGAAAGAGTGTGCTGCCTGCCGAGGGATAAGCAACGAAACCATACGTTCGCAACGGACTCGCATAAAGAAAAAAATCCCTCAAAACTTCTTGGACAAAGGATTGGCTACCGTTATTTTAGGCGATGAAAATCTTTCAAAACGTTAATTTGCAACGCTTTATTTTATAATATACTGATTATCAAATATTATTTATAAATAAATAGCAACGCCTTCCATAACAACAAATAGATGTTTTTTTTCGATTTTTGTATTATTGAAATTTCATTTCAGCAGAAATACTCATCACAAAACATAAAAATCAAAAAAAACGTATGAAAAAAATTACATGTTTTTTATTTACTTTGTGTGCTACCCTCGGATTTTCAACCTCGCAAGGTGAGATAAAACTCACCACCTCGCTGGAACTCGGTAGCGATATTACTCTCTATCCCACCCCCGCATCGTCGGACAAGAAAGTCATTGTCGACTGGGGAAACGGAGAACAAAAAGAGTATACTATCGATGGCCTTTTCAATCGCAACATAAGCGGAACCCAAGTAGGAGACACGATTCGCATACTTTCTCCTTTAAAACTGCTCGATTGCTCCGACTCCCATATCACCTCGATTTCGGTTGTCAATGAACCCGAATTGACCACACTCGAATGTTACAAAAATGAGATAGAGCGTACTAATCTCGATATTTCGGGCGCACCCAATCTCGAAACACTCAACTGTTATAATAACCCGAAATTGATGTTTATCAACCTTTCGGACAACAAAAAATTGATAAGCCTCGATTGTCGGTACGACAAAACCGATACATCGAATCCCGATGACCGGGGGGCCATCACCACCATCATATTGCCCGCCGAAGGCGGTGCATTGGAGTCAATTACGGCTTACAACAACGATTTGAGCGCTATCGACCTGTCGGGTTGTTCCAATCTATACTATGTCAATTTGGAAGGTAATTCATTGATAGATATAGATGTAACCATGTTACCCAAATTGCAGCACCTCGATGTGCGGAACAACTATGTCCAGTCGCTCGACTTGACAAAAAACGAACAGCTCGAAAAGATCTATTGCAACGATAACTTCCTGACCGAATTAAATGTATTTACCAATACCAAATTGCTGGATCTGATATGCTCCAACAACCAAATAAGCAGTCTCGACCTCTCGGCCAATGTCAACATCACCAACCTGTCGTGCGATGGCAACCAACTCACCGAACTGAACGTGTCGGATATGCCTCGCTTGCAATCGCTCAAATGCGGCGACAACCAACTCACCGAAATCGACCTGAGCCAAAACAGCTACCTCGAAAGATTCTGGGGGCAAAACAACCGCTTCACATTTCTCGATTTCTACTACAACCAAGGCATCAAATACATCGATATTCGCAACAATGCAAACATGACACCTTGCAGCCTCAACTTTATGTACCAGACTCTTTCGGGCTTGGATGAGACTAGTTCCTACCCCAACCTCTTACTCGAAGGTTCCAATGCCGAAACCAGCGATACTTCCATTGCCTCCGAACTGAAATGGACAGTCGATGTGACAGGTGACGGTAGCGTTTCGTGCAACAGCGTGGAAGTAATGATACAAACCTCGGAATTTGGAACCATATCGCTGGCCCAGCCCAATCTTACTTCCCACGAATTGCACCCCATTGAAAACAACCTGTTGGAAAGTGGTGTCCCCACCTATATAATAGCTACTCCCAAAGAGGGATACCAAGTCCGCTACTACGAAGTAAATGGTACACGGCTGAACAGCAATATTTTCGCTACTTCCGAGAATGTAACTGTGTCGGTAGTCTTTACTCCCATTGCTTCGAACAATTACATCACTATGGAAGTCGAAAGTAACACAGCACTTTCATTCGGTATCAGCGGTATTGACCCCGAAACCGAAGTAGAAATAGACTGGGGTAACGGCGAATTGGAAACCATGACTATCGATAACAAATCGATTACAAGAATCGACGGTAATTCCAAAGGCACCACCGTGCGTATCAACGGTTTTATCGACTACTTCGATTGTGCTGAAAACGACTTGATCTCGCTCGACCTGACCCATAATACCACATTGGCTACCCTCGATTGTTATATGACCGGTATCACCGCTCTCGACCTCTCGAAAAATCCCGAATTAACAAAAGCCAACTGCTCCTACAACGAAATAGGAACGCTCGACCTTTCGAAAAACCTCAAACTTTTCTCACTTACTGCTTACAACTGCGGGTTGTCGGCAATAGATCTTTCGGCCAACACCGAACTCGAAGAGGCCGTTGTTAAAAACAATTTGCTCTCGACCATAGACTTGACCAACAACACGAAATTGTTGTTGCTCGACATACAGAACAACTCGCAATTGGGCACACTCGACGTGAGCATGCTCGCCGACCTGCAAGAACTGCAATGCTCTAACACCGGATTGACCAGCCTCGATGTGCATAACAACACCGGATTGGTTAAACTCACTTGTTCGAACAACAAACTCACGACTCTCAATCTCTCGGCCAATACTCAACTCGAACGCCTCTTCTGCGACGACAACCAACTCGATCCCATCGACCTCTCGAACAACACAAAACTTAATTATATCGAGTGTGCCGGAAACAGCATGACGGCTTGTGAACTCAACGACTTGTTCTATCATTTGCCCGTATGTGCTACCACACCTACAAATGTCAACCTCTTCATTGCCGGAAACAACAATGCCAATGAAGCCGAAACGAGCGAAACCTCTATCGCTACGAAAAAAGGTTGGAAAGTATCGGTTCCGGGTGACGGTAGCGGCTGTGATGTGGCTTATATCACCATAGAACCTTCGGAAAACGGTTCATTGGAATTACGCAATGCCGATAACCAAGTGATTAATTCGGGCGACAAAATAACTAAAAATACCACCGTTACCGTTACCGGAAATCCCGATGAAGGTTTCTATCTAAAAAATGTATGGGTGAATGGTGTAAGTATAACCAATGGTGAATTTGTTATAAAAATGGCTTCGGTAGTTACAGCAGCCTTTGAAGAAGGTTCGTCTATTGGCGAAATAGAAAATTCGAATATAAAAATATGGAGTACTCCGGGTTATCTCAACATCGTAGCCGAAAACGCATCAGCCCAAATATATTCCATAAACGGAAATTTGATATGGGAAGGCAAAATCCATTACGAAAGAAACCTAAACCTTAACAAAGGTATATATATAGTGAAGATTTACAACGTTCAATCGACCCTCTGTCAAAAAGTAGTTGTAGATTAAGATTTCTCTATTTATTCAGAGAGAAAACCCTCGCAACAAATTAAGTTGCGAGGGTTTTCCTTTTATTTACGAATAACATTAAGCTGAGACAGATACCTCTATTCCCAATGCTTTCACTCGGGCAGCTATTTGTTCCAACTCCTCGCGAGATACCTTTTCGAGCGATTCCTCGGGCGTTTTACGGTCGATGGTATAAACCATTACCGAGCAGGGTGAAATACGCTGTAAAGCTTCCAACCACGGTTGTAACTCCTCTTCCACGGTATTGTCTATGCGTACTCCATTGTGCCAACCCCGCAAAAACATAGTCTGAATGATTACATTTCCCGAGAAACTTTTCAAATCTTCTACCACCCTATTTATATCGAAATGGGGATCATTGGGATTGTCTATCAACCGTACCGTCCCGGAATGAAGCGAATCGAGTTTGAGTATATTGTTGTCCACCCTATTCAAAGCTCTGAATACCGATTCGTCGTGAATGCGAGTCGCATTGGACAATACACTTATCTTGGCTTCGGGATAATAATGATCCCGCAAATAGAGTGTCGTATCTATAATTTTTTCAAATTCGGGATGCAACGTGGGCTCTCCATTTCCGGCAAAAGTGATCACATCGAGTTTCTCACCTGCTTTGTGCATGGTTTGCAAACGGTTTTTCAATTCCTCTTCTACCCGATCGGCCGAAGGTAAACCACTCTTTCCTACCCCTTGCGCATTATATCCGCATTCACAATAGACACAATCAAATGAGCATAATTTACCATCGGTCGGGAGCAAATTTACTCCCAAGGATATTCCTAAACGGCGGCTGTGTATAGGCCCGAATATGATTTCATGAAACAGTATAGTCTGCATAGCTCCTATATTTTATTCTACAAAAATAGAGTTTATATATCATTCGACACATAAATTAGGTGACAATCTATCTCCTATTTAGATATAAACAAATGTTTATATCTAATAAATAAATGATTATCATATTTTTATATTTCTTATTTACATACATATAAACACCTTGTAAACTTCAAAATCGTTTACATACTTCTATTACTCTTTTCCTCTCTTATACACAACTTATTCACGAGATTTCAACTACCTTTTCTTTTATTTATCAACAAATATATTAATTATTGATAATCAAATACTTACAACAATATACACATACTTATAAACCTTATATGCACATTTTATTCACACACGATATAAACATCTGTGAATATTATAATTATTGCAAAAATTAGTAGTTATGAAAATCGAAAGATTTACATTTGTACCCGATGAAAAAAGAACTGTCCATATTGCTCCTTTTTTTCTTTCTGTCAATTCCCTGCCTCCGTTCACAGGTAATCAAGGAAGAACACCCGGCCTATAAACATTTTTATTGGGTGGTAATCGATAATGATACAGTTCCTTTGGTTGAATTACGCACTTTTTATGTTTTTCCCCCCGAAAAATTCAAAAACAAAAAAGAAGAAAAATTTTATTGGAAAACGGTTCGCGATGTAAAAAAGACACTGCCGTATGCCAAACTCATTTATGCTATTTTTATAGAAACGTATGAATATTTGGAGACTCTACCCGATGATGAAGCCCGGGCCGAACACATGAAAAAAATGGAAAAAGAGGTGTTTCAACAATATAAACCTGTATTGAAAAAATTTACACTATCTCAGGGAAAGATGCTTATTAAACTGATCAATAGAGAATGTAATCAATCTTCATACGATTTGATAAAAGCATTTTTGGGTAGTTTCAGAGCCAATTTCTGGCAATTTTTCGGAAAAATGTTCGGAGCTTCTTTAAAAACCGATTGGGATCCCCATGGAGAGGATAAAACTATCGAACGAATATGTATATTGGTAGAACAAGGATCGTTATAATCCCAATTGTTTGAAGAAATCCCAAATGACCAGCCCGGCCGTTACCGAAACGTTCAATGAATGTTTAGTACCGAATTGAGGTATTTCTATGCTGCCTGTACATTTATCAACAACCGATTGTTGTACTCCTTTCACTTCGTTTCCAAATATGACCGCATACTTTTTATTTTTATCCAACTTTATATTAGTCAGACCTATGCTATCTTCTACCTGTTCGATAGCATAAACTTCATATCCCCTACTTAACAACTTATCAACAACGATACAAGTATCTTGCTCATAAATCCAATCGACACTATCTTCGGCGCCCAAAGCAGTTTTATGAATATCGGTATGAGGAGGGGTAGCAGTGATTCCACACAAATATATGCATTTTACCCTGAATGCGTCGGAAGTACGAAATACCGAACCTATATTATTAAGACTACGTACATTATCCAAAACAACAATCAAAGGTATTTTATCTACATGCTTGAATTCCTCTTGCGAAATTCTATTCAAATCGAGTATGCTCTTTTTTCTCATAAACAATACTTATTACAAGCATGAACAAAGATAATACAAAGTGAATCTACTGCAAAGTTATATACAAATGCTATTTCAAAAACAATAAATATACATTAGAAAATAAGAATTGTGTATAAGCTGTTATTATGTGTTTATAAAGCGTTATAAAATAGTATCATAAAAAATTACTCTAAATTTTGATTTTTGAAATTAATTTTTATACACTGTTTCATGCGAAAAAAACAAATAATAATACAGAGAGTTTTTAGTTGACATATCCACCTAAAATATCTATTTATCAATCACACAAATAGAATAAAGTTATTAACTTTGCAGTTTGTAAACAGAACGTTGATAAAGCCCGTAAAAGACTCATTATAAAAAGAAAAAATCGTTGACAAGATATTGATAAAGCCAAATAAAAGTTTGACAACAAAAAAAGCAAATCTTTTAATGAAAAGTTATCACTGCTTTCAACAGGCTATTATCATCAACAATAAAGATTTTAAAAATTAAAAATAAAAAGAATATATATATGTTCGATGTAAATATCTCGAAAGGTTATGTGGACATGCCTGTTCCGGAGGGCATAGATATCGTCTCGGAAATAGAAAAGATGAAACGAGAGAAAAATGCCGTTATTCTCGCTCACTATTACCAGTCGGGAGAGATACAAGACATTGCCGATTATGTGGGCGATTCATTGGCTTTGGCCCAATGGGCTGCCAAGACCGATGCTTCGATATTGGTGCTTTGCGGTGTTCATTTCATGGGCGAAACGGCAAAGATCATCTGTTCCGACAAAAAAGTGTTGATTCCCGACCTCAATGCCGGTTGTTCTTTGGCCGACAGTTGTCCGGCCGATACTTTTGCCGAATTCGTGAAAAAGCACCCCGGATATAAAGTCATATCGTATGTGAATACATCGGCAGCTGTAAAGGCGCATACCGATGTAGTGGTTACATCGTCTAATGCTCGCCAAATTGTAGAGAGTTTTCCTGTTGACGAAAAGATTATTTTCGGGCCCGACAAAAATTTAGGAAACTATATCAATAGCATTACGGGTCGTAATATGTTGCTATGGGACGGAGTTTGTCATGTGCACTCACAATTTTCGTTGGAAAAGATAGTGGAATTAAAAAAACAATATCCCGATGCATTGGTATTGGCTCACCCCGAGTGTAAAAGAGATATATTGCTGATTGCCGACAAAGTGGGTTCTACGGCAGCTCTGTTGCGTTTTTCCACACAATCGGAATGTAAATGTTTTATCGTAGCTACCGAGTCGGGGATATTGCATGAAATGAAAAAGATCAATCCCGATAAAGAATTTATTCCAGCACCTCCCAATGACAGTACTTGTGCTTGCAATGAATGTAATTTTATGCGATTGAATACTTTGAAAAAATTGTATAATACACTCAAATATGAATTACCCGAAATAAAAGTCGATGAAAAGATAGCCGAAAAAGCTATCAAACCCATACAACGCATGCTCGATATATCGGCTTCACTGGGAATTTGAAAAAAAGAATATTAATTGTAATTTATCATATTGTTCATCATGGAATACAATTTCAAAGAGATAGAGAAAAAGTGGCAAAAATATTGGAAAGATAATAATATCTATAAAGTTACCGAGGATAAAAAGAAACCCAAATATTACGTTTTGGATATGTTTCCTTATCCTTCGGGAGCAGGTTTGCATGTAGGTCACCCATTGGGATATATTGCTTCGGATATTTATTCCAGATACAAGCGTTTGAAAGGATTCAACGTACTCCACCCGATGGGATACGATGCATACGGACTTCCGGCTGAACAATATGCTATACAGACCGGTCAACATCCCGCCATCACTACCGAGAAAAATATAAACCGTTATCGCGAACAATTGGATAAAATAGGCTTTTGTTATGATTGGAGTCGTGAAATACGTACTTGTGATCCAGAATATTATAAGTGGACGCAATGGGCCTTTATCCAGATGTTCAACAGCTATTATTGTAATGACAAACAACAAGCCCGTCCTATTGAAGAGTTGGTAAAGCTTTTTGAAACAACAGGTACCGAAGGCTTGAATGTAGCTTGTAGCGAAGAACTTGTTTTTACAGCCGAAGAGTGGAAAAACAAAACAGAAAAAGAACAACAGAAAATATTGATGAATTATCGTATAGCTTACTTGGGTGATACGATGGTAAACTGGTGTCCGCAACTGGGAACCGTCTTGGCCAATGATGAGGTAAGCGAAGGTGTTTCGATACGTGGAGGGTATCCGGTAGAACAAAAAGTAATGCGTCAATGGTGTCTCAGAGTATCAGCTTATGCACAACGTTTGTTGGAAGGTCTCGATAAGATAGATTGGACCGATTCGTTGAAAGAGACGCAAAAGAACTGGATAGGACGTTCCGAAGGTGCCGAGATGAAATTCAGGGTAGTAGATTCGGATATTGAATTTACCATCTTTACTACACGCGCCGATACGGTTTTTGGGGTTACCTTTATGGTCTTGGCTCCCGAAAGCGAATATGTCAAACAGGTGGTTACTCCCGATCAAGAAACAGCTGTAAATGAATATTTGGAAAGTATTAAACACCGTACAGAACGCGAACGTCTCATGGACCGTAGCGTTAGCGGTGTATTTACGGGAGCATACGCTATAAATCCTTTGAATAATAAACACATACCTATTTATATAAGTGATTATGTATTGGCTGGGTATGGTACGGGCGCTATCATGGCTGTTCCGGCTCATGATAGTCGTGACTATGCTTTTGCCAAACATTTCGATTTGCCCATTATTCCGTTGATAGAAGGTTGCGATGTATCGGAAGAGAGTTTCGATGCCAAGGAGGGTAAAATGATAAATTCTTGTGGAAATGGTCTTGACCTGAACGGTATGGAGGTAAAAGAGGCTATTGCCGCTACCAAAAAATTTATCAAGGAAAAAGGAATAGGTAGGGTAAAGGTAAATTACCGTTTGCGCGACGCCATATTCAGTCGTCAGCGGTATTGGGGAGAACCTTTCCCTGTATATTATAAAGAGGGAATGCCCTATATGCTCGATGAAAGTAAATTGCCTTTGGAACTTCCCGAAGTAGATAAATTCTTGCCAACCGAAACAGGTGAACCTCCTCTGGGTCGCGCCAAAAATTGGGAGACTGCCGAACACTATCCGTTGGAGTTGTGTACCATGCCGGGATTTGCAGGGTCATCGGCCTATTATCTGCGCTATATGGACCCTCATAACGATAAGGCTTTGGTTTCAAAAGAAAACGATGAATATTGGCGTAATGTAGATCTTTATGTAGGAGGAACCGAACACGCTACCGGACACTTGATTTACAGTCGTTTCTGGAATAAATTCCTGTTTGATAAAGGGGTGGTTTGTGAGGATGAACCTTTCAAAAAACTTATCAATCAAGGTATGATACAAGGTCGTTCCAATTTTGTATACCGCATTAAGGATACCAATACTTTTGTATCGCTCAACAAGAAAAAAGATTATGATACTACACCTATTCATGTAGATGTAAATATCGTAAGTAACGATATTCTCGATATAGAAGCATTCAAGAAATGGAGACCCGAATTTGCTTCGGCAGAATTTATTTTCGAAGACGACGGACGCTATATATGTGGCTGGGCGGTAGAAAAGATGTCTAAATCGATGTACAATGTAGTAAATCCTGATGACATTGTGGAGAAGTATGGTGCCGATACATTGCGTTTGTATGAAATGTTCCTTGGTCCTATCGAACAAAGTAAACCTTGGGATACCAATGGTATAGATGGCGTACACCGCTTTTTGAAAAAATTGTGGAACTTGTTCTACCAAGGTGATAATTTGGTGGTGACAGACGACAAACCTACCAAAGAGGAATTGAAATCGTTGCACAAACTCATCAAGAAAATATCGTGGGACATAGAGAACTTCTCTTATAATACTTCGATAAGTGCCTTTATGATTTGTGTAAACGAGTTGACTTCGCTTAAATCACATAATAAACAAATACTCGAAAACATAGTCATATTGTTAACACCGTTTGCACCCCACATCAGCGAAGAATTGTGGCACGAATTGGGCAATGATTTTACAGTGTGCGATGCTCAATGGCCCGAATGGAACGAAGAACATTTGAAAGAAGACGTTGTAAATTATGCTATTTCCTTCAACGGAAAAGCACGTTACAATCTCGAGATACCAGTCAATACTTCACGTGAAGATATTGAAAAACTGGTGTTGAATCATGAGTCTTCTCAACGTTGGCTCGATGGTAAAACACCTAAAAAGATAATAGTTGTACCCAACAAAATAGTGAATGTAGTTGTTTAATGAGTTTAATGCCTGTACTTAATTATGTACAGGCATTAAATATAAAAACATATAGTTATGCATTTGCCTTTTAATAGTATCTGGTATGCGATAAAAGATTACATTGTAATCATTTTTGGTTTGTTGTTATATGCATTGGGTTGGGTAGGTTTTTTATTACCTAACGAGATAACTACAGGTGGTGTAACCGGTATTTCGGCATTGATATTCTATGGAACGAAAATACCTATATCGGTTTCTTATTTTACGATAAATGTATTGTTGTTGTTGGCTGCCGTTAAAGTATTAGGCCTTCAATTTTGCATACGGACTATATTTAGTGTGATTATTTGTTCTTTGTTTTTATCAATATTACCATTATTCATAGACGATGCGTTAGTTGATAAACAACCTTTTATGTCGGCTATTATAGGCGGTATATTGTGTGGTATAGGAGTAGGTCTCGTATTTGTATCGAATGGTAGTACAGGAGGTACCGATATTATAGCGGCTATGGTGAACAAGTATAAAAACATATCGTTTGCCAAGATGATGATGTACATCGACTTCTTAATTATCGCTAGCTCGTATGTACTGTTTCACAGCGTGGAAAAGATGATTTTCGGTTATGTGGTGATGGGAGTAATGAGTTATACAATGGAAATGCTTATCAACGGAAAGCGTCAGTCTATACAGATATTGGTCTTGTCCGATAAATACGAAGAGATAGCTACTCACGTCAATCAAGATATACGTCGTGGTGTAACGATTTTGGACGGTATGGGTTGGTACTCCAAACAGCCGAAAAAAGTGTTGATGATATTGGCCAAACGAAATGAGTCGGTAAGGATATTTCGTTTGATCAAATCGATAGATTCCAAAGCCTTTATATCGCAATCCAACGTGGTGGGTGTCTATGGCGAAGGATTTGACAAGATAAAGGCATAAGAAATCTATTCTTTTTTACCGATATTTTTTTTTCCCGACAATGAAGGGAAAATATCGGTTTATTATATAGGCGATAGGTAGGCATAAAATGAGACTGATAGCCGCGAAAAGAATATTGATAGCTATTTTTTCATAAAGAAAAGCTATGGGTACGTGTAATACAAACACCATGAAGCCTTTCAGAAAAGAAAATATGAGCAAGTGAAAACCACTTATTATGATTGTATTTTTTGAAATGTAGGTGATCCATTTTCTTTCTTTATATCGATCGGATAAGAAAGTAGCTATGGCAGCAATCAAATAAATTCCACTAAATCCTCCTATCAAGAAAAGAATATAGTTGGCATAATAGTTTTTATACATATTTATTCTTCCATTGAAGTGAGCTACTATAATGATTAAAGATAGGAACAATACGATATAAAATATATTGTATTTGAATGTATATTTTCTATTTTTAAGCTCATTACCCAAAGCATAGAATATCATACCTACCAAAGCTGTGTTGAGACTGAAAGGTAATAGATAAGGGTTGAATGTATAGTTGAGATATCCGGCAACAATTAATATCAATAGGCCTATATATATTTTCTTTACATGTTTGAAAAATATGTAGTAAAACATTTCCAAACCATACAAGCATATATAAAACCATGTAGGAATGTTGTGTACCATTTGCCTTCCGTTTCCCAGTAATGTATGGATGGCAGGGGAATACCAGCAGATGTTTGAAGTTGAATCTTCACCGAATTTTCTACCGACAAAAAGCCAAAAAAGATAAGTGATTAGGTTGATCCAAAGATAAGGGACTAACAGACTTTTGAATCTTTTCCATGCAAAAGTTTTCAGTGAAGTGTTTTTTTCAAAGGAAAAAAGGTAGCCCGATATAAAAAAGAATACAGGCATAAGCCAAGTATAGATCACATTGCTTAACGGGGTATATAAATGGGTATGTCCTAATACAACAAAATATATACCTATTGATTTGGCATAGTCTATCCAAACGAATCGTTTCATATATTTATAGATTGATGAGGCTTAATTGTTTATTTTTATAAGAAGATTCTATGTTGGCAGCATCGAGAATGGTATGAAATAGAAAGTCTGTCAGATAACGGTTGTTTTTGTTTCGTATAAGTTGTTGTACATGCTGTGGAAATTTTTCTCGATATGAGTCGGAATACCAGATAAGGAAAGCCGGATTATGTAATTCGGGGCGATCTTCTCCATGTAAATAATAGCCTTCTTCACCCAAAGATTCTCCATGGTCGGATATGTAGAACAGAATAGCAGGTCTGTTTTTTAACTCACAAGTAAGTTGATTTATGATAAAGTCGGTGTATATGACAGTGTTGTCGTAGGAATTGATCATTTCTTCACGAGTGTTTGATTTTACGACACGACTTTTGATGACAGGTTTGAAGATTTCAAAAGAATCGGGATAATGGGCATTATACCACCAGTGTGATCCTATGGTATGCAGTATGGTGAGGGTTTTGGCATGATTACCGTTAATTGACAGTTTATAATCGGGTAAAAGATCGCTGTCTAACCATTTGTCAAAAATATAGAGTGATTTACCTCCGTTTACATAGATGAGAGTGTCACATTCATTCATGAAATAAACATAGGTCGAGACAGATTCTTGATTGGCTATCCAGTAGGTTTTATACCCCGCTTGCTTGAAAAGCGAAATAAATGATTCCTCTTCGTAAGCTCTGTCGGGCGAAATACTGTCGGCTCGAGTGAGTAAATGAGGTATGCTCGTATGTGTATAATAAGGTTGAGTGTAGATATTGGGGTATGAAATAATATTTGAGTCATTTGAAAGTAAAGGTGTCGTATTCCTTTCGTAGCCATTCAGTTGTAAATGGTCGGCACGTAAAGATTCTCCCAAGACGAGAATGACAGTAAGAGAATCGGTTTTTGTAGAGGCATCGTTTTTTACAAAAGTATTTCTTTTTTCTTTAACAATGTTTCGACTGTTTATAAACTCCTTTGTACTGTAATAAATGACGTAGGGAATGCGTTGTGAAACCGGTCTCCGAAAAGACCAACTGTTGGTAAGAATAATGATAGATATAGCAATAATTGCATGTATAAACGGATATTTGACGGTAATGTATTTACAACGATAATAGACACAAACAATCGATACGGTCAAGGCTGTAATTATCCACCCCAAAAGTTGAAAATTAAAGTTTTCCATCCATGTTCGGGCATCGTTGACAAATGCTAAGTCCATAAGCATGGGAGTCAACGATATTTGCAGAGCGTATCTCATATAAGCAAGGATACTGCAAGAGACTGTAAGGAGAGGAAAGACAATGGCAAATATGTATTTATTGAGGATAATCAGGTATAAAAATCCAAAAGTGGCTGCGACAACGACCCCCCACTGCAATGTGAGAATGAACAAATCGTAAGTATCGTTGAATGGAGAATCGTAAAAATCGGAAAGTGTAAATGCAAGGCCGTAAAAAAGAGTTGAAAATACAATTAAAGCATAAAGTTTTACGTTAATAATTTCAGATATATATCTCATTCTTTATTTTTGTATAAAAAAGTGCTTAATATCGATTTCAGTTCCATATTTTTACAAAGATATATAACGATTTGTATTTAGAGAATCAAAGATAGAGATAAAAATGAAAGGAAAACTTGTTTTTGTTACGAATAATAAACACAAACTGGAAGAAATATCGGCTATTGTAGGTGATAAGATAGAAATACTCAGTTTGAGCGACATAGATTGTCACGACGATATACCCGAAACAGCCGATACTTTTGAAGGAAATGCTTTGTTGAAAGCTCGTTATGTAAAGGAGAGATATGGATATGATTGTTTTGCCGACGATACAGGTCTCCAAGTAGAAGCATTGGATGGAGCTCCCGGTGTATATTCGGCACGTTATGCCGGAGAACCATCGAATTCCGAAAAGAATATAGATAAGTTGCTTGCCAATCTTGGTAATAAAGAAAATAGGAAAGCAAGATTTGTCACATGTATAGCTTTGGTAAAAGGTAATCACGAGCATATTTTTCATGGAGAGATAGCCGGGAAAATTATTTGTGAACGACGGGGCTCCGCAGGATTTGGGTATGATTCGATATTCGTTCCCGACGGATATGAAGAGACATTTGCCCAAATGGGGGAAGGTCAAAAAAATAAAATAAGCCATCGGGCGAAAGCGGTAAAAAAGTTATCGGAATTTTTAAATACTTTATAACTGTTTGAAATGTCAAAAAAAGTATTGGTTTTCATTTGTATTGTCGTGTTCTCATTTGCCTTTTTGGCAAAAGGCCAGTTGGCTGTGGGAGATTGGCAGATTTATTCTTCGATAGGAGATCCTGTAAAAGTAATAGATACTCCCGAACGGGTTTATTACGTATCGGGAATCTCTCTTTTCTGTTTCGACAAAGAGACCGAAGAGATGGAGATGTATAACAAGAATAATAAATTGAATGACATAGAGGTGTCGAATATTTATTACAATTACGACAAGAAGTATTTGGTTATCGTATATATGAACTCAAATGTGGATATTTTGTACGATAACGGAAAAATATATAATATACCGGATATAAAAAATGCGATATTGACGGCATCAAAAAGCATTAATGATGTGAAATTTTATGGGAATCAAATTTATTTGGCGACCGATTTTGGCATCGTTGTTTTGAATGATGAAAAATATGAAGTGAGCGAATCATATAATTATGGGAGAAAAATCAATTTGGTAAGTGTTTGCAGTCGATATTGGTATTTAGCATCTGACGAAGCTATTTATTATATATCGAAAGATTCTATTAAATATAATTTCTCCGATTGGAAACAGTTGGATTCGGTATCGGGATTGACGATATTTGAAATGATCACTTTTAATGACGAATATTTGTTCTATTCAAGGAATGGAGATGTCTATTCTTATGCTATTGGAGACGAAGGATTAACCTTATTGGGGACATTGAATATGGGAGTGAGAGCCATAGATAAATATTACGATAGCATTGTACTTCGAGGATTGGTATATATAGCCTTTTGCTCTAATATAGTCAACGGGCAAATACAATTGGGAAATGTTTATAATTTTGAAGGAACGTCTAATTATTTGGTAGGTGTAGTGACATCTTCTTATGAGAAAGATGAATCGATATGGGCATTAGGAGAGTATGGGTTGTGTCATTTCAAGATGGAAAGTAATCAAATAACCATGTTGAAGGAACCATTTTTCCCGAATGTATTGAATGTCTCAGATCCTTGGAATCTTACTATCAACAATAATAAATTATATGTGAGCAATACGGGGCCTCGGCGAGGTATAGAAGATCAGTATGTAAAAACCAGAATAAGCGTATTTGAGGATAATAATTGGTCGGTAATCGACGTGGGAGAAGTACCTTTGATAAATTATAAGTATGATCCGTATTTATATTCGACATATAACTTGGCTTTTGATCCTGATGATCCGAATACGTTTTATATAGGTTCTTGGTTTGAAGGAATGTATAAAATAACAGGGAACCAATGTGTTGGTCATTATACTCATCAGAATTCACCTTTTGTGTTGAATTGGGCGATGAGCGTGCCTTGTGCGGTATTTGATAAAGACAAGAATCTTTGGGTCGTATCCAAAGGTTCCCCTGCGATATGTATGCTGCCCAGAAACAAGCAGTCGGTAAATACCGATGATTTGACGATAAGCGACTGGTACCAATTTGATTATTCGGAAATATCGAATAACAAATATGCCAAATTTCTTATTCCTAAGCACTCTACATCCAAATGGGTAGTATATGGTGCATGGCCGGGTTCTGTTTTTGTCTTTGATGATAAGGGGACATACAACACGATTGCCGACGACAAAACAAAGAATTTCACTTCGTTCATAGATCAAGACAACAAAACCTTTACGCCAAACTATTATACTTGTATCGAGGAAGATAATGATGGCAATATATGGATAGGAACATCGGCAGGGCCTATTGTCATTACAAATCCCGATAATGTATTTAACGATAATTTTCGTTGTACTCGCATAAAGATTGCCCGTAACGATGGCACCGATAATGCCGACTATTTATTGCAGAATATCAACATTACCGACATATTTGTCGATGGAGCAAATCGTAAATGGATAGGAACACAAGAATCGGGCTTATATGTGGTGAGTGCCGATGGTACGGAGATATTGAATCATTTCACATCGGAGAACAGTAAATTGCCTTCTGATTTTGTAACAGAAGTGGTTGTCGATCCCGTGACCGGTATAGCTTATGTAGGTACAACCAAAGGTCTGGCAGCCTATCGGTCCGATGCTATACAGGCAGCCGATGATTATAGCAATGTATATGCCTTTCCTAATCCAGTGAGACCCGATTACGCAGGTTGGATTTCGGTAACGGGTTTGATGGATAATAGTTTGGTGAAGATTACCGATACGGCAGGGAATTTGTTTTTTGAGGGATATTCCAATGGTGGGCAAATTGTGTGGGACGGTCGCGACCGTAATGGCAACCGAGTGAAAACCGGGATATATCTTGTCTTTGCCTCGTCTGGTGGAGGTTCTATGGGAAGTCAGTCGGGAGTAGTCACCAAAATCTTGGTTGTAAATTAAAAAAAGAGATTATGCACCCGCTCCACCTATTTGCCTATTGTCCACGGTGTGGTTCGCATCGTTTTGTAGAGAACGACGAATCCTCAAAGCGTTGTGAAGATTGTGGCTTTGTTTACTACCTTAATCCCAAAGCTTCGGTAGCGGCGTTTGTCATGAATAGTCAATCGCGATTACTGGTATGTCGTCGGGCATTTGACCCTTCTCGCGGAATGCTCGATTTACCGGGCGGATTTACCGAATGCGGTGAAACAGCCGAGGAGGCTGTCGTGCGGGAATTGTCGGAAGAGATAGGGTGGAAACCGAAACAAATGAGTTATCTGTATTCATTTCCCAACATATATCGTTATTCGGGGTTCGATGTACACACGATGGACTTGTTTTTCTTGTGTAAGAGCGACGGTGATTTCTCCTCTTTGGCGGCGCACGACGATGTGGAATCCTGCTTTTGGTTGTCGCGGGAAGAGATTCGCCCCGAAGAGTTTGCATTCAGTTCTATTCGTCGGGCGGTCGGATTGTTGTTGAAAGACGATTCATATTGGGTTTAAGTCAAAAAAGAGTAGGAAACCACTCTTTCAGATAATTGACGCCGATTATGACCAAGTAATATCGGGCGAATTTACCGATCATCATCGAGAGCAATGTACCTATGGGGTTGGCACGAAGCAATCCTAAGGCGACAATCATGACGTCGCCGATAACAGGAATGAAGACAAAGAAGCCGAACAAAGAGCCTTTTCCTTTGAGGAATCGCTGCATTTTCGAGAGTTTTTCTTCGGGCATTTTCAAGTAGGTGTGTATCCATTCGGTTTTTCCCAAATAGCCTATATAGTAGCAGGTCACACCTCCCAACCAATTGCCCATTGTCGCCGAGAACACACACCCCCACGGGTCGTATCCCGCAACCAGTAGCAGGCCCAAAACCACTTCCGAACTGAATGGAATGATACTTCCTGCCAAGAAGGCTGCTATGAAGAGCCCGAAGTATCCCCATTCGCTTAAATTGGCAATAAATTCCATATGAATAATCCTATGTAGAGAGTTAGAATGAGATAGAACGAAATAACCATCGCTCTTTTTCCATTCATGGTAAAAACGAACGCCGATTGCATGGCTATTGCCAAGTTCAATGTGGGCAGGTAGAGGGTATAGTTGCGATAGTCCAAAATCAAAAGGATAGTGGTATAAATGGCCAATAGGTTTATAAAGCCATTGTAAGCCCGTATTTGACGTTTTTCGTTGAATAGGGCATAGAGCATTGTCGTGCCCGAGAAAAGGCCTAACAGGGCCGTTAAAACGATAATCCAAAATTGAGGATTGTCATAAGGCAATGTATCGGGTATATCGACAATAAAATCGGGAAGGAGAAGAGACAGCCGGGAGAAGGGTATGATATCCATTCCTACCAAGATCCAAAATGGCGTGATGAAGCCGAGAAGGGCACCCAGCAACGATTTTACCGAAAAATATCTTATCTGTAAAAATCCGAGTATAAATAGCGGGATATAGTAAAAGAGGCTGGGACAAAAAAGTGTACCAACCGAAATGATACCCATGATGAAAAACGCCGGCTGTGCCCGGTTTTGCTGGTAGGCATAAAAAAAGATAAACAGAATCAATAAAAAAATGACGGTTGTTATATTCCCGTTACACAACAGCGAAAGAGAGGGTGTACAAAGTTCGAACAGCAGGAAAAAGAAAAACGGGAGCAGCGTGTGTTTTTGGATAAGAGAAAAGAGGTTGTTGATACGCAATAACCCAATGGCTATCCCGAGAATGAGAATGCTGTTGAGCACGCGGTTGAGCAAGGTGGGTGGGAGCCATTGGCTGGCACCGGGGAACAACAGTCCCGTCGGCGGTTCATCGACGGGTAGGGTTATGAATAGGCTTGTAAGATATACACCGGTCAGGTAAAGGATAATCACCCAGACCGATGTATATTTGCCGTTTATGAATAGTTTCAAGTTCATGGTTTACAAGTCGGCCCCGATGTCGGAACGGAAATATTTCCCTTCGAAAGAGATGGTTTTTGCACTTTTGAAAGAGTTGGCCAAGGCCTCTTCTTTGGTCAAGCCGTATGAACTGAGGGCTATTACGCGGCCGCCCGAGGTGACGATTTTTCCGTTTTTCAAGGCTGTTCCGGCATGGAAAAGAATGCTGTCGGTCACTTTGTCCAATCCGGTTATCTCTTTCCCTTTTTCGTAATGGCCGGGATATCCGCCCGAGACGAGCATGACGGTGACGGCACAACGGGGATCTTCCGTCAGTTGTTTTTCATGGAGCGTTCCTTGTGCGACGCCTTCGAGCAGTTCGACCAGATCGGATTGGATACGTAGCATGACCACTTCGGTTTCGGGGTCGCCCATGCGCACGTTATATTCGATGACCATAGGTTCTCCCTGTACGTTGATGAGTCCGAGGAAGATAAATCCTTTATAGTCGATCTTCTCTTGTTTCAGTCCTTCGATTGTCGGTTTCACGATACGCTCTTCCACTTTTTTCATAAACGTGTCGTCGGCAAAGGGCACGGGCGAAACGGCCCCCATGCCACCGGTATTGAGCCCGGTATCGCCTTCGCCTATGCGTTTGTAGTCTTTGGCAACGGGAAGTATGCGGTAATCTTTTCCGTCGGTGAGTACGAATACAGAGCATTCGATACCCGAGAGGAACTCTTCGATAACAACGGTTTTGCTGGCGTTGCCAAACATACCGTCGAGCATCTGTTTCAACTCCTCTTTTGCCTCTTGAAGGTTGTCGATGATAAGTACTCCTTTTCCGGCGGCCAGTCCGTCGGCTTTAAGTACGTATGGGGCGTGGAGGGTTTCGAGGAAAGCATATCCGGCATCGAGCGTTTCCCGGGTGAAGCTCTCATATCGGGCCGTGGGAATATGGTGGCGCATCATGAAGCCTTTGGCAAATTCCTTGCTTCCTTCGAGGCGAGCACCCTCTTTTGAAGGCCCGATGACAGGTATATGTTTTATCTCTTCGTGAGATTTGAAATAATCGTATATTCCTTTTACCAGAGGGTCTTCGGGGCCGACGACAACCATATCGATCTGTTTTTCGAGGACAAATCGGGCGATGGTCTCGAAATCGGTAGCAGCTATTTCCACATTGGTGCCGATAGCGGCGGTCCCGGCATTTCCCGGTGCGATGTAGAGACTGTCGGTTTTGGGGCTCTGTTTCAGTTTCCAGGCCAAAGCACATTCACGACCTCCCGAGCCTAATAATAGAATGTTCATTTTTATCTGTTTAAAGGGTTATTCTTGGTTGTCGGTATCTTTTTTGCGGCGACTTGTTTTATGGTCGCTTGGTTTCAAAGAGGGCTGTTTGAAGGTGACGAATTTTTGGAACGCCTCTTCGCCATGTATCCATTCTGTTTTTTCGCCTTCGGGTTTGAAGCGATCGTGGCGGTCGAATGTTTTCGGTTTTGCCGGTTTGTTTTCGGAGTTGAAATTCGGTTTCTCGGAGCGGTCGAATCGGTTCGGCCTATCATTGCGGTTACCGCCGTATTTCTTTTTCTTGTCGTAAGGCGAAGGGGTGTGCGAGAAAGTCCGGCGAGGATATTCGCCCCGTTTGTCAAGGTGTCGTCCTTCACCTTTGAACTCTTTGTAACGGCCGTCGAATATTTCGTATTTTCGGTATTCGCATTCCAGCGCGCCGTTCATCAAATCTATTTTTACCGAAGGTTTCAGTCCTATTTTGTCGAAACACTCTTTGTGGTAGCTGATGATCCACGCATCATATCCTTTGAAAACATGTTTGAGCCGGTTGCCTATGGTCTCGTATAGTCCCAGTAAATCGCCCGAAGAGATACGTTCTCCGTAAGGAGGATTTGTAATCAGTATTCCCTCCTGTGAAGGAGCTGTTTCGTATCGTTGGAATGGCATGATTTTGAGGTCGATATATTTAGCGACACCGGCGCTCTTGATATTTTGTGAGGCAATGTCGATGGCCCGCGGCGAAATGTCGGAGCCATATATGCGGTGTGTAAATTCCCGCTCGTGACTATCGTCGTTGTAGAGTGTTTCGAAGAGTTCTTCGTCGAAATCTTTCCAGCGTTCGAAAGCGAAGTTTTTACGGAAAATACCGGGATAGGTATTTGTAGCGATGAGTGCGGCTTCGATGAGAATGGTTCCCGAGCCGCACATAGGGTCGATGAGGTCTTTTTCTCCGTGCCAGCCGGTTTTGAGAATCATGCCGGCTGCCAATACTTCGTTGATAGGAGCTTCGGTTTGTCCCACGCGGTATCCGCGTTTGTGGAGCGATTCGCCCGAACTGTCGAGCGAGAGGGTACAACTCATGTGCGAGATGTGTAGGTTCAATACGATTTCGGCACCGTTCAGCCGCACCGAGGGACGTTTGCCTGTTTTCTCCATGAAATAGTCGGCAATGGCATCTTTGGCCCGGTAGGTGACAAATTTGGAATGTTTGAAACTGTCGGAGTAGGTGACGGAGTCTATCGAGAATGTCGTTTCGGGGGAGAGAAGGGTTTCCCACGGGAACGTTTTCATCTTTTCATAGACTTCGTCGGGGTTTGAGGCTTCGAATTTATAAATGGGTTTTAAGATCCGCAAGGCTGTACGGCAGGCTAAATTGGCTTTGTAGAGCAATGTTTTATCGCCTTGGAAGGAGACCATTCGGCGGCCGGGTTCTACATTTTCGCCCCCGATAGATTTTATCTCTTCGGCCAGTACGTCTTCGAGTCCTTGGAAAGTTTTCGCTACGATTTCGAATTTTTCGGTATTCACGACGAGTAATGTATTGTAGTATATAATTGTATGTTTTTATTGTTTGGCCTTGGCTTGTACCAGTCGTTCTCCGGGAGCCACATTCTCGGTAACCCAAATGTTACCGCCGATGACGGCGCCTTTCCCGATAGTGATCCGCCCCAGTATGGTGGCGTTGGAGTAGATGATCACATCGTCTTCGATAATGGGGTGACGGGCAATGCCTTTGATAGGGTTGTTGTTTTCGTCCAACGGGAAACTGCGGGCACCCAAAGTTACGCCTTGGTATAGTTTCACCCGGTTCCCGATGATAGAGGTCGCTCCGATGACGACACCCGTTCCGTGGTCTATGGCAAAGTATTCACCGATGGCGGCACCCGGGTGTATGTCTATTCCGGTTTCGGAGTGGGCCATTTCGGTAATGATGCGAGGAATGAGGGGTACACCCAAAGTCAAGAGTTTATGGGCGATACGGTAGTTGCAGATGGCGCGAATGGCCGGGTAGCACAGGATTACCTCGGCTTTGCTTTGTGCCGCAGGGTCGCCGTTGTACATGGCTGTGACGTCGGTAGAGAGCATACGGCGCATTTCGGGGAGGTACGAAATGAAGTCGATGGCTTTTTGTTCGGCCTGTTCATGCAACAGGTTCAAATCTTCGACGGTGTTGTCGGTATCTTTGTTGAATAATAATCCGGCCGAAATTTGTTTTACCAGCAGTTCGAAAAGTCTTTCGATATTGATACCGGTATGGTAAAGAAGATTTTCGTCGCTTATATCGGGTGTGCCATAAAAACCGGGAAATATGAGCGAGCGACATAGTGCGATAAATTCGTGAAGTTGCTTTTCGGAGGGGAGAACCGCTCCTTTGCAAGGCTGGTGATGCAACTCTTTGAGCGAAAGAAAGTCGGATAGATTTTTTACCGTCTCTTTCAATGTTTCGGCGTATTTGTAGCTGCTCATGTGCGATGAAATATTTGATTTTGCAAAGATAGTGCAAAGCGGGAGTCGAAACAAGGAACTTCGGTTCGGGTCGCTGTGCCGGTTATTTCTGCATTTTTGTGCAAAGATAACAAAGATAGCCGATAATGAAGCCTTTAAGGATTATTTCTTATGAATCTTTGAGAATAAGAATCGATTCGGGCCCCATGTTCATGAGGAGGTCTATGATGCTGAGGTCGGGTAGGAATCCGTATTTGTCGGCAAAGACTTGGTAGTAGGGTTTGAGCCGAATTGCGGGGACTGTTTCGGCCGTTTTTTTCTTGGGGTGTATGGTCTCGCGTAGGTCGGTCTCTCCCGATAGGGGTGCTGCATATTGTGTGCTGTAAACGATATGAGGTTTAATTTCAAGGAGTTCGCACATTTTGTGGCGAATCTCTTCGTTGAAGTCGAAGAGAAATTCATACCGTTTTTCAAAAAAAGGCCTTATGTCGTCTTGGTAATATTCGAAGAACGGGGAGGATCCGTAGGCCGAGGCGATGGCGTTCCAGTGCAGATGCCGCCACTCTCCGTGGTCCGAGATGCGGATATCGCGTGTCGGGCATTTGAGGGTATCGGGTTTGATTACGGGAACCGACAAAGGTAAGAGCCCGTTGGCACCGGCTATGTGGCAACGGTTTCGGTAGGTCTGTTTGGTATAGTTACACCATTGTTCGATGACGACCGTGTCGTAGACAAGCAGAGCGGCATAATAGGAAACCGGAGCGAAATAGGCGGTCGAGAGATAGGCGGTATTCATAATTGCGTTTTGAAAAAACGGTCGGGGCGGAAGGAATGCCAAAATGGTTCGTCGGGATTGCGGGAGTACCCGACCCACAATCCTTTCCCGATAAGCAATGTGTGGGGGAGCACACCGAAAGTGCGCGAGTCGGACATGTTGGCCCGGTTGTCACCTACAACCCAGTAGTAGTTTTGTTTAAATCGACAGGAGGTCAATGTGTTGCCGTTTTCGTAGATTTTTCCCTCGTTGTATGTTACGTTTCGGTTTTCGTAATGCGAGAGTATCCGGTAGAGAAATTCGGCATTCTGTGGGGTGATTTGTATTTGTTCTCCTTTTTTCGGGAGTATGATTTCATAGCTGTCCCGTTTCAGAAAGACGGGATAAAGCAGTGAATCGGCCGAGAGTTCATTGCGTACTTTTTCATAGTCCAATCGGGAGAGAAAGAGCAGCCGGTTGCCATTGATTTTTCCTTGTTCGATAAAGCGAGAGTGGTGCAATCTCATTGCCCTGTCCACACGGTTCTTCATCGAGTCGGGCGACAGATAGGCTTCGAGGATAAGGGGAGGTTGTGCAATTGCTTTTCGGTTGATGAAAAGCTGGTTCCCCGTACTTTCGACCGTATCGCCGGGCAGCCCGATGCAGCGGGCGATAGCAATTGCGGTGGTTCCCGATTGGGATTGGAGGAGCGGTGGCAGTTCGAATATCACGAGGTCGCGGTACTGGGGTGTTCGATTTCCCCAGCGAAACGACCATTTGTCGGTCCACAGCCGGTCGCCCGGGAGCAGGCTGTTTTCCATTTGTCCGGGAGGTACCCGATAGGGTTCTATAATAAAAAAACGAATGAGCCATACGCTCGCGATAATGATGATTACCGTGATAAGAATCGTGCGTATGGTCTCTCTTTTCATGTTAGTTTACGAGGCTGTTTACCGAGCGGAACATGCGGTTGAAGCGAATCTTCCCGTCGAAAAGGCCTTTGTCCTTGTCGAGCGAGAGGAATACAAACATGGGTTTGCCTACGATGTGGTCTTCGGGGACAAATCCCCAGTATCGCGAGTCGGCCGATTTGTCGCGGTTGTCGCCCAACATCATGTAATAATCCATTTTGAAGGTGTAGGAATCGGTCTCTTCACCGTTGATATATATTTTGCCCTCTTTGACTTGCAGGTCGTTGTGTTCGTAATTTCGGATCGGGCGCTCGTAAATGGGAAGATTTTCGAGGGTGAGTTTGAGGGTGGCTCCTTTTTTCGGAATCCACACCGGACCGTAATCGGAGCGAGTCCAAGTGTTAGAGCGGACCAACGGATAGGTTTGCCCGCCGAGGAATCCCGGTTCTTCCACGATTTGCTCTATGGTGGGGTCTTTTTTCATCATATCGATCATGGCCTGTGTCAAGGGGAGTTCATAAACGGGATTCATGGTGCCGTTGGAGTTGGGGGTGAGTCCCCAACTTTCGAGATTCATGCGGGCATTGTAGCTCGATATGTCGATGGGCATTCGATCATCGACGCTGATGCCCCATTTCTCGAAGTCGGCATTCCCGAGGAATCGTCCGCTGGTTTTCACCAAATAGTTCAATTGCATATTCTTAGGACGAGGCTGTTTCACTCCGTCGATATAGATGTCGTTCTTGACGATGCTGAATGTGTCGCCCGGTAGTCCCACACAACGTTTTACATAGTTTTCGCGGCGGTCGACAGGCCGATAGATGATGTCGCCATACAAGGCTTTGTTACGGTTTACAGCCTCTCGTCCCTCCATAAAACAGAGGGTGTAATAATCGGGATTGGGTTGTTTTACGGCTACGGTATCACCGGCCGGGAAGTTGAACACGACGATGTCGTTGCGTTGTACCGTCCCGAACCCTTTGAGGCGATGGTAATCCCATTGAGGCCATTCGATATAGGATTTTGTATTGAGAACCGGCAGGGTGTGCTGGGCGAGCGGGAAATGCAGCGGTGTGTTGGGGACACGCGGGCCGTAGCTCATCTTACTGACCAGCAGGAAATCGCCTACCAACATCGATTTTTCGAGTGACGAGGAGGGTATTTGGTAATTCTGGAAGATGAAGGCGAAGATGAAATAGACCAAGACCAATGCGTAAACGATGGCATCGACCCACTCCATGATAACACGCACGACGGGGTTTTTGCTCTTTTTCCACCAGCCCCACGGTATGTATTGGGTAAGGTAGATGTCGATGAGGAGCAACAAGCCGAACAATACATAATAGTTGTTGAGCCAAATGGTCCAGCCGATATAGAGCAGAGCCACGATTGAGAAGCGTATCCAACGGGTCTTTTTGACCTGTTTCAGCCGTTCGACGAGGCTATATTTCGAAGGTGTCGTTTGATTCATGACGGTAATGTGTTATTTGAGGAATGAAAATAGGTCTTGCATGGTGAGAAATCCTTTTTTCCCAACCGTAAACTCGGCGGCGACAACGGCCCCAAGGGCAAATCCTTTACGGCTTTTGGCTTCGTGGGTGATGCGAATCGTATCGACATCGCTGTCGTAGGTAACTATGTGTGTGCCGGGGACTTCGCCTTCGCGGCGGGCAACGACCGGAATGCTGTGGGCGGGAGCCGGCAACTCTTCGGTCCACGACTCTTTCGAGTCGAGCCGGGCGATGATGTCATCGGCGAGTGTGATGGCCGTACCGCTGGGATGGTCGAGCTTGTGGACGTGGTGAATCTCTTCGAGTTCCACGGCATATTGCGGGAAGTGATTCATGATTCCTGCCAAATATTTGTTGACGGCAAAGAAGATGTTGACTCCCAGACTGAAATTGGAGGCGTAAAAGAAGGTTTGTCCTTTCTCGCATGCTTCGCGAACTTCGGGCAGATGTTCGAGCCAACCGGTTGTCCCCGAAACGACCGGTATGCCCGCGGCGAAAGCCTTTCGGTAATTACCTATGGCAACCGATGGAGCGGTAAATTCGATGGCGACATCGGCTTCCTTGAACTGTTGTGAATCAAAATCTTCTTGATTGTCTTTGTCAATGCGACAGACAATCTCGTGCCCACGGGACAATGCGGCTTCTTCAATGGCATGTCCCATTTTCCCATATCCGATGAGTGCTATTTTCATATCTAAATTCTGTTACAAAACATCTCGGTTTATACCGGTTTATTCAATAAGGTTGGTTTAATTTGCACGTATGCAGGTACAAAGATAGTGAAAGGCGAGTGCAGAAAGTCAAACTTGCTTGAACTTTTTGCCAAGCCGCCTCCTATCTTATGCAAAGATAGCGAAAATCGAGAAATTCTTAGAATAGAAACGTTTTTTATGGAAAAACTCATGCAATATGTATGGCAGCATCGATTGTTCGATTTCTCGGGATTGAAGACCACCGACGGGCGTAAATTGCGGGTAATCGATGTCGGGCGGCTGAATACCGATGCGGGCCCCGATTTTTTCAACGCCAAAATAGCGGTGGACGGTTGCGTATGGGCCGGAAATGTCGAGATTCACCGACGGGCTTCGGATTGGCGTCGGCACAACCATCATCTTGATCCGGCTTATGATTCGGTGATATTGCATGTTGTCGAGATTGCCGATATGGCCGTATGCAGATCCAACGGGGAGGAGATTCCCACATTGGTTTTGTCGTGTTCCCCGACATTCCGGAACGATTATGAGGCGTTGGTTTCTCACTCCTCGACGCAGTCTTGCGCCCGTTATATGGGAGAGCTTGACCCGATTTTTTTGTCCGATTGGGTCTCGTCGCTGGCGGTCGAACGGTTGCAGGCCAAATCGCAGCGATTGCACGACTGGTTGTCGTTGTACAGGGGCAGTTGGGAAGAGGTTTGTTATATTGCCGTCTCCCGTAGTTTGGGTTTCGGCATCAATGGCGACGCTTTTGAGCGGCTGGCCCGTAGTCTCCCGTTGTTGTTCATGCAGAAACATGCCGATTCGTTGTCGCAGGTAGAGGCGTTTTTGTTTGGGCAGGCGGGTTTGCTGGTCGAAGGAGAGTATATCGGTGACGATTATTATGCGCGATTGGTCAATGAGTATGCTTTTTTGAAAAATAAATTCGGGTTAACCCCGTTGAACCGGGAGAGCTGGAAATTTTTCCGGTTGCGTCCGGCCAACTTTCCGCACAGGCGGTTGGCCATGTTGGCACAGTATATTCACCGGGGATTCGATTTGTTTTCCCGGATTTGTGAGGCCGATGACGAGGAGGCATTGCGCCGGATTTTCAAAGTGGAGCTTACGGGATATTGGAGTACACACTATCTGTTTGGGCATGTATCGCCCGAGTCGAAAGTTGTTTTGGGCGAATCGGCTGTGGATATTCTTTTGATCAATGCCGTGGCCCCTTTGTTGTATGCTTATGGGATACACGTCGGAGATGAGGCGATGACCGACCGGGCTCTCGCGTTACTCGAATCGTTGCGTCCCGAGAAAAACTCGATTGTACGGCGTTTTTCCGAGATAGGTATCGGGGTGACGAATGCGTTGGAAAGTCAAGCTGTCATACAATTGAATAATGAGTATTGTCAGGCGCATAAATGCCTTTATTGCCGCATCGGGCACAAATTGCTTTCCCGTTCGGCGATGAGGGATCAATAGATTGTGGGGGAGGTATCGGAGAATGTTTTTCTCAAAAAAATACCCGCAACGGACAAAGATTTTGTTCGCCGCGGGTATGGTCGTATGAAAAGATAGATAGTTTTGTTTTAATAGTTATCTCTGGCCGGCTCGAAAAAGGCGCGGGGTTCGAGGCAAGCCGGGCAGCGGGCAGGAGCTACATTGCCCTCATAGATATATCCGCAATTGCGGCATTGCCAACGAATGGGGCTTTCTCGCTTGAATACCGTCTCATTTTGAAGCCGTTCCAATAGCTTGCGATAGCGCCATTCGTGGAACGCTTCGACTTGCGCGATCATTTTGAAAGCCGTGGCAACATCTTTGAACCCTTCGTCGATAGCTACCAGTTCGAAATCGTTGTATAGTGCGGTCCATTCAAGTTTTTCGCCTTCGGCGGCTTCGAGCAGATTTTCGGCCGTATGGCCTATTCTTCCGGCGGGATATTCGGCAGTGATGGAAACCGGTCCGCCGGGTAAAAACTTGAAGAAGCGAGTGGCGTGGGCCAACTCTTGCTCGGCGGTTTCGGCAAATATGCCCATAATTTGTTCATAGCCTTCTTCTTTCGCTGTTTTGGCGAAAAGCGTGTAGCGGTTTCGTGCCTGAGATTCGCCGGCAAAGGCTTTCAGCAGGTTTTGTTCGGTTTTGGTTCCTTGAATAGATTTCATAATCGCAAGTTGTTTTTGTACAATAAAAACAGCTTGCAATCGAAATGGTTCAAAAAAAAGAGCCGCAAGGTGAAATGCGGCTCTTTTGAGAAACTCTTTTATGATTTTATGGACGAGGAGAGTTGTCGGTATGGGGGTAGTCGATGGTGTAGTGGAGTCCCCGGCTCTCCTTGCGGTCCATAGCTTGGCGCATGACTAAGTATCCGGTGTTGATCATGTTGCGCAATTCGCAAATCTCTTTCGAGGCTTTGCTGCGCTTGAAGAGGCTTTCGGTCTCTTCGTAGAGAATATCGAGGCGGTCCCATGCCCGTTTGAGGCGGAGGTTGGAACGGACGATACCTACATAGGTACTCATGATTTGTCCCACCTCTTTGACACTTTGGGTGATGAGTACCATCTCTTCGGGCGATTGAGTACCCTCGTCGTTCCATTCGGGGATATTCTCTTGGTAGGAGTAGTTGTCGATGACTCGGAGGCTGTGTTTGGCGGCGGCATCGGCATAGACGACAGCCTCGATGAGAGAGTTGGAGGCCAATCGGTTTCCGCCGTGCAGACCTGTGCATGCACATTCGCCTACGGCATAGAGACGGTTGATCGAGGAGCAAGCGTTCAAATCGACTTTGATACCCCCGCACAAGTAGTGGGCCGCAGGCGCTACCGGAATATAGTCGCGGGTAATGTCGATGCCGAGGCTGAGACATTTCTCATAAATGTTGGGGAAATGCTTTTTGGTTTCCTCGGGGTCTTTGTGGGTTACATCGAGATAAACATGGTCGTCGCCCCGGTTTTTCATTTCGTTGTCGATGGCGCGGGCTACGATGTCGCGGGGAGCCAAAGAGAGGCGGGGATCATATTTTTGCATGAACTCTTTTCCGTCGAGCGTGCGCAAGACGGCCCCATATCCTCGCATGGCCTCGGTGATGAGGAACGAGGGCCGGTCGCCGGGGTGATAGAGGGCGGTGGGGTGGAATTGGATAAATTCCATATCTTTCACCGTCCCTTTGGCTCGATAGACCATGGCGATACCGTCGCCGGTAGCCACGAGCGGGTTGGTGGTGGTTTGGTAAATAGCTCCGACACCTCCGGTGGCCATGAGGGTGACTTTGGAGAGGAAGGTATCTACTTTACCGGTTTTCAGGTCGAGAACGTAGGCGCCGTAACATTCAATGTCGGGAGTTTGCCGGGTAACGGTTATCCCGAGATGGTGTTGTGTGATAATTTCGATGGCGAAATGTTTCTCGAATATGGTAATATTGGGGTGCTTTTTGACCGCTTTTATCAAACTGTCTTGAATCTCGGCGCCGGTGTTGTCTTTGTGGTGAAGGATTCGAAATTCGGAGTGACCGCCTTCACGGTGCAAATCGAATTCTCCTTTTTCGTTTTTATCGAAATCGACACCCCAACTGATGAGTTCTTGGATTTGAGAGGGGGCTTCTTTTACTACTTTTTCAACGGCGGCACGATCGCTGAGCCAGTCGCCGGCTATCATCGTGTCTTCAATGTGTTTTTCAAAATTATCTACCAACGTGTTGGTCACTGAGGCGACACCTCCTTGCGCGAAATAGGTATTGGCCTCTTCCAATTCGGTTTTGCAAATGAGAGCCACACGTCCTTTATGGGCTACTTTTAAGGCAAAACTCATTCCGGCAATACCGGAACCGATGATTAAAAAGTCGAATTTTTGTATCATCTTTCTTTCTGTTTTTGGGAAATACGAAGTGGATTTCGCATTTTTTCTTTGCACAAAGATAAAAATAAATGCAACAAAGTGTACCTTTGCGGCCGGAAACTGTTTTTAGAATTAATCGGATTGAAGTTTCCGAATTTTATAGGGTATAAAAAATAAAAGAGAATAGGGGAAAATCTCGTTTATAACGTTATATAAATGAGTATTTTGATTCTCCTTTTATGGAAAGTTGTAAAATTTACAAGGGCCATGCAGCAAAACAAGACGTTTCTGCATCTATATTTAAGTAAACAGCAAAGTGGATTGTAAAGGAATGATTATAGGGTTCGATGCAAAGAGGGCTAACGCCAATTTTACCGGATTGGGAAATTACAGCCGATTCATGGTAGATACAATGGCTACATACGGCAATGAACACAAGTATCGTATGTATATTCCCAAGAAATGCAAAAATGCATTGTACGATTCTTTGTTGAAGCACAAGAATGTCGCTTCGATACAGCCTCATTCCTCGCTCATGAAGTTTTGCAGGTCTCTGTGGAGAACTTTTTTTATCAAACGGGGTCTGTTACAAGACGGCGTGCAGTTGTATCATGGATTGAGCAATGAGTTGCCTGTCGGCATTCATCGTACGGGGATTCGTAGCGTAGTAACGATTCATGATTTGATTTTTCTCCGGTATCCTCAGTATTATCATTTTTTAGATAGGTTTATCTATAATCGTAAGTTCAAATATGCGTGCCATAAAGCCAATCGGATTGTGGCGGTGAGCGAATGTACGAAATGGGATATTGTGAAATACTATGGCATTTCGCCCGAGAAAATCGATGTCGTTTATCAAGGGTGTGATCCTGTTTTTGCACAACCGGTTTCTTCCGAAGCCAAAGAGCGGGTACGCAAGTCTTATGGTTTGCCCGAGCGGTTTGTATTGAGCGTGGGTACGATAGAGGAGCGTAAAAACCTGATGCTGGCGGTGAAAGCTATCGAGAAATTGCCCGATGTGCATTTGGTAGCTGTCGGGAAAAGTACCGATTATGCCGAAATGGTGAAAGATTATATTGAAACTCATGGGTTGGCCGATAGAGTACATATCATTCATAATTTGAAATTCGGCGATTTGCCGGTGCTGTACCATATGGCCTCGCTATTTGTATATCCTTCTCGTTTTGAGGGTTTCGGGATACCTATTATCGAAGCTCTTTCGGCAGGTGTTCCGGTGATTGCTGCGACTGGATCTTGTTTGGAAGAGGCGGGAGGTGTACACTCGATTTATGTTGGCCCCGACGATGTAGAGGGTATGGCAGCTGCTATGCAGCGAGTGCTTTCGAATGAGAACCTCCGTACCGAAATGATTGCGAAAGGAAAAGAGTATGTCGTTCGTTTCGACCCGAAAAGGCTTGCCGATGAAATGAATACCGTTTATTTGAAATGTTTCGATGATAAATCGTTTACCGAAGATCGTTTCGTACAGACATCGGCGAATAGGCGGACAAAAATATCGCGATATATTCCTTTCCTGTAAATCCCGGGAGAGAATATCGGATCGATGCTTAGGTGTCGTTTCTGAGTGTTTGTATATGTTGTTCCCAAAAGGGCAACATATTTTTTTTGTACCAACCGTGACACCCGAAGGGTAGTTTGTTCCCGTTGAGGGCATAGCATACCGCAGGATTCTTGTCGAACGAGAATTGAAGGGCTTCTTTCCAATGGGGGATTTTAAGATGTTGCCTGTCTCGATTGACTTCGAGACTCCAAAATATATCTTCGTTGTAAAAATCGGTTCCGGGGTGAGCGAGGTATTGGGATATTGCAGGCGCCATTTCCCGGGCTATTTGTGCAAATATACGAGGCCGTCGCAATGAAAGGCCGCCGTTTCCCACGTGGTAATATATGCGACTGTAATCCGAAGCTCCCGATATTCGACAGTAAAATCGTTTACATGCGGTGAAAATACGGTAATAGAGTTTGTCGTATTTGGTTTTCGGAATCCATGGAGCCCCGATGTAGTCATATCCTTTGGAACACCATTCGGCCAAACGGTCGGAGAATATCCAAGCATCGGTCTGGAAGATGAGCATATAATCCCATTGGGCAAACGATTCGTAAAAGACGGGTGACATCATGAGTCGGTTGTAAGCGGCAATATCCTTGAAATAGTCATCGGGAAAGGATACGATGCGGTCGGCCGGATAATCGTGCATGAGGGGCTCTATATCGAGCGACTGGGGCTTTACAAAGCATCTGGAATAAGATTTCAACACGTCGAAACATTGTTGCAACGAGGCTCTCTCCCGGCTGTCGAGTCGTGTGGTATAGATGGGGATAACAATGATGGCTTGCGTGTCGCTCATTTCTTCGGGTTTTTGTCGTTGTGTAACGATTATGGCACAAATGGTATAGTGTACAAAAGTAGCAAGAAAATTCTAAAAACTTTTGCTATTTTTTGAGGTTTGGCAAATTCTCTTTTTGGCACTATCTCACTTGTCACCTCGGAGAATTTCCATATCTTTGCCCGTGAGTTGGCTGGTTCTTCTTATGATTTCTATTATAGTTTGTTCTATCAATACCGAAAGGTTGGCGCAGTTTCGGGAAAACGTCCTTGAAACGATAGGCGTCCCGTGTGAGTTTATCGTTCATGATAATCGGGAAACCGGTTATAGCATTACTCATGTGTACAATCTTTGTGCCGGGAAAGCGCGGGGAGAGTATTTGTGTTTTGCCCATGAAGATATTTTTTTCAAGACACCCAATTGGGGCCTGTCTATCGAGTCGTTGTTGCAGAAGCCTACGACGGGAGTAGTGGGCTTTGCTGGATCGACGGCCAAATTGGCCACCTATTCGGGTTGGGGAGCGATGAAGCAATACACACGTTATAATTATATACAACATTTCAAAGATGGCTCGATTAAATATTTTATAGCCAATCCCGATAAAGTACCGGCTTCGCCCGTGATTGTACTCGATGGGTTGTGCCTATTTATGCGCCGGGAGGTGTGGGCCGAGTTCCGCTTCGACGAGGAGCTGTTCCGAGGATTCCACTTGTACGACTTGGACATATCGATGACGGTGGGACAAAAATATATCAACTATGTGACCAATGATGTATTGGTGGAACATCTTTCGGAAGGGGCATATAATCAGTCGTGGCTCGACGATACGGTCCGCTTCCATGAAAAGTGGGCCGACCGGTTGCCGTTTTATATCGATAAGCCTTCGTTCATCGTATCGTATTTCAGGGAGATAAGAATGTCGTTTCTTTTCATTAGGATGTTAATGAAAAAGCGTGTGGGATCGTGGGATTTTGTCGAACAATGTTGCCGAGTGCATTTCAAGCGGTACTATTGGCACATTTCTTCGTTGAAACTGTTGCAACGCCTTTGGAAATATAAACGGCAGTGGCGTCGCGATGGGTTGTTATAGATTATTTTTTCATGTAAAAGGCTCGTTCTTCGGGCGAAAATTTTTCAATAGCATAGCGCAGCATGGTGCGTGGCATATCGCGGTATCGGATTTCGAGGAAATGACAAAGCCGGGCTTTATCTCGTTTCCCTACTTCGCGCAGCATCCAGCCTACGGCTTTTTGTATGAGGTCGTGAGGGTGGTGCAAAAGTATGTCGGCGATGGCGAGGGTGTCGTCGTAATGGTCTTTACGAATCCACTGCCAAGTGGCAACAATGGATATGCGTTGTTCCCATAAGAGGGAACTTTGTGCCAATCGGTACAAGGGTGTGTGGTCTCGGCATTCGAGATAGGCTCCTACGATTTGGGCTGCCGACAGATCGACTAAATCCCAATTATTAATGTGTGTTGTATTTGACAGATAAGCGCGGTATATGGCTTCCCTTTTTTCGGGAGAAGCTTTTTTGTATTGTTCCACCATGCAGAGCAATGCGGCCATGCGTAACTCGTGGACAGGGTTGTGTAAAAGTATTTCGAGTTGGTCGAGCGGGGTGTCGAGATATTGTTTGATGATACTGCGGGTTACCGGTACGGGTATTCCTATAAAAACATCGCCTTCGCCGTATTTCCCTTTATCGGTTTTGAAGAACCCCGACAGGACTTTTACCTTTTCGGGCTTGGCGGCTGCTCGTATTGCTTTTTCTATGTCGGAGGCAGAATGCATGGTCAAGAGAGATTTCTCTTGACAAAGATAGCGTAAAACAAAAAACAAGACAAGTAAAAATCTGATCGGATGAGGATATGTTTTTTCTCCGATTTTGGAGAGGATATAGAGATGGATAAAATTTTTACTCCAAAGTGTAACTGGTTGTTTGTTGCAATAGTTGTTTGCAACAATGTTTTTGTATGTTAAAATAGAGCGGTTTGCCTGAAAATTTTTCGAAGAGGGGATAGAGACGTGAAAAATATTCGATTCTCATGAAGTAAAAAATCATATAATTATTTGATACATAGGTGTATATATCAAATATTGACTACCTTGGGTTTGTTGTAAAATAGAGCCGATGATGGTGGAGAAGGATAAAAAATTTTTTTTGAATAATGAAAAAAGGAATTGTTTGCCTAAAATGGTTATTTTTGTTTTCTGAAACGAAAATCGGTCGGTATGGTTCTTAATTACATTTGGATTGCATTTTTTGTCATTGCATTTGTCGTTGCAGTGGTGCAAACTGTCGTGTATGGGAATACGGATATTTGGACCGATATTATGAATGCTTCGTTTTCTTCGGCTCGTAATGCATTCGATATTTCGTTAGGATTGACGGGTGTTCTCACACTGTGGCTCGGACTGATGAAAATAGGAGAGCGCGGAGGCGTGGTGGCTGTTTTGTCTCGGTTGATAAGTCCCCTGTTCACAAGGTTGTTTCCCGGGGTTCCCAAAGGTCACCCGGCATTGGGCTCGATGTTTATGAATGTTTCGGCCAATATGTTGGGGCTTGACAATGCGGCGACACCGTTGGGATTGAAGGCCATGAAAGAGTTGCAGGAACTGAATCCCAAGAAAGATACGGCGACCGATGCCATGTTGATGTTTTTGGTGTTGAACGCTTCGGGGTTGACATTGATTCCTATCGGGGTAATGACCTATCGGGCTCAAATGGGGGCTGCCAATCCGTCGGACGTCTTCCTCCCTATTCTCATAGCCACTTTTATGGCGACATTCGTGGGGCTTTTAGCTCTGTGTATCAAGCAGCGTATCAACATATTCGATCGGGTAATTTTGCTGTGGGGATTGGGTCTTACTGCTTTTGTGGGTGGAATTTTCTACTATTTTTCGTCCCTGCCCGAGGAGAAAATTTCTACCTATTCGGCTTTTGCAGCAAACAGCATACTGTTTACGATCATCGTAATTTTTATCGTCTCGGGACTGGTGAAGCGCATTAATGTGTACGATGCCTTTATCGAGGGGGCAAAAGAAGGGTTTAAGACGGCGGTGATGATTATTCCCTATCTGGTGGCTATATTGGTAGCTATCGGAATCTTTCGCGCCTCGGGGGCGATGGATTATATCGTAGAGGGATTTGCGGCGGTATTCGGCTGGTTGGGTATCGATACGGAGTTTGTGGGAGCGTTGCCTACGGCTTTGATGAAGTCGTTGAGCGGGAGCGGCTCGCGGGGAATGATGGTCGATGCGATGTCAACCTACGGTGTGGATTCTTTTGTGGGACGAGTGGCTTGCACCGTTCAAGGTTCTACCGACACGACCTTTTATATATTGGCAGTCTATTTCGGCAGTGTGGGTGTGCGTAAGACTCGTTATGCCGTAGGATACGCCTTGCTCGCCGATGTGATAGGAGCGATTTCGGCCATTACGGTTTCTTATTTCTTTTTCAAATAAATCGTATGAGAATAATTCCGTATCTTTGCTAAGCGGCATGATATGAGGCGCAATAGGATAGAGTTGTTGCTTCTGCTGCGGGATTGCGCTATCTTTGCAGAAATTATAGAAATAAAGATATATATGGCTGTAAGTTATTTTGCCGAAGATGTCAAAATGCCGGCGATAAAAAAGAGAGAGACGACCGATTGGATACGTCGTGTTGCCTCGGGATATGGGAAAAAATGCGGCGATATAGCCTATATTTTTTGCTCCGATGAGAAGATTCTTGAGGTGAATAAGGCTTATTTGCAGCACGATTATTATACCGATGTCATTACCTTCGATTATACCGAAGGAGATAAAATCGGCGGTGATATATTTATCAGTGTCGATACGGTGAGGTCTAATGCCGAACAGTTCGGAACCGACTATGACGAAGAGCTTCATCGCATTATCATACACGGGGTTTTGCATCTGTGTGGCATTAATGATAAGGGCCCGGGAGAACGGGAGATAATGACTCGTCATGAAAACGAGGCGTTGAAGTTGAGATAGCGAATAAACAAATGAGCGTTTGCCGTGGAGGTGTAATAATCTTTTTTCGGCAAGAATCATGGAGACAAAATGCAATGGATTTCAATTATGATGTGATTGTCGTAGGGGCAGGACATGCCGGTTGTGAAGCCGCATGTGCTTCGGCCAATTTAGGGTCGAAGACGTTGCTTATTACCATGGATATGAATAAGATAGCCCAAATGAGTTGCAATCCTGCTGTCGGTGGGATTGCCAAAGGGCAGATTGTTCGTGAAATCGATGCTTTGGGCGGTTTCATGGGTATCGTTACCGATAAGACAGCAATCCAATTCAGAATGTTGAATCGGTCTAAGGGGCCCGCTATGTGGAGCCCCCGTTCTCAAAGCGATCGAATGAAATTCATTACCACATGGCGTTCTGTCCTTGAAAATACAGAGAATTTATATATTTGGCAAGATTCTGTAAATCAGATTGTTATAAAAGATGGGTGCGTGGCCGGAGTCGTGACGGATATGAATGTCTCTTTTTCGGCAAAATGCGTGGTGCTAACGACCGGTACATTTATGAACGGGTTGATGCATATAGGACGTACCCAATTGCAAGGAGGTCGCATTTCGGAACCGGCGTCGCACGGTATTACCGAACAACTTGTAGAACTTGGTTTTACTGCCGGGCGCATGAAAACCGGAACTCCGGTACGAATCGACGGCCGCAGCATACACTTCGAAGAAGCTGCCGAGCAGCAAGGTGAGAACGATTTTCATAAATTCTCTTTCCTCGATTTTATGCCCCGACCGTTGAAACAACGTAGTTGTTGGACGATTTATACCAATGATAAGGTTCATGAAATCCTACGCAACGGCTTGCCCGATTCGCCGCTTTATAACGGTCAGATACAAAGTATAGGCCCACGATATTGCCCTAGTATCGAGACTAAAATAGTTACTTTCCCCGATAAAACGGAGCATCAACTTTTTCTCGAACCAGAAGGTGAGACCACACAGGAGTATTATTTGAATGGTTTCTCTTCGTCACTTCCGCTTGATGTTCAGGTGAGAGCATTGCAGGAGATTCCCGCTTTGCGTGATTTGCGCATCTATCGTCCCGGTTATGCCATAGAGTATGATTATTTTGACCCGACACAGTTGAATCATAATTTAGAGACCAAACGTGTGCGAAATCTTTTCTTTGCCGGGCAGATAAACGGAACAACCGGTTATGAAGAGGCCGGAGGGCAAGGCCTTGTCGCCGGGATAAATGCGCATATCAATTGTCATGGAGGTACACCGTTTACGTTGAGTCGAGATGAGGCTTATATAGGCGTGCTTATCGATGATTTGGTTACCAAAGGTGTCGATGAACCTTATCGAATGTTTACATCGAGAGCCGAGTATCGTATCTTATTGCGTCAAGACGATGCCGATATGCGCCTCACGGAGCGCTCTTACCAGTTGGGCTTGGCTACACAAGAGCGATATGATTTGTTGAAGGAGAAGCGTGAGCGAGTAGAACGATTGATCGATTTTGCTCACAACTATTCTATAAAACCTGCCTATATCAATGCCGGACTGGAAGCATTGGGAACGACTCCGTTGAAACAAGGCGTGCGGCTAATCGATTTAGTCCTTCGTCCCCAACTTGACTTGAAACAGCTTTCACAATTGGTGCCTGCATTGAAACGGGAAATTTCTTCGATCAAGAACCGTCGGGAAGAGGTCGTAGAAGCTGCCGAGATAAAGATGAAATATCAAGGCTATATCGATCGGGAAAAGATGATTGCCGAGAAAATTGCCCGATTGGAACATATTCGCATACGTGGAAAATTTGATTATAGCCAAATACAGGCTTTATCGACCGAGGCGCGTCAAAAATTGGAGAGAATAGACCCGGAGACGATTGCACAAGCATCGCGTATCCCGGGTATTTCGCCAAGTGATATAAACATTTTATTGCTGCTGGTTGGACGATAATGTTTCACGTGAAACAAAAGCTCAAAAAGCCTTTAAATAAAGGGAAAGAACAAATAAATAACCAATAAAAATGAGTGTAGAGATTATTAAAAGCAAGATTCGTGATGTCGTTGATTTCCCTCAACAGGGGATTGTTTTTAGAGATTTGACGACTGTCTTCAAAGAACCGGATTGTTTGAAAGAGTTGGCTGATATGCTTACGGGGATATATGCCGAGAAAGGAATTACCAAGGTGGTAGGTATCGAGTCTCGTGGCTTTATTATGGGACCCATATTGGCTACTCGCATTAATGCCGGATTTGTGCCAATGCGTAAACCGGGGAAACTGCCGGCTGAAACTTGGAAGGAGAGTTATACCAAAGAGTATGGTATCGATGAAATAGAGATTCATAAAGATGCTCTTTGCGAAAACGACATTGTATTGCTGCATGACGATTTGTTGGCTACCGGAGGGACGATGCTTGCCGCGTATAATTTGGTAAAACGATTTAATCCAAAGAAAATCTACGTCAACTTTCTCGTTGAATTGGAATTTTTGAAGGGCCGAGACGTATTCCCGAACGATGTTGAAGTAGAGGCGTTGATAAAATATTAAGACGAATTGATCGGTAAAAACGAAAATATTAAGAATAAACTTGCTCTTTTACCGGATACGCCGGGAGTGTATCAGTATTTCGATAAAACGGGCAAGATTATTTATGTAGGTAAGGCCAAAAATTTGAAACGTCGGGTGTCGTCGTATTTCAATAAAACGCACGATTCTCCCAAAACGAATATTTTGGTCAAAAATATTTATGACCTGCAATATATTGTCGTGAAGACCGAAGAAGATGCTTTGCATCTTGAGAACAGCCTTATTAAAGAGTATAAACCACGGTATAATGTCCTGTTGAAAGATGACAAGACCTATCCGTGGATTTGTCTGCGCAATGAACATTTCCCACGAGTTTTTCTTACCCGGAAAGTGCATAAGGACGGCTCGAAGTATTATGGCCCGTATGCCAATGTTCATTTGGCTAAAACTGTGTTGGCTCTGATTCGTGAGTTATATCCTATTCGCACTTGTAATTATGCGCTTACACCCGAAAATATTGGTAAAAAGCGATTCAAAGTTTGCTTGCAGTACCATATAAAAAATTGTAAGGGGTGCTGTGAAGGTAAGATCGGGGAGGTGGAATATAACGAATACATCGAACAGGTCAGGCAAATTCTCAACGGAGATATACATCAGTTGAGTAATCATTTGCTCGAAGAGATGCAAGCTTTGTCGGCCGAATTGCGTTTTGAAGAGGCTCAATTAATCAAAGAAAAATATGATTTAATCGAGAAATATAAAGCAAAATCGGTTATTGTAAACCCGACTTTGCACGACATCGATGTCTTCTCTTATGACGAAGACGAGGGTGTAGCCTTTGTCAATTATATGCATGTGAGGGGTGGTTCGATTGTACAGAGTATTACGATTGAGTATAAGAAAAAACTCGATGAATCGGACTCTGAAATCCTCTCGTTGGGTATTGCCGAACTGCGTTCTCGGTTTGGAAGTTCTGCAAGGGAAGCGCTTGTCCCGTTTTTACCGGAGTCGGATTTTGCAGATATAGAATTTGTGATCCCGCAAAGGGGGGATAAAAAGAAACTACTTGCGGTTTCGGAACAAAATGTGAAGCAATACAAGATTGACCGTTTGAAACAAAATGAAAAACTGAATCCCGAGCAAAGAGTGATGCGGGTTCTTTCCCGCATACAGCAGGATTTCAGGTTACCCGAGCTTCCGTGGCATATGGAGTGTTTCGATAATTCGAATATCCAAGGAACTAATCCAGTGGCCTCGTGTGTCGTGTTCAGGAAGGCGAAACCCTCGAAAAAAGATTATCGTAAATTTGACATTAAGACGGTTGTGGGCCCCGACGATTTTGCGTCTATGAGGGAGATTATTTATCGCCGTTATCGACGCTTGCTTGATGAAGGCGAGGGGCTTCCGCAGTTGATCATCGTCGATGGGGGGAAGGGGCAATTGAGTGCGGCATTGGAGTCGATCGACGCTCTTGGATTGAGAGGAAAGGTCTCGATTGTGGGAATTGCCAAACGGTTGGAAGAAATCTATTTCCCGGGTGATTCGTTGCCGTTGTACATTGATAAGAATTCGGAGTCATTACGTGTTATCCAGCACATGCGTGATGAGGCACACCGTTTCGGAATCACGTTCCACCGGAATAAACGAAGCAAGGGACAGGTAAAGTCGGTTTTGGATTCTATTCCGGGCATAGGTCCTAAGAGTAAGGAATTGTTATTGACTCATTTCAAAAGTGTGAAGCGCATCAAAGAGGCTTCGGAGGTAGAGTTGGCAGCAGTGGTAGGTGAGGCAAAAACTCGAATTATAAAAGAGTTTTTAAAATAGATATATTGTTGATAATCATATAATTAGCAAATAATCTTATTTACCCTGAGCAAAAATTTCGTTACCTGAGGCCTTCCTTAGTTTTTGATTTATTCCTACGCCTTATTTGTAGTTAACGGATAGTCTGTTAAATAAAATTTGTTTCTCCCGGTGTTTGTATTATCTTTGCAAAGATACAAGCGAATAGTTTATGAGAGTCGTTGTTCAGCGGGTGAAGAGAGCTTCGGTGCAGATTGGCGGGGAGCTATATTCTACGATCGGACAAGGCCTTTTGGTTTTGTTGGGGGTAGAGGAGAGCGATGGTTTGCCGGATCTCGAATGGTTGGTGAAGAAGTGTGTCAATCTGCGAATCTTCGATGATGAAGAGGGAGTTATGAATCGCTCTTTACTCGATATTGACGGGGAGGCTATGATTGTGAGTCAGTTTACGTTGTTGGCTTCGACTAAAAAAGGGAATAGGCCCTCTTATATACGGGCTGCCGGGCATGAACGAGCCATTCCGATGTATGAGGCGTTTTGTCGCAGTTTTTCGGAGGCTATTTCCAAGCCCGTGGCTACGGGTGTTTTTGGTGCCGATATGCAGGTTGAATTGGTAAACGATGGTCCGGTTACGATTTGTATGGATACGAAAAATAAAGAGTGATTTATGACGATACAAGAGGCGCAAGAAGAGGTTGATCGGTGGATCAAGAGCGTGGGAGTAAGATATTTCAATGAGTTGACGAATATGGCAATACTGACCGAAGAGGTGGGTGAAGTCGCTCGTATTATCGCTCGCCGATATGGAGACCAATCGTTCAAAGCCGGAGAGGAAGATGGAGATTTGTCGGACGAGTTGTGTGATGTTTTCTGGGTTCTGCTTTGCTTGGCCAATCAAACAGGGGTCGATTTGACGGCTGCATTTGAAAAGAATATCGAGAAAAAGACAAACAGGGATAAAACAAGACATATTAATAATCCTAAATTGACGAAAAATGGATAAATACGAAGAAATGTTGAGTCGGTATACAACCGATTTGGACGATGCCCAAGTAGCCGATGCTGTGGAGAAAATCGTACGGGACAATCTGGCGGCAAACAGTAATGTCGATGTATATAAGTTTTTGTTTAACTGCATAGATTTGACATCGTTGCATGTTGAGGACAACACCGATTCCATTACCCGGTTTACAAAGCGCGTAAACGATTTTGAGGAGGAACATCCCGAGATGCCTAATGTGGCAGCCATATGTGTGTATCCCAATTTGGCAGGGACTGTTCGTGCCAATCTTGATGTTTCGTCGGTAAATATTGCGGCTGTATCGGGTGGGTTTCCTACGTCGCAGACATTTACCGAAGTGAAAGTGGCCGAAACGGCGTTGGCTCTTGGCGATGGCGCTGACGAGATTGATATTGTCATCAACATAGGAAATTTCTTGGCCGGGAATTATGAAGAGATGTGTCAAGAGATAGAGGAGCTTAAACAGACTTGCAAAGAAGCTCATTTGAAAGTGATTCTTGAATCGGGAGCATTGAAAACGGCTTCGAATATCAAAAAAGCATCTTTGTTGTCGATCTATTCGGGAGCCGATTTCATTAAGACCTCTACGGGAAAATCGGAGCCTGCCGCAACTCTTGAAGCAGCTTATGTAATGTGTCAAGCTATTAAGGAGTATTACGAACAGACCGGTACAATGATTGGCTTCAAGCCTGCCGGCGGAATCTCTACCACAGCCGATGCCGTAAAATATTATTGTGTGGTGAAAGAGGTCCTTGGCGAAAAATGGTTGACAAACGAATATTTCAGAATAGGAGCTAGCCGATTGGCTAATAATTTACTCTCCGATATATGGGGAACGCCTACTAAATTTTTCTAATGCAACAGTTTATACAACGAGAGCCGAAAGATTTCTTTCGGCTCTCGTTGTATCTGTATTAATTTGTGATCAAATGAAGGTGTCGTCGTAAGACATTTTGGCGTCGGTAACAAACTGTTTTACCTTCTGCTCTTCGTTTTTGGGACAGATGAGCAGCACATTGTCGGCCTCGGCGATGATATAATCTTGCAGCCCCTCGACAACTACCAGTTTTTCGCCTTTCACAGCCACCACGCATCCACTTGTATTGTAAAGCAGAGCTTTGCACCCTTGGGTTACATTGCCATCTTTGTTTTTGGGAGAGTGGTCATACAAGGCACTCCAAGAACCCAAGTCGCTCCACCCGAATTCGGCACAAAGCACATATACGTTCGACGCCTTTTCCATGACGCCGAAGTCGATCGAAATATTGGGACAGGCTGCAAAATTTTCGTCGATAAATTTTTTCTCATCGGGGGTATTGAAGACGCCAATATTTGCTTCGAATCGGTTGGAAATATCGGGCAGGAATCTTTGGAAGGCGTTGATGATAGTCTGTACGTTCCAAATAAAGATACCTGAATTCCAGAAAAATTCACCGCTCTCAACAAACATCTTTGCAAATTCGAGGTTGGGTTTTTCGGTAAACGTTTTAACGGTCTTAATATCGCCTTCGGCATCTTCGCCCACTTGAATGTATCCGTATCCTGTTTCGGGACGGTTGGGCTTTATTCCCAATGTGAGCAGGGCCGGGTATTTTGCCACGAAATCGATACCTTGATTGATACATTGGGCAAACTCATCTTCTTTAAGAATCAGGTGGTCCGATGGAGCAACTACGATATTCGCTTTGGGGTTGATCGCCTGAATATGGTAGGCTGCCCAAGCAATACAGGGAGCCGTGTTCCGGCGAGCCGGTTCCAGCAAAATGTTCTCATTGGGGAGGTCGGGGAGTTGCTCTTTTACCAAATCGACATATATCTCGTTGGTAACGATAAATATATGGTCTTTGGGAATTATCTTTACAAAGCGGTCATAACTCATTTGGAGCAAAGAGCGTCCAATACCAAAAAAGTCGAGAAATTGTTTAGGCCTGTTGTTGCGACTAAATGGCCAAAAGCGGCTTCCTACGCCGCCACCCATTATTACACAATATCTATTTTCCATGGTGGTGCTATTTTATATATAAAATCTTCCGCTAATGTAATTATTTTTTATTAGAAAGATAGTCGGAATAAATTTTTTTGAAAAAAAATCGAGATTATTTGGGTTATTTAAAATCTATGTGTACTTTTGCAGCGTCTTTCTGCCCAGATGGCGGAATTGGTAGACGCGCTGGTCTCAAACACCAGTGGATTAACCTCCATGCCGGTTCGATCCCGGCTCTGGGTACAAAGCGGAGAAGTTGAAAAATTTCTTCGCTTTTTTTATTCTAAATAGAGTTTTATAATAAAAGTTTTTGGAGAGTTTAGTTTTTTGTAATTTTAAATTCACTGAATTTTTTTTGTGGTTTCATTATTTTTTTTGAATATTGCATCGCTCTTAAATTTCTGGTAATATAAAAATGGACGACATCGCATTAACGATTCAGTTGAAACAAGGGAACCAGTTAGCTTTTACTATTCTTTATAACACATATTCTGAACAAGCGTATAGACTTGCTTTTAAATACTTGTGTAATAAGGAGCTGGCGGAAGATGCCGTGCAAAATCTGTTCATGAAAGTTTGGTCTAAGCGAGTTTCGCTCGATGAGACTCGTCCATTGAATCATTTTTTATTTACCGTTCTTAAAAACGATTTGCTCCATATCCTCAGAGATTCCAAGAATAATATTTTTGTTTTAGATGATTGTTTGGAACTGTTGGAGAGAATAGATGGAGACATTCATGATAATGAGGATATTGATAAAGAACAGTTGGATTTGATCCGTCATGCAGTCAATCAATTGTCGCCCCAACGGCGAAAGATTTTTTCATTGAAGATTACCGGGAAATATTCAAATCAAGAGATAGCCGAGAAATTACATCTCTCGGTCAATACCGTTAAGTTCCAATACAGCCAATCTTTGAAGCAGATAAAAGAGATTATCCGCCAGTGCGCAATTTTGTTATTAATGTAAGATTGGGCGTGGAATAAAAAAATCAGATTTTTTATAATACTTTTTATCTTTCATTGTGTATTATATAATGAAAGCTTATATATTATGTTTTTAAAACGTCGAAATCGGACAGATGAAGAGATATTAAATTATATCTCGGATCATATTGACAAAGATATAGAACGGTTGCTCAATGCCGATCCTTTGCCGATGGGAGGCCGTGACGTGCCCGATTTCGACAAATTTGGAGTCTATGAGAGTTTGTCACAACGAATAAGCCGAAAAGAGGGGACTAGTATCGGGACAATCTGTAAATGGGCATGCGCTATTGTATTGGTATTGCTGAATATCGGGTATTTGGCCTATCAGAATATCGATATTTCCAAACCTGAGTATAAAGAGATATGTGCTTTGAGGGGCGAACGATTGGTGGTTTTGCTCGAAGATGGTACGAAGGTTTGGTTGAATGCCGACTCGAAGTTGGTTTATCCTGAACATTTTACCAAGGATAAACGAGAAGTATCGCTGGTGGGTGAAGCCTATTTCGAAGTGAAGAAAGATCTGTCGAAGCCTTTTATGGTACAGGCCGATGAAATGAATATCCGTGTGACAGGAACTCGATTTAATGTTTCGGTTTATCCTACTGATTCGGCAGTTACAACTACGTTGGACGAAGGGGGAATTGTGATTAGCTATCCGTACGCCGAAAAGATGGGATCGTATCACATGATTCCCGGGCAAACAGCTGTTTATGAGAAGGGACGGAACATTTGTAAAGTGATGACTAATGCCTATTATAAAGACGCTTCGGATTGGAAGGATAATAAATTGGTATTTAGGAATGTGCCGTTGGGCGAAGTTTTAACGACATTGTCGAGGCAGTTTGACGTGGCTTTCGACGTGCGTAGCGAAGAGATTTCTAAGTTTACTTATAATTTTACCTGTAAGTTGAATAACTTGTCGGGTATTTTGGAAATGATGTCTGCTATTACCCCTATAAAGTTCAATGAAATATCGGAAAATGTATATGCTGTAAAAGGAAAATAAGTCTAATAACATAATAAACACTCAACATTTATGCTGGAAAAATACATTTTTCCATACATCCGTAGATGGTGTATGGTGGGAGGGCTTTGTCTTGCTTTTCCGTGGGTTGCTTTTGCTCAGCAACAGAAAATTTCGGTGAATATTCAGAATGTTACGTTGAAACAGGCGATGGAACAAATAAAGGAGCAAGCGTCTGTGAATGTGGCATATAGTAAAGAATTTGTCGATCCAAATAAACCGGTCTCTTTAAAAGTCGAGGGCGTGAGTTTGCAAGTTGCGTTGACTCAACTTTTTGAGGGAACTAATATTGGATTCCGGTTTTTGGACAATAGTGTGCTCTTGTATAATCGAGATAAACAAGAAGGGACCAGCAAGGCCGTGAAGGAACAACAGAATATTACGGTTAGCGGTACAGTGGTAGACCGTGTTACTGGCGACCCTATTATTGGGGCGACAGTTGTTGTTGAAGGATCATCAAAAGGAACGGTCACCGATTTAGATGGTAAATATTCTTTGTCGATACCCGTTGGAAGTGTTTTGAAATTTTCTTATGTAGGATATAAGGAATTGCAAAAAGAGGTTTTTCAATCAGGCGGTTTGGATATTGCATTGACCGAAAGTGCTACATCGCAATTGGATGATGTTGTTGTGGTTGGTTATGGCGTGCAAAAGAAAATAAATGTGACAGGAGCTGTGTCGATGTTGAAAGGCGATGAAATCGAGAGTCGTCCCGTTACCAGTGTGGCTGCCGCTTTGCAAGGAGAGTTACCCGGTGTTTCGGTTACTCGTGCGACAGGTCAACCGGGTGCAGCGACCTCTATTGTTATCCGTGGAGTGAGTACGATCAATAGTGAAACCTCACCACTGGTTCTTATCGATGGTGTAGCCGGAGGTGATATAGATTTGTTGAATCCCGGTGATATAGAGAGTATATCGGTATTGAAAGATGCGGCTTCGGCTTCTATCTATGGAGCCCGTGCTGCCAATGGCGTAATTTTGGTAACGACAAAAACAGGATCGAATGAAAAGGCTAAACTTACTTATTCGGGTTATGCCGGTTGGCAAAGTCCTACACGCCTTCCGGAGTTGGTAAACGGCCGGGACTACATGACTTTGTCGAACGAGGCTATGGTTGCAGCCGGATTCTCTGCTCCATACGATCAGTCGGCTTTTGATAAATACGATTCGGGTATGTATCCCAATGATTATTCGAATACCGATTGGATTGACGAAATTTATAAAAAAAGTGCTTTTCAGACCAATCATAATTTAAGCATTCGTGGCGGAACGGCCAAGAGTGGTTATTTTATTTCTTATGGCTATTTGAATCAAGAAGGTCTTGTTGTAGGTGATGCTTTTAATTCTCACCGTCACAACGCCCGTATGTCGGTCAATACCGAAGTATTTGATCGCATTAAGATTACGAGTAATGTAAGTTATGTCGATTTTTTCCGAAGTGAGGCCGGATATAGTGGTACTTCGGGCGTGTTCCGTTTGGCACAGCGTATTTCTCCTTTATTGCCGGTAAAATGGCAACAACAAAATGAAGATGGAACATGGAGCGATACGGAGTGGTATTCGTTTGGTACGGTAAGAAATCCGGTAGATGTCGCGTACAACTCGGGAACCGAAGAACGTAAAACCCTTACATTCAATGGTATCGTGGGTGCCGACATTCGCATTATCGACCAATTGCATTTGACAGGACAGTATGCAGTCAATTATTATTCGAGAGAGACCAATGAGTTTAACCCGGCTATGTACCAGTTTTATCAAGACGGTACTCCCAGTAGCGAGAACGAGAATTTGAGAAATTACGTATCACAAAGTCAGTATAATTATCTTACTCAAACGGCCCAAACAACCTTGAAGTATAATCAAACATTTGCCAAGAAGCATGAGGTATCGGCTTTGTTGGGATTCTCTCAAGAATGGGAGGATCGGAGTACTTTGTCGGCCAGTCGTAAAAATATATTGCTCGATGGAATCTATGTAATCGACGCCGGAACCGAAGATATTGCCAATGGTGGGACAAAACAGTCGTGGGCTTTACGGTCTTACTTTGGACGTGTGAACTATGCCTATGATAATAAGTATCTGTTTGAAGCCAATTTACGTATTGATGGAACTTCGCGGTTTGCCAAGGAGAACCGTTGGGGATATTTCCCTTCCTTCTCGGTGGGTTGGAACTTTGCACGAGAAAGCTTTTTCGAATGGGCTCAATCGGTGCTTTCCAGTGGAAAGATTCGTGGATCATGGGGAGAATTGGGTAACCAAAATATCGGCAGTAACTATTATCCTTATCTGACATCTATCGAGCGAGTAGATAAATCATATCCCATTGGTGGAGTCAATAACGTAGGATTTCAACAAAAAAAGTTGGGGAATAAGGATATTAAGTGGGAGACGATTCGCATGCTGAATATCGGTATCGACCTCTCATTCTTTGATAATCGCTTGTCAACCACATTCGACTGGTATAAGAAGAACAATATCGATGCGTTAGTGCAACCTATCTATCCTACGTTGGTAGGTATCTCGGGTTCGGCTAATCTGCCGTTCGAGAACATGGGAGAGATAGAGAATAAAGGTTGGGAATGGTGGATTCAATGGCGAGATAGAATTGATCAAGTGAAATATAGCCTTGCCTTTAATTTATCCGATTCTAAAAATAAGATTATCGACTTAGGTGCGAGTGAACCTTCGTTGGGTAATTATATTCGTCGTGAGGGTGATCCTATCGATGCTTATTATGGTTATCTGACCGATGGTTTGGCCCAAATCGAAGATTTTGGAGGTGTTGACGGGAATGGACGTTATATCGATCCGAAATTTGCGATACCTAAGGCTTCTGAAGCTGTGACTCAACCCGGTGACATTAAGTATCGCGATATAAGTGGTCCCGATGGAGTTCCCGATGGGGTAATCGATGATAATGACAAAGTGGTGTTTGGTGATAAAGATCCGCACTATTCGTTTGCGTTGAAAGGATCGTTAGAATGGAAAGGCATCGATTTCAGTTTCTATCTGCAAGGAATAGGAAATGTAAAGGGATATCTCTCGGATGAAGCTCGTCACTGCTTTATTAATGATTATTCGGTACCCAAGGTAGAGCATCTCGATCGTTGGACCCCTACAAATCCTGATGCGACATATCCTCGTATGTATCAAGCACAAACACATAACCTATTATTCTGTGACTATTGGATGGAAGATGCATCGTATTTGCGGTTGAAAAATATCCAACTCGGATATAGCCTACCCAAGAAATGGCTTTCTCCTTGTAAGCTCGATCATGTGAGAGTTTATGTTTCGGCCGATAATCTGTTCACACTCTCCGACTATTTCGGAGCCTATGACCCTGAGTTAAGAACCAGTTCGGGTGATGCATACCCCCAAGTGAAAACATTTATTGTCGGATTAACAGCAACATTCTAAAATTTCGATATATCATGAAAAGAGTATATAAATATATATTGGCGGTAGTCGTGTTGTTGACGACTTCTTGCGAAGATTTTTTGGATCGTTATCCTCAGGATTCGATTACCAATGAAACCTATTGGAAAACCGAGGAGCAATTGCGTGCCGCATTGTATCCTTGTTATGAGGCATTCTTCAAGGATTTTCTCATTAACTGGAGCGAATGCTGCGCCGAGACTTGTATGTGGGGAAATATCACTAGCGGGTTGAGCAAGGTATCGGGTGGAAAACATACCTATACCGATGGATTTCCCTTTACCACTTATTGGCAACAGTCATACGAGTATATATTTACTTGTAACAATTTTTTGGATAATTACGACCGGGCCGAAGTAGACCAAGATGTGAAAGATGTATATGCCGCCGAGGTGAAGGTAATCAGGGCTTATATGTATTTCTTGTTGACCACGTTCTGGGGCGATGTGCCTTGGGTAGATCATGTGATTACGGCCGAAGAGGCTTATTGTGCTCGTACTCCGAGAAATATTGTAATCGACAATTTGATGACCGATTTGGAGTGGGCTGCTTCGAAACTCCCCCGTGAACGTCAGTTAGGCGAAAATGTAGGCCGTATCGATCATTGGGGTGCATTGGCCATGCAGGCAAGAATCGCCTTGCAAAACGAGCGTTATGAACTGGCTGCCAGTCTTGCGAAAGAGATTATGGATAATAGCCCCTATGGGTTGTATGATTATGCCAAGATATGTCAACCCGAGGGCGATACCGAGATAAATCCCGATAACAACGAATCGATGATTTATAGTGTGTATGTTTCGGATATTCGCATGCATAACGTGCCCAATGAAACCTGTTGTCCGGTGGATTATATTCGTATTAATCCTACTAAATCGTTGATCGACGCCTATCTGTGTACCGATGGTAAGCCGGCCAAAGCGGGTTTGGAATACTACAAAGAAAAAGGGGCGAATATTGTGACCTCCGATTTGTATACGTTCCCCGAAGTGCACTATGCCGATTATTTCCAGAATCGAGATCCTCGTATGGCTATGACATTGTATTGCCCGGGTGACGAGTGGCCCGGAGGAGACGATGGCGATGCCGAGACTAAGAAACCGAACAAAACATTCAATTTGCCGCGATTCCCCTCTTTGCAATCGGGGAATAATGGAGCAAATGCTCGTACCGGGTTTTATTTCAAGAAGTATAACGACATGAATATTGCCGGGAATTACAATATGGGACATAACAACCTCAATGTGATTCGTTTTGCTGAGGTATTGCTTATTTATGCCGAGGCGCTGTATCAAATGAATGGGACATTGACTCAGGACCAAATCGATATGACTATTAACCGATTGAGAGACCGGGTAGGCATGCACCGTATGATTTTGACGGAATTGGCCGCGTGGAATCTTGACCTTTGGACCGAAATTAAACGGGAGCGTCGCATCGAATTGACACTCGAGGGTATGAGATATGCCGATGTAATGCGCTGGCGTGAAGGTGAACTCCGTTTCGGCCGGGCAATCACGGGTCCGAGTGAACAGGTTTGTATCAATGATTTGGGGGCTAATCCCTATCCCGATACGGGTGTCGATGAATTTGGCGATATTATTTATGAAAAATCTACCGCCGAAGGAGGCCCCCGTTATTTCGATCCCAATGTCCACTATCTGTGGCCGGTACCTTATGCCGAGCGTGTAAAGAATCCTTTGTTAGGTCAAAATCCCGGTTGGCCGGAATAATAATAAAAATGGCGTAGAAAAATGTATCGTAAATTATTTGTATTGGTTTCTTTACTTCTGTTATTATCGGGGTGTTCCAAAGAGAGCAGCGGAGAACCCGCTGCTCCCGGCGGACCCGGTATCCCGGGAACTCCGAGTAATCGCATCACTGTAATGTCTTATAATACAAGACATTGTGCTCCATATTATGGGGCGAGTGGAGAAGAGACCACTCCCAGTGTAGAGGGTATTGCCAATGTCATAAAAGCCAAAATGCCCGATGTGGTGTTTCTGCAAGAAATAGATAGTTGCACGACTCGGAGTTTGGGTGTGGATCAAGCAAAAGAAATAGCCAATTTGGCCAAATATCCCTATTATCATTTTTTCAAGATAATGGATTACCGGAGTGGTAAATATGGATTGGCTATGCTTTCCAAAAAACCGTTTAAAGAGACAAAAACTTATCCTTTTCCCGATGAAATCGAGGGACAAAAGATGACCAATGCCAATGCGGTGGGTACTGCTATTATCAATTTTGAAGGAGTAGATATTTCTTTTGTCACGGTTCATCTTTCCACGACACAAAGCGAACGGGATTTGCAATTGGCTTATGCGGTCGAGAATATTTTGAAACCGATCAAACGGCCTATTGTAATTGGTGGCGATTTCAATGCAACTCCCAGTAATTCTACCATATCGATTCTCGATGCGGCGGGGTTTACCCGTACAAATACCGATCCGGCGAAATTTACTATTCCGTCGAACAGTCCGAACCGAGAGTTGGATTATATCGCATATTATCCCCAAGAGCAATTCGGAGTGGTTTCCCACACGGTGGTTACCGGAGTAAATGCCTCGGACCATCTGCCCATTATCGCTGTTTTGAGAATTGAAGAATAAAAGCTTATCATGAATATGTTTCGTAAAATATTGACATTTTGTTTTATCGCACTGACTTGTGGTGTAGTATCGGCTCAACAGGATACGTTGAGAGTGAGAGTGATGACTTATAATTTACGTTTCGGCGAGCTCTCTTCGTTGGAAGATTTGGCCTATCATATCAAATCGTTCAAACCCGATTTTGTGGCGTTGGAAGAGGTCGATGTTCGTACCGACCGCAAGCGTGCCCCTCATCAAAAAGGGAAAGATTTTATAGGAGAACTGGCCTATTATACCGGCATGTTTGGGTTGTATGGAAAAACCATAGAGTATGGTGGCGGATATTATGGTATAGGTATGCTTTCGAAATATCCCTATATTACGGTAGAGAAAACGTTGTTGCCCAACCCTGATGAGAAAGAACAGCGTGCTTTGTTGCAAGGTTTGTTCGAAATCGATGGAGACACGTTGATTTTTGCAACTACCCATTTGGAGGTGAGCAGTGAGAGCCTGCGTAATATACAGGCCCAGTTTATTTGCGAGAGGTTTGAGGATGCTCCTTATCCCGTGATTATTGGTGGGGATTTCAATGCACGTCATTATTCAAACGTGATTGTAAACATCATGTCGAAAAGTTGGTTTTCGGCTACCAACGACGAGTTTACTTTTCCAGCTTGGGAGCCAATTATTAAAATCGACTATCTGTTTGCCCGACCCATGAAAGGGTGGAAACTTGTTAAGACACAAACTGTTCACTCTCAATTGTCGGATCACCTGCCTATTGTTTCCGACTTGATATATGTAAAATAAAGCCCTGTTATTCGAAAAGAATATGAGAACTCTCTGTTTGGTTATAGTGTGTATGATGGTCGTTTTTGCACCCGAGCGTGCGAAGGGCGGCCGTCTATTGTTGACCGAACCTCTCGATTGCCTTACTCCGCAGGGTTGGTTGGGTGAGATGATGCGCAGTCAAGAGCGAAATTTTACAGGGATTCTTGATAATACCGCTTTCCCCTTTACACAAGGAGGTTGGGGAGCAGAGCCTTTTCTTCGGGTAAAAAATGGGGTGACCGAGGAGTTCTGGGTTCCCTATGAACAGACGGCCTATTACTTCGACGGAATGATTCGCTTGGCTCATTTGTTGCACTCCGCATCGTTACTCGATAAGGCTCAAAAGACCATTTATCAAACGATAGCTCAGGCTGGGGATGATGGCTTTTCAGGGCCTCGTATCGTCTCAGAAGATATGGCTCGATGGGTTTATGCTGTCTTTTTCCGAGGATTGATGGCCGAGTATGAAGCAACGTATAATGAAAAAATTATAAAGGCTCTCGATTGTCACTATCGAAATGATACGGTGAGATATACAGCACGAAGTTTATGCAATATAGAGGTATTTGCTCCGGTTACTCCGGGGTTATTGGCGAGGGGAGGTAATGATTTATGCGCTCAATAATGCCACCCCACAGGCTCTTAGATTGGAGCTGTATGGCCGTACGACGTTGAGAATTTCGATGTTTCCCTTTGCTCGTCTTGGGGAAATCCCTCCCGAGGTATTGGCGACAGAATAATTAAAAACAAACTCAAAATATTGATTATGAAAAGGATAATTACAATTACAATTTTGATGCTCTCTTTTGTAGGGAGTATCTTTTCGGCTGAGGCGATAAAATTACTTTCGTACAATATTAAAGGCCATAGTATGACTTCGTCGAGAATAGGCAATATAGCGGCTGTTATTAACGCTCAATCCCCCGATATAGTGGCTCTACAAGAGGTCGATAATCGTTTTCTAACGATACCGTATGATTATTTGACAGATTTGGCCGAGGCTACTGGAATGCACTCACAGTTTTTTGCTTTGGTGGGGACCTATTATGGAATAGGGATTTTGTCGAAAACAGAACCTATATCGGTGCAAACTCAATCTTTTGATCCATCGGATACATCGAAAGACAAGGAAGCCCGTGGATTTCTCATTGCCGAATTCGACAAATTTTATTTTCTCTGTACACACTATTCGCTGAATGCCGATGATAGGGATACCGCTACGGCGTGGGCAATCAATTTTGCGCGCCAAAGCGACAAGACGGTCTATATTGCCGGAGACTTTAACGCCCAACCTACCTATCGGGCGATGGTTACATACAAGAATAACGGGTTTACGATCTTGAACAACACGTCGCAATACACTTTCCCGGCCGAGGGTCCGACCTCATGCATCGATATGATTATCTCGTATTGCGGTGAAGATTCACAGGAATATAACGTCAAACAAACCGGGGTGGTTACCTCGGTATCGGGGCTTACCATGTCCGATGTATCGGATCATCTGCCTGTATATGTTGTTATCGAGGAGGTTAAAGCCAGTGTAATAGAGCAATTGAAAGACCTTGAAGAGATTCAGTTTATAAGGGAAGAGAATGGTTTTTCTCTTAAAAATCTCAAATCATTGTCGCAAGTAAATATTTACAGTTTGGAAGGAACTCTTTTAGATTCCCAAACAGTCGATAATGGCACAACGATATTTTTCCCGGAAAGATGTAGGAAAGGGATTTACGTTGTGAACGTAAACAATGGCTATCAAAACAGCACTTTTAAATATATTCTTAACCATTAAATTTTTAAATTATGAAAAAGAGTACATCTTTATTGTGTGTGTTTGCGCTTTTTTCAAGCACACTCATGGCAGAAACCGTACAAGTAACGACTGCCGAAATGAATGCAGCAACCGAAGGCTCTTTGTTGCAAGTTATGGCAAACATTCCCGATGCAACCGAAACAATTATTGAGTTTAATTTCGATGGAGAGACATTGGAATATAACACGGAAGATTGCAAAGGTTTTGATTTGGCTGGAAAGACAGTAAAGTTCGATGGCCTTAACAAGAAAAACGGTAACCCCGTGACTATTGTAGGCGGTGCCAACTATTTCTTGAATCTTTCGGGTGAATCGAATGTTTCAATAGAGAATCTTATTGTGAAAGGATTTACGGCAATAGCCTTTAAGATGTCGGGAAACTGTACATTCTCGGCCTCCAAGTGCCAGTTCATCGGCAACCGAGACCCCAAGAACGAAAAAGGGAACAACGGTGGTGTAGCCCGTATCAATAACTGTAATGCGACGTTTGACCAATGCTATTTCTACAACAACAAATGTTCGGGTGATTATGGAGGCGGAGCCCTTTGTTTTTATACGGCAGGGGCCCCCGCTCCTAAATTGCGGGTAACCAACTGTACGTTTGAGTACAACGAAGCCGTTTCGGGTGGTGCTATCGGTATTAATGTCCTTCAAAAAGGGGTGGTTCCCGAAGCATATATTGCCAACTGTACCTTTGCCAACAATACGTGCTTCAACCGGGGTGGCGCCCTTTATATGCAGGCCAACGAAAAGACGGGCTCATTTGCTCCGGTAGTGGTGAACTGTACCTTCGTAGGTAACCTCAATGAGATTACTACCAGCGACGATGGAGGTGCAATCAACGTATGGGCTCGTACTAGCTCTGGAGTCCAACCGATGAAGCCTGTATTTATCAACAACTTGTTTGCCGAGAATTATTATGATCCTTGGGTTTCCAGTGCCTTGAATGACGTGAAGGCATTCTATCTCGAAGGTGATGTTTCGGGTGGTACGGAACAACCTCAATCCATAATTGCCGTTTGTAAAAACAACTATTTTGCTGCTGCCAATGATAAATTTTATCAAGTTCTCGGTGCAGCCGACAATAACGGTCTTATCGATTTCTCGAATGATGTTATTTTTGCTGCTGTTGAACAAAATCCGTGGGACGACGGTGATTCCGATTATTCGCACATGACGGCTACTTTGTCGGGCGATTTGAGAGTCGCCATGATTGCCGAGAATAGTGTGGTTATAGGGAAAGGCTTGAAAACATATGAAGGTATTGAAATACCCACAACCGACCAGTTAGGCAAAACTCGTCCCGATGCTCCTGCCGTAGGTGCCGTAGAGTATTCGTCGGTGGTAAGTGTGATTCAAAATGCGCTCAAAGACGGGATTCGTGTATGGAACGATGGTAATGTAGTTTATGCTTCCGGTTTGGAAGGTGAAATGGTTGCCAAAGTATATAACCTCACGGGAGAACTGGTTTACGAAGGTGTTATTGCCGATCAATTGGCTTTGAATTTACCGGTAGAGAACGGTATCTATGTGATGGTTATCGGTAAGACGACTCATAAACTTGTGATTAGATAATCACCGAGATTATATAAATTTATAGCAGACATATAAAAACCGCGTTGTGAGTTCTTACAAATCTCACAGTAGGGGTTGGCAGCTCACAACGCGGTTTCCTTTTTGTAAAAAAAGAGATAAATTTTTAAATGTAATTCCATGAAATACCCTATATCCCATAGTTTGTTTGTGATTTTTGTAGTGATGTTGTGTGCTTGTCGTTCGACGGGAGAGAAGCAAAGTATCACACAACCTGCCTTGGAATTGATCGAACGGCAAATCGGACCGAAAGCTGCCGATATTCAACTGGAAGAGATTGCCCCTGAAAACGGGAAAGAGACTTTTGAGATAGAGGCAGAAAATGGAATTCTTACATTGAGGGGCAGTAGTGCGGTGGCTATTTGTTATGCATTTCATACGTATATGCGCGAAGCTTGCTCGTCGATGAAAACATGGAGCGGCGAACATGTCGAATGGCCTGAATCGTGGCCCGATTGTACACTGAAAAAGCAGACGACTCCCTATGATTATCGTTATTTCTTGAATGTATGTACATTCGGTTATACGGCTCCTTATTGGAATTGGGCACGTTGGGAAAAAGAGATTGACTGGATGGCTCTACGGGGAGTCAATATGCCGTTGGCAACTGTCGCCAGTGAGGCAATAGCCGAGCGGGTGTGGTTGAGAATGGGTTTTAAAGAAGACGAAATAAGAGAATTTTTTACTGGTCCTGCACACTTGCCGTGGCATCGCATGGGCAACCTGAACAGTTGGGATGGCCCTTTGTCGAGAAAATGGCAGGAGGAACAGATAAAATTACAACATAAGATTTTGGATCGAATGCGTCAACTGGGTATGGAGCCTATTGCTCCCGCTTTTGCCGGTTTTGTTCCCGACGCATTTGTCAAACAACACCCTGAAATCCAATTCAAACATTTGGAGTGGGGCGGATTTGAAGAGAAATACAACGCCTATGTATTACCACCCGAGACTCCCTACTTCCAAGAGATAGGAAAAATGTTTATCGAAGAGTGGGAGAAGGAGTTTGGGAAAAACACCTACTACTTGTCCGATAGTTTCAACGAGATGAAATTGCCGGTTGCCGAGGGAGACAAGGAGGGTAAGCTCCAATTGTTGGCGCAATATGGTGAATCTATATACAAATCGATTGCGGCAGGAAATCCTGATGCGGTTTGGGTAACACAAGGCTGGACGTTTGGTTATCAACATGATTTTTGGGATAGAGAGAGTTTACAAGCGTTGTTGAGTAAGGTCCCCGATGACAAAATGGTTATTATCGATTTGGGGAATGATTATCCTAAGTGGGTTTGGGGAACAGAACAAACATGGAAAAACCACGATGGGTTTTATGGCAAGAAGTGGATATTCAGTTATGTGCCCAACTTTGGTGGGAAGACTCCGATGACAGGCGATTTACAAATGTATGCGACGTCGTCGGCCGAGGCGTTGCATAGTGGGAATGCCGGTCATTTAATTGGGTTCGGTTCGGCTCCCGAAGGGCTTGAAAATAATGAAGTCGTGTATGAACTGTTGGCCGATATGGGTTGGACAAGCGATTCGATAGATTTGAATACTTGGATACCTGTTTATTGCAAGGCTCGGTATGGAGGCTGTCCTGCGGCTATGGATAGCGCTTGGCACTTGTTTGAGCAAACGGCTTATAGTTCGTTGTATTCCTATCCGCGCTTTACTTGGCAGACCGTTATTCCCGATCGTAGGCGAGTGAGCAAAATCGATGTGAGCGATACCTTCTTGCAGGGAGTAGAAACGTTCTTGTCGTGTGCCGATAGTTTGAAATCCTCTCCGCTTTATGTCAGTGATGCGATTGAATATGCTTCGTACTATTTGGCAGCCAAAGCCGATGATAGTTATAAACAGGCGTTGAAAGAAGACTCTTTGGGGAACAAAGTGGTTGCTATGCAACAGTTGGATAGGACAGTCGATATTCTTTTGGAAGTAGATAGGTTGTTGGCATCTCACCCGTTGTATAGGTTGGAAGAGTGGGTCGAAATGGCTCGTTACTGGGGACAGACAGAGGCCGAAAAAGATAATTATGAGTCGAATGCCAAACGATTGATTACAACATGGGGCGGTTTCCAAGAAGATTACGCGGCTCGTTTTTGGAGCGGATTGATAAAAGATTACTACATTCCCCGTATGAAATTGTATTTTTCGGAACAGCGTTCCGATATGGATCGGTGGGAAGAAAATTGGATCAAAACGCCGTGGCACAATACTTCCAAGCCGTTTGACGATCCTTTGCAAGAGGCTCTTGCTTTGGTAGAGAAATATAAGTAATTTCAAGACTGTGTTTTTTTGTACAAGAAAGCCGGATAAAAAATGAAAAAGATAGTTCTTGCCTTTGATTCCTTTAAGGATTGTGTGGGATCGCGACAAATTGCCGACGCTGCAAAGTTGGGAATTGCTTCGGTTTTCCCGCATTGCGAGATAGTGACTATTCCCATTGCCGATGGTGGTGAGGGAACAACCGAAGCCATTTGCTCTAATAGGCAAGTTGCCCGGGTGACTTGTCGCGTACATGACCCTCTGATGAACGATATGGAGGCTTCGTATGGCATCACGGCCGATGGATCGACGGCAATATTGGAAATGGCTGCGGCGAGTGGTTTGCCTTTGGTCCCCCAAGAAAAAAGGAATCCGTTGTTTACAACCACATGGGGAACCGGCGAAATGATAGCCGATGCGTTGCGTCGGGGTTGTCGTCATATCGTCATGGGGATAGGCGGCAGTGCGACCAACGATGCAGGGATTGGTCTGTTGGCGGCATTGGGCTATCGTTTTTTAGACGAGAAGGGCGAAGCGCTGGAGCCTATCGGTAAAAATTTGGAGCAGATAGTTCGGATAGAGGAATCCTCGGTAAATCGAGCGGTAGCAGAAACCTCTTTTACAATTGCCTGCGATGTGAATAATCCTTTTTATGGCCCTAATGGAGCTGCTGCGATTTATGCCCCTCAAAAAGGGGCTTCGGAGGCCGATGTCGCTTCTCTGGAAAAGGGAATGGTCCATTATGCCCGGCTCATCGAAGAGTCGAAGCGGCTGGATATTTCACAGATACCGGGGGCTGGCGCTGCCGGTGGCCTGGGAGGAGGCATATTGCCTTTCCTGAATGCTAAATTGCAGTCGGGGATAGATATTGTCTTGGATATGCTTCGATTCCTGGAAACAATACAAGATGCCGATTTAATCTTTACCGGCGAAGGGAAATTGGATAAACAGACGGGCATGGGCAAAGCTTTGGGAGGGATCTTGCGTTATGCAAAAGAGGTCTCTGTCCCGGTATTTGCAATCGGAGGTTGTGTGGAGGATTGCGAAATGTTGAATGAAATGGGCTTTGCCGGAGTCTTTTCCATACAGCCGTCTCCGGTCACTTTGGAACAAGCGTTGCAACCCGATTTCGCTTTGGAAAATATTCGGCAAGTGATTACACAGATTATGCGAACGATTAAGGTTGGGGGCAATGGATAGTACGATAGGAGCATTGATAGGGCTGTTGCTTGCCATATTTTTGATTATTAAGAAAGTTTCGCCGGCTTACAGCCTTATTTTAGGCGCTTTGGTCGGAGGCTTGGCCGGAGGATTTTCCCTTGAAGAGGTGGTCTTGTCGATGGTCGATGGTGTGAAAGATGTCTCGTCGGCGGTGCTTCGTATCCTCACGGCGGGGGTATTGTCGGGCGTTCTTATCAAGACAGGAGCAGCAATGACTATATCGAATGCTATAATCAGATTTTTTGGGGAAAAACGAGTTTATTTGGCCTTGGCTTTTTCTACGATGTTGTTGTGTGCAGTAGGTGTATTTATCGATGTGGCGGTGATTACGGTAGCTCCGGTCGCCTTGTCGATAGGTCGCCGGTTGGGAGTCCCCACACCGCAGCTGCTATTGGTTATGATAGGAGGGGGAAAATGCGGGAATATCATTTCGCCCAATCCGAATACGATTATTGCGGCCGAAAATTTCGGAGCCGATCTATCATCGGTTATGTTTGCCAATCTTATACCGGCATTAATAGGTTTGTTGTTTACGGTGTTTGTCATTACCCGTTTTTTTTCAGTTAAGCCACGCCGGGTTCATACCGATGAGGAAGAGTTGAGTAATGATAACAGTTTGCCTTCGTTGTGGAGTAGTTTGGTGGCTCCTGTCGTGACGATTTTCTTGTTGGCGTTGCGTCCTCTTTTCGGTTTTACGGTCGATCCGCTGATTGCTCTTCCGATTGGCGGTTTGTGTGGTATTGTGTGTATGAAACAGTGGAAAAATACTTTGCCGAGTATCGAGTTTGGGCTGCAAAAGATGTCGGTAATAGCCGTGTTGTTGATAGGGACGGGAACTATTGCCGGAGTAATTAAAGACTCGACATTGAAAGATTATATCTTGGGCCTGTTGGAACACATGAGCATGGGGAAAGATATGATCGCTCCTATCTCCGGTATTTTAATGTCTGCTGCTACTGCTTCGACTACGGCTGGTGCGACATTGGCTTCGGCCTCTTTTGCCGATACGATTCTTGCCGTAGGTGTGTCTTCGGTATGGGGAGCCGCTATGGTTAATGCAGGCTCTACCGTATTGGACCATTTGCCTCATGGCTCGTTTTTCCATGCGACGGGAGGTGTGTGTGATTTAACCTTTAAAGAACGATTGAAGCTAATCCCGTATGAGACCCTTATAGGAGCTACGTTGACCTTTTTTACTACCATAATATATTGGATATGTCGCTAACAAAAACAACTAAACGATTAGTCTCATTGGACGTATTGCGGGGGCTTACCATTTGTGGTATGATACTTGTTAATAATGCAGGTGCTTGCGGCTATGCTTATGCTCCGTTGCGGCATGCGCGATGGGACGGATTTACGCCGGCCGATCTTGTTTTCCCGGCGTTTATGTTTATTATGGGAGTTTCTATCTATTTGTCGCTCAATAAAGCGAATTTCGATTGGCGGGTTACGATGTCTCGAATTTTGCGCCGTACAGCATTGATTTTCCTTTCGGGAGTCGCTCTTAAATGGATTTTGGCGTTTATCGATACCGGGGAGTGTAACACGCTTGAAAATTTGCGAATTATGGGGGTATTGCAGCGATTGGGTATCTGTTACGGGATTGTCGCTCTTTTGGCAGTGACGGTTCGGCACAGATTTTTCCCGGCGATAATAACCGTTTTGCTTGTGGGGTATTATTTGTTGCAACTGTTTGGGAACGGTTTTGAAAAGAGTGCGGAGAATATAGTCTCGATCGTCGATTATGCCGTATTGGGTAAATCGCACATGTATTTAGGTGGCTCACAATTTGTCGATCCCGAAGGTGTGTTGAGTACGATTCCGGCGGTGGCACAAGTGATGATAGGATTCCTTTGCGGGAAAATTGTGGCTTGTGAGAAAGATATACGCACCCAGATAGTCAAATTGGCTGTTTGGGGGACGCTGATGCTTGCCGTTGGATATTTGTGGAGCTATGGAGGCCCTTTGAACAAGCGGTTGTGGTCGCCGAGTTTTGTTTTGGTGACATGCGGAATATCTTCCCTCCTTTTTGCTACGCTTATTTATATCATCGACGATTCGAAAAAGGGAAAATGGGCATTCCCCTTTTTGGTCGTCGGGGTAAATCCTTTGTCTATATATATTCTTAGCGAGATTGTCGGGGAGATATTTCGGGAAGTTCAATGGACTACGCTCTCGTTCGATGCGATATGGCAACCTCTTTTTGGGAATTACGGAGGAAGTTTGTGCTATGCCCTTGTATTCCTCTTGTTGAATTGGCTTGTCGCTCTGTTTTTATATAAAAAGCATATTTATATCAAATTATAGAAAGATGAAGAAACTATTTTTTATAGCCTTATTTTTTGTGGCTTTGGGGATAACGGCATGTACTCCGAAAGATGACGATGTGTTAGCCGTAGAACGACTTACTCACCGGTTGATTCCCGAATATGCCGATCAATTCGTGTTTAAGGTGATGCCCGAGAAGGACAAGGACTATTATTCTTTGGAAAGTAAAAATGGGAAAATCTGTATTAGCGGGAACAATGCAAACTCAATGGCGGCAGGACTCAACTATTATTTGAAGTATTATTGCCTCACGACCGTGTCGTGGTATGCCGATATTCCGGTGGAGATGCCCGAAGTATTGCCTGCGGTGAAAGACCCTGTTACCATAGAGGCAAAAGTGGATAATCGATTTTTCTTGAATTATTGCACTTATGGCTATTCTATGCCTTTTTGGCAATGGAACGATTGGGAGAGAATCATCGATTGGATGGCATTGAATGGGGTCAATATGCCGTTGGCCATTACCGAGCAGGAAGCTGTGTGGTATAAAGTGTGGCAGAAAATGGGATTGACCGACGAGGAGATTCGGTCGTATTTTACCGGACCGACCTATCTCCCGTGGCATCGTATGGCGAATATCGATGGGTGGAATGGCCCGCTGCCAATGGAGTGGTTGGAATCGCAGGCCGAATTGCAAAAGAAAATCTTGGCTCGTGAGCGCGAGTTGAATATGACGCCGGTATTACCGGCCTTTGCGGGCCATGTGCCGGCCGCTTTGAAAAGAATTTACCCCGATGCGAATATCCAGTATTTGGGGAAATGGGCGGGATTTGCCGATATGTATCGCTGCCATTTCCTGAATCCCGAGGAACCTCTTTTTGCCGAGATACAAAAGAGTTTTTTGGAAGAGCAGGAAAAGATGTTCGGGACAGATCATATTTATGGGGTGGACCCTTTTAATGAAGTAGATCCTCCAAGTTGGGAGCCCGAATATCTGGCTCAGGTTTCGTCCGATATGTACAAGACATTGACTGCGGCCGATCCCGAGGCAGTGTGGTTGCAAATGACGTGGATGTTTTACCATGATCGGGATTTGTGGACTGCCCCTCGGATAAAGGCTTTGTTAACCGGCGTTCCTCAGGATAAAATGATGTTGCTCGATTACCATTGCGAAAATGTAGAGTTGTGGCAAACAACCGATAAATTTCATGGGCAACCTTATATCTGGTGCTATTTAGGCAATTTCGGGGGGAATACGACACTTACCGGGAATGTGAAGGAGAGTGGGAAGCGGCTCGACAATACTTTGCAGAATGGAGGTGACAACTTACGGGGAATAGGATCTACACTGGAAGGCCTCGATGTCCAGCAATTTCCGTATGAGTATATTTTTGAGAAAGCGTGGGCGATCGATCGGGACGAACAGTCTTGGGTGGATTGTCTCGCCGACAGGCATGTAGGCGCTGTTTCTGCTCCGGTTCGTGAGGCTTGGCATATCTTGTATGACGATATTTTCGTACAAGTTCCCCGCACCTTGGGCATTTTGCCGGGATACCGGCCGCAAATGGGGAATAATCATGATCGAAGGACCGGTAACGAGTATGACACCGATACGTTGTTTCGTGTATGGGAACTTTTGTTGGAAGAGCCTTCTTGTCATAGAGATGCGTATAACATAGACCTCATTACGGTAGGCCGGCAGGTTATAGGGAATTATTTTTTAGAGGTGAAAACTGATTTTGACCAGTTGTATAAGAGGCGGAATATTCCCGAATTGAAAGCCAAAGCTGCTGAAATGCGGGAGATCTTGTGTGATTTGGAGGAGTTGAATGCTTTTCACATGCATGCTTCGCTGGATAAATGGATCGAGGATGCTCGTAGTTTGGGAGCTACCGATGGGTTGAAAGATTATTATGAGAAGAATGCGCGTAACCTCATTACGACATGGGGCGGTAGTTTAAATGACTATGCGAGCCGTTGTTGGGCAGGATTACTGAAAAATTATTATGCCGGGCGATGGGGTATTTATTTCGATGCCGTGATCGATGCGGCAGAACGAGGTGCTGCTTTGGATAACGATGCGTTAAATAAAGATTTCATGGCTTTTGAGCAAGGCTGGGTAGAGAGTACGACTCCCGTTCGGATTGAGCGAAACGGTACGTTGTCCGATACTTCTCGTCGGTTGTTGGAGAAATATAGAGAGAAGATAAATAGATAAACAGGTTGGAAAAACGAGAAGTCGGAGGCAATCCCAATCGAGGATTGCCTCCGACTTCTTTTGGGGGAATAGGATAATTCTCAAAATGAACGTAGCCAGTCGGCAAGTTCGTCGTGAACGGCTTTTTTGAAGCGGAACGATTCGTCATAGCCCCAGCCGTGGCCTCCTGTGGGGTAGATATGTAGTGCCGCCGGGATATTATGTTGGTGCAGTGCCGTATAGTATCGAATGCTGTTTTCTACGGGAACCGCAGTGTCATCGCCAGACAAGGCGATAAATGCTCGCGGGCTTTCGGCATCGACGTGCTTCTCATTGGAGTAGTAGTCGATGAGTTGCGAATTGGGATTTTTCCCGATAAGGTTTTCTCGTGAGCCTTGGTGTGTAATGGCAGAATCCATTGAGATAACAGGGTAAATAAGTATTTGAAAAGCCGGTCTTAGTTCGGGAGGGTAGTGGGTGGCAAAGGTCGAAGCTAAATGTCCGCCGGCCGAGAAGCCCATAATACCGATGTCATCGGGATTTATTCCCCATTCGTTGGCATGGGTTTTGACGATACGCATGGTTTCGCATACGTCGGACATAGGGACTTTGTGATTGCCGTGAGGCATGCGATATTTCAAGACGATGAGCGTGATTCCCTGATGGTTGAAATAGTTGGCATAAGCGTAACCCTCATGCTCGTAAGACAATGAGTAGTAGCCTCCACCGGGACACATAATAATGGCGCGACCCGTGTTTTTCTTCTCAGGGAGGAATATTCGCATGGAAGGTTGATAGATTTTTAGATTCTCATCATAGGCTTTGCCTGTGTCGTCGTTTTTTTCCACCGGTCCGTTTCCCCAAAGTGTGATGTCGATGGGTTGCCTGCTTTCGGCATGGTTTTGTACACAAAATGTAAATAAGGCGAGAAGCATACATGCAAAAGATTTAAGTTTCATGGTCTCTTTTTTGTTGTGATGAATGATTTGTATCGATGATGGGCCGGTTATCTCTTGTTGGAGATGCGGGTTTCCGCTTACAAAGATAAGCGGATAATTCGAAAGAGAAATTCATCGATAAAAATAAGTTGTGTAATCCGGCGGGATTGGGGAAACAATTTGTACTTTTGCGCCCAAAATGAAAGGAGATGAAAGAGAAGTTGAAGGGCCATTCGGCGGTATTTACGGCAAATTTTCTGTGGGGAATCATGTCGCCTATATCCAAATCTATTTTCTTAACAGGTATGATTTCGGCCTTTTCGTTGACTAATATGCGTATGGTGGGGGCGGCAGCTTTATTTTGGATTACTTCGTTGTTTATGCCTCGTGAGCGGGTAAGCCGACGTGATTTGTTTTTGCTTTTTGTCGCTTCGCTTTTTGGAATCAGTTTGAATCAAGGCTTTTTTGTGTTGGGACTTTCTTATACGACACCGGTAGATGCTTCGGTGGTGGCTTCGTTGGCTCCGATTATTACTATGGTATTAGCCGCTTTTATCCAAAAGGAACCTATGACGGGAAAGAAAGTGATAGGTGTGTTTATGGGGCTTTCGGGAGCGTTGATGTTGATTCTGAATGGCGCAGGCAGTGTGGCGACCGGATTTTCGGGACCTCGAATTGCAGGGGCTTTGTTTTGTCTGGTGGCCGAGGTGAGTTTTGCTATTTATTATGTCTCTTTTAAGGGCTTGATAGGGCGTTATACTCCGGTGACACTCATGAAGTGGATGTTTCTTTTTGCCACGGTTTGCTGTTTGCCTTTTGGGTGGAGTGATTTGTGGGCGGTACCTTATGCCGATTTGGGTTCGACGATATATCTCGATTTGTTTTTCGTCATTTTTGGAGCGACCTTTCTTTCATATATGCTGGTTTCGGTTGGACAAAAACGGTTGCGTCCGACTATTTTGAGTATGTATAACTATTTACAACCCATTATGGCTGCGCTGTTGGCTATTTGGTGGGGTATGGACAGTTTCGATTTGAAAAAGGGCTTTGCCATTCTTTTGGTTTTCTTAGGCGTTTATGTGGTAACTACCAGTAAATCGAGAGCCCAAGTTGAAGCTGAGATGGCTCGTAAATCAAACTCTCCTTTGCCGGAATAATCTACCTCTTGATAGATCATGGGAATAGTCTGCTTTCTTGTAAGAGAGTGTATTCATATTTTATTTCTTTGTATATAAGTTTTTTTACAAGCCAGATATTATTCATAAAATATCTGTATTTTATCTATAAAATAGATTTATTGATAATCTTTGTACAGGAATCGGGCCACGCCGTCGTGGTCGTTATCGGCGATTATTGCCGTTGCTTGTTGTTTGATTTCGTCCATAGCATTTTCGGGGGCATACCGACGGTCGGCTATATGAAAGAGCGGGAGGTCGTTGAGGTTGTCGCCGAATGCTACGACTTCCCAAGGGTTGAGATGTGTGATAATTTGCTGGGCGGTAGCTGCTTTGGAAACGCCTTTGGGGTAGATTTCGAGATTGCCATATTCGGGATTGATAATATCGCGATAACAAAATATGCTGCATTTCCCGGTTCGGTTTATTTCGGCAGCGGCGGTTTGGAGTTTGTCGAAGCGGTCGATAACCAACAGAAAAAGCGGAGGATTGTCGTGTAACTCTTTTGAATAGTCGGTTGTGAGTATGAAATCTTTGTAAGGAGTGTTTTCCCGTTGTTGCTTAAATTCTTGTTGTTTATCATTGGTAAGCGTTTTGTGGAATACTTGCAATTTGTTGTTAGCGATTCGATAGACAAAAGGAACTAATTCCCGTTTTTCGAGCAGGGAGATGTAACGTAGTGCCGAATTGTCGATGAATCCGTAGGTTTGGATATACCGTCTACGCCGTATATCGTAGAGTACGGCACCGTTCATGAGTATCACCGGGATATTGAGATTCAGTTGTTGCAGCAGGGGAACGACCGTTGCCGGCGTGCGGGCCGTGGCAACGGTAAAGAGCATACCTTTTTGCAAGAGATCGTTTATTTTTTCGATGGAATGGGGTGATACGACAGAATTCCGGTTGAGCAACGTCCCATCCAAGTCGGAAATATAAAGAGTTTGAGTTTTCATATTGCAGAGATTTGTTATCGTTTAGTTCCTATCAAAACCATTTGATTTTTCGAAAGATGATAAATGCCATAGCCGATAAGGCAATTGAGAAGAAGACAATCAGTGAGAAGGCATGGGGAATCTCTTCGATGTGTATGTCAACATTCATGCCGTAGAAACTGGCGATGAGCGTGGGGACCATGAGTACGATCGAGAGACTGGTCATGCGTTTCATGATGGTATTGACATTGTTGGAAATGATCGAGGCAAAAGCGTCCATTGTCCCGGTTAAGATGTCGCTGTAGATATTCACCATGTTGTGAGCCTGTCGCAACTCAATCATGACATCGTCGAGCAGTTCGGGATTTTGGTAATCTTTTTCGTGGAAGATTTTAGGCAGTTTGCTGATCATCATCTCATTCCCCCGGATAGAAGTGTTGAAATAGACCAAACATTTTTGCAGGTTCATGAGCCGCAGGAGGTCTTCGTTGCGGATACTCCGTTGCAGTTCCTTTTCGGCGCTGGTAACCTCGTTGTTGATCTGTTTCAAATATTTGAGATACCACACCGCCGAGGAATATATCAGGCGAAGGATAAATTCGTATTTATTGGGTACATTTATTCCTTTTCGTCGGGTATGTTCGATGAAATCGGAAATCATGGCCGTCGAGCGATAACAGACCGAGACGATGATTTCGTTATTGGTAATGACCCCGATAGGGATGGTCGTATAGGTAATGTCGTTTTCTTTTTCGAAAATGGGAATCCGTAGAATGGTCAATAACCATTCCCCTTCCATATCGATACGCGGGCGCTCGTCGTTGTCGGCGATGTCGTTCAGAAATGTGGCAGGGACTTTCAAGTCGTTTTCGAGAAAATCGAAATCGTTTTCAGAAGGGTTTTCGACATTTACCCAGCAGTTGGGAAGCCAATGGGGTTTTTCTACAAAACCTGCTTCACAAAAGAGATACTTTCTCATTGCGTTGCTCCTTTCTTTTTTGTATCCCGATGGAGCCCGCAAGATTCGATGTTCAAATCTCACTTGCTCCCGAGGGAGATGTTGATACTACAAGTGTACGTTCGTGAGTTTGAATCGTCCATAATTACATATTTGATTAAATAAAAAAAGTTCGTTTTGTGAACGAACTCTTCGGAAGCTCTTCAGGTTGGACTTGAACCAACGACCCTCTGATTAACAGTCAGATGCTCTAACCGACTGAGCTACTGAAGAAGATAGCATTCGTTAAAAATGCGATGCAAAAGTAATGGGTTATTTCCAATTATGCAATATATTTGCAAAAAAAAATTCCGGAATGAGGATAGTAGGATTGGGAAATGCCCTTACAGATGTGCTTGCTCGGTTGAATTCCGATGCGTGTTTTCAAGAAATAGGCCTTTTGAAAGGGGGTATGCAACTCATTGATGAAGAGAAGCTTTTGAAAATTATGTCGATCTTCGAGGAGTTGGATACGACGTTGGCGTCGGGTGGTTCGGCAGCCAATGCTGTATCGGGGGCAACCCGTATGGGTATAGAAGGCGGCTTCGTAGGAAAAGTCGGGCGAGATGCTTATGCTCGTTTTTTCCGGGAGGATATGGAGCGTAACGGGGTAAAGACGACATTGATCGAATGCGATCAAGCATCGGGTTGTGCGATGACGATGATTACTCCCGATGGAGAGCGCACGTTCGGTACTTTTTTGGGTGCTGCAGCGACATTACGAGCCGACGAACTTATGCCCGAGATGTTTGCTGCGTATGATGTGTTGCATATCGAGGGCTATCTGGTTCAGGACGAAGCCTTGATTTTAAGGGCTGTGCAACTGGCGAAAGAGTTGGGGCTGCAAGTGTCGTTCGATATGGCCAGTTACAATGTAGTAAAAGAAAATTATGCCATTATACGGACTTTGGTGGAGAATTATGTAGATATTCTTTTCGCCAACGAAGAGGAGGCTATGGCTTATGTGGGTGAGCAGCCTCGGAAAGCTGCCGAAATATTGTCTCGCTCTTGCAAGATAGCTGTCGTCAAGTGTGGCGCCCATGGCTCTTTTGTGGGGTGTGACGGTGAAATTGTCGAAGTCCCGGCTACTCCCGAACCGAGGTTGGACTCGACTGGGGCCGGCGACTTGTATGCGTCGGGTTTTCTCTATGGGCTTTCTCAGAACTGCTCGTTGAAAGTTTGCGGCGAAATAGGGTCGTTGCTGGCCGGGCGGGTTATTAAAGTCATAGGGACCAAGATGAGCGATGAGATTTGGACTGAAATAAAGTTAAAAGTATCTTCGATGATTGCCGACGATGTGCAGCAATGATTATCTTCGTAAGATTAAAAGTATAGAAATGAGAAAAAGAAAATGGAGTTTTGTTCTCGTAATCATGCTATTGCTTTCGGGCAGTATTACGAATAGAGTCCAAGCCGATAAGACTGATGGGCGGAATTTCGAAATTTCGCGAAATCTCGATATATTCAACTCGCTCTTTAAAGAGTTAAATCTGTTTTATGTCGATACGATCAATGCCGAGAAGGCGATTAATGATGGGATAAATTCCATGTTGGCCCGTTTGGACCCATATACCGAATATATTCCCGAGCAAGAGAAGGAAGATTTCTTTTTTTCTACAACGGGCGAATATGCCGGCATAGGTTCGTTTATCATGGAACGCGATAATGCCGTCTATATTTCGGAGCCTTACGAAGGAATGCCGGCCCAATTGGCAGGGTTGCGACCGGGCGATAAGATTGTGATGATCGATAATGATACGGTATTGGGTTGGAAGAGCGCTAAGGTGAGCGAGCGGTTGAAAGGCCCGGCCAATACAAAACTGAAAGTGACGGTCGAACGCCCCGATGTCGAAGGTCTGCTTTCGTTTGATTTGGTTCGTAAGAAAATCCAGATGCCGGCCGTGCCCTATTACGATATAGTATGCGACAGCGTAGGTTATATCTATCTGAGCAGTTTTACCGATTCGTCGGCCGAAGAGGTGAAGCGGGCGTTGCAAGATTTGAAACGTCGGGGAGTCACTTCGTTGGTTCTCGATTTGCGAGGCAATGGCGGCGGTATTTTGGAGCAATCCGTTCAGATAGTCAATTTGTTCGTCCCCAAAGGGGTGGAGGTGCTTTCTACCCGCGGACGCAACAAAAAGATGGACAAGATTTATAAAACCACACAAGAACCGATCGATGTGGATATCCCGTTGGCTGTGTTGATCGACGGGGGTACCGCTTCATCGTCGGAGATTGTGGCCGGGGCTTTGCAAGATCTCGATCGGGCAGTCATTATCGGTTCCCGTTCCTATGGCAAAGGATTGGTTCAATCGACCCGTCCGTTGCCCTATAACGGAATGTTGAAGGTTACGATTGCTCGCTATTATATTCCCAGCGGACGGTTGATACAGGCAATAGACTATTCACACCGTAATCCCGACGGAAGTGTGGCCCGTATCCCCGACAGCCTTACCAATGAATTCAAGACTGCACATGGACGTATTGTACGCGACGGTGGGGGTATAAAGCCCGATGTCGAACCCGAGGTCGAGCGAGGCAGCAACATTAGCTATTATTTGATGAAAGACTTCTATTTCTTTGATTATGCAACCCGTTACGCGGCACAACACGATACGATAGCCGGTCCCAAAGAATTTACACTTTCTGACGAAGAGTATGAGGCATTCAAGGATTTTGTGAAATCGAAAAATTTCAAATACGACAAACAGAGCGAGCGTATCCTTTCCGACTTGAAGGAGGTTGCCAAATTCGAAGGTTATTTTGATGAAAATACGCAGAAACAGTTTGAGGCTTTGGAGGCCTGTTTGAATCACGATTTAGATCGCGATTTAGATACTTTTCGCGATGAAATCGCCCATTTGCTTTCGGCCGAGATTGTAAAACGTTACTATTTCCAAAAGGGGGAGATTATCGAGTCGATTAAAAACGACAAGGATTTGGAAGAGGCTTGTGCGATTGTAAACAATAAAGCGCGTTACTACAAGATCCTGAATGTCGAGGCAGAGAAATAATCGGCCGTTATAAAGGTGGGTATAGAAACAAGGAAGCGGCGGAGGACATTGTCCTCCGCCGCTTCCTTGTTTTATGATATGATAGATCTTACACGTTGAAACGGAAGTGCATGATGTCGCCGTCTTGAACGACATAATCTTTCCCTTCGATATACATTTTTCCGGCCTCTTTGCAAGCCGATTCCGAGCCGAGGGCGATGTAGTCGTCATATTTGATGACTTCGGCGCGGATAAAGCCTTTTTCGAAATCGGTGTGAATGATACCGGCACATTGTGGTGCCTTGCTCCCTTTCAGGTAAGTCCATGCGCGCACCTCTTGTGGCCCGGCGGTAAAATAGGTTTCGAGATTGAGCAGGCTGTATGCTGCGCGGATAAGGCGCGATACTCCCGACTCTTCGAGGCCTATTTCGTTGAGGAACATTTGACGCTCCTCGTAAGTTTCGAACTCGGCAATTTCCGATTCGGTTTTGGCGGCAAGGATAAGGATCTCGGCATTCTCGTCCTTGACGGCTTCCCGTACCATATCGACATATTTGTTGCCCGTTACGGCGCTATTGTCGTCAACGTTACAGATATACATTACCGGTTTGTTGGTGAGCAAGAAGAGGTCATGTGCGATTTTCTGTTCATCTTTGGTTTCGAACGTCACGGTACGGGCAGCTTTTCCCTGCTCGAGAGCCTCTTTGTACCGGCTTAATACTTCGTAGGCCACTTTGGCCGTTTTGTCTCCTCCGGTTTGTGCCTGTTTTTGTACCTTTGAGATGCGGGCTTCGATAGTTTCCAAATCTTTGAGTTGCAATTCGAAGTCGATGATCTCTTTGTCACGAACCGGATTGACCGATCCATCGACATGGGTGATATTGTCATCGTCGAAACAGCGCAATACATGCAGGATTGCGTCGGTTTCCCGAATGTTGGCGAGGAATTTGTTCCCTAAGCCTTCGCCTTTGCTTGCCCCTTTCACCAATCCGGCAATATCGACGATCTCGACAGTCGTAGGGACAATGCGTTGGGGGTGAACCAATTCGGCCAGTTTGTTCAATCGTTCGTCGGGAACCGTTATCACACCTACGTTAGGTTCTATCGTGCAAAACGGGAAGTTGGCCGATTGTGCTTTGGCATTGGACAAGCAGTTGAATAAAGTCGATTTACCTACATTGGGTAACCCGACTATGCCACATTGTAAACTCATTATATCAAATAGTTTTGTTTATATTTTTTCGAAAAAAACGGTGCAAAGATAGCATAGCCCCTGCGCAAAAACCATCTCGTTTTGTCTCGCCGGAATGAATCCTATTTTTGCCGACTGTGCAAAGATACGTAATCTTTTTGTACTTTGACCTTTCAATAGTTTCATTATTGATATTGAAGGGAGAGAAGAACAGTTATCATGGTTGGTCTAAGCAGATCATGAACCTAAAAGAGTGGAGCGGTGTTTTAATCGAAAAAAGGATCGATGAATAAAGCGTATGAAATAGCCGACCGGCTTATGGAGTGGGTCTCTACCTTGTTGTTGCGGTTTACGGGTGAGTCCTCGCCAGTATTGGCCCAAATTGTGTATAGTGTTTTGGTCTTCTTGATTGCTATTGTAGTGGGACGTATCTTGCGGGTAATCGTAATTTACGGGATTCAAAAGTTGGCTCAGTATCGGGGGAGCAGTTTGATCAAAGGTTTGGCTGAGGCGCATATTTTTACTCGCATGACCCATATTATTCCGCCTTTGGTGATATTGGCTCTGTTGCCGTTTGCTTTCCATGGCACACCGGCTTTTTTGAAACTTATCGAGAAACTGAGTTGGATTTATGTGTTGGGAGTGATTGTTTTCTCGATTAATACGCAGTTGTCGGTCTTTTGGAAAATCTATTCACCCCGCACGGCCTTGCGCAATCGTCCCATGAAAGGAATGATTCAAATCATCAAAGGGTTGCTTGCCGGTTTTTGGGTGATTGTAACCGTATCGATTTTGATAGAACGTTCGCCCATGGCTTTGATTACAGGATTAGGCGCATTTGCTGCTGTGTTGATGTTGGTTTTCAAAGACAGTATTTTGGGCTTTGTGGCCGGGGTGCAATTGTCGCAAAACGACATGATTCGCAACGGTGACTGGATTGTAGTGCCGGGAGGGAGTGTAAACGGCATTGTCATCGATGTCTCTCTCGATACGGTGAAGGTGCAGAACTTCGACAATACCATTGTGACTTTGCCTCCCTATTCGCTTGTTTCGGGCGAGGTTCAAAACTGGCGGGGTATGGTCGAAGCGGGAGGACGACGCATCATGCGATCGTTTACGATTGATTTAAGTACGGTGAAATTCTGTACTCCTGAGTTCTTGGAAGAAATGAAGAAAATCGATATTTTGCGCGATTTCATCGAGAAAAAAGGCTCTCAACAGCAACATGGGACAATCGAAAATACACAAAACAGTTTGGGATTGGTGAATGGAACCATAGAAACGAACTTAGGGCTGTTTAGGGCCTATATGACTCTTTATTTGCAGCAACATAAATTTATTGCCGGGCAAATGATTTTGATGGTGCGAACACTCGACCCTACCGATAATGGCTTACCCGTGCAACTGTATTGTTTCTCGAATAATACCGATTGGGTGAGTTATGAGTCGATACAGTCCGAAATTTTCGAACATTATGCGGCTATCATGCCACAGTTTGGTCTCTATCCGTTCCAAAATCCGTCGAGTCGCGATTACATCAATGCAGCCTTGTTGACAGCCGGTCATCGTCCCGACGAATTGTATGGAATCCCGGTTGGCACGATGAAATCGCAATCGGCCGTAGAGGAAAATACGGTTAAACCGGGTCGGTCTGCAACATCTCCTGCAACACCTCAACCGCCGATTCCACCGAAATAATATCTTTTATCGAGAGTGATCGTCGTCCGTTTATCTCCCGCAATTTGCATTGCTTGGGATTCTTTTGCAAGAAGCCCAATATGCGGCCGAATGCGGCCGATTGGTAGTAAGCGACATGCTCGTCCGAGACGAAATAAAGATACATATAACCCTGTTTTAAGCCCACTTTTTCGATACCTAATTGTCGGGCCAATCTCCTTAGCCGGACGACCCGTATCAATTCCATTGCTTCGTATGGGATACGTCCGAACCGGTCTTCGAGCCGTTCGCAGAATTGGCGTATATCGCTTTCACGTTCCATGTTGTCAAGTTCTTGGTAGAGAGAGATACGTTCCGATTCTTGCGGTACATAGTCTGCGGGGAATAGAATTTCCAAATCGGATTCGATTGTACATTCCGAGACAAATTCTTCGGGTTTTGCTTCCGAGTTACTTCCGTAGTAGAGGTCGCTGAATTCGTCGTTTTTCAATTCCTCGACAGCTTCTTTCAAGATTTTCTGATACGTTTCGTAGCCCAAATCGGCGATGAATCCGCTCTGTTCGGCTCCCAAGAGATTCCCGGCGCCTCGAATGTCGAGATCTTGCATGGCGATGTGTATGCCGCTTCCCAGTTCCGAGAAACTCTCGATGGCTTGCAGTCGTCGCCGGGCATCGACCGAGAAGGTGTGCCGGGGCGGGGTAAGGAGGTAACAGAAAGCCTTACGGTTGCTGCGGCCTACACGGCCTCGCAGTTGATGCAGTTCGCTCAATCCGAAATTTTGGGCATCGTTGATGATAATCGTGTTGGTGTTGGGCATATCGATTCCCGATTCGATAATCGTGGTAGCCAGCAGCACATCGTAGTCGTAGTTGACGAAATCGATGATAGCCTGTTCGAGTTTCTCGGGGGGCATTTGTCCGTGGCCGATGACGATACGGGCATCGGGGACGAGCCGGTGTATGGTGTTTTCGAGTTCGTATAGTTGGGGAATACGGTTGTTGACAAAGAAAATTTGGCCTCCCCGGCTCATCTCGAAATTAATGGCTTCTTTGATAATATCGTCGTTGAAGGCGTGTACTTCGGTTTGAATGGGGTATCGGTTGGCCGGAGGGGTGGAGATGACCGACAGGTCGCGTGCGCCCATCAAGGAGAATTGCAGTGTGCGGGGTATGGGGGTTGCCGACATGGTAAGGGTATCGACGTTGACCTTCATCTGTTTGAGCTTTTCTTTGACGGCGACTCCGAATTTCTGTTCTTCGTCGATAATCAACAGGCCCAAGTCTTTGAATTTTACATCCTTGCCGATGAGCTTGTGTGTGCCTATGATGATGTCGATTTTACGTTCGGCGAGGTCTTTAAGGATTGCTTTTGTGTCCGATGCCTTGCGGGCTCGGCTGAGGTATTCGATGCGGACGGGAAACTCTTTTAACCGTTCTTTGAAAGTTTGATAGTGTTGGAATGCCAGTACGGTGGTGGGGACGAGAACGGCTACTTGCTTGTTGTCGCAGGTGGCTTTGAATGCCGCCCGTATGGCGATTTCGGTTTTCCCGAAACCTACGTCGCCGCAAATGAGCCGGTCCATGGGGCGCTCGCGCTCCATATCGGCTTTCACCTCGGCTGTCGATTTTATTTGGTCGGGAGTATCTTCATAGATGAAAGAGGCTTCCAATTCTTGTTGCAGGAAAGAGTCGGGCGAGAAAGCAAACCCTTTTTCCTGTTTGCGGGCGGCATAAAGTTTGATGAGGTCGCGGGCAATCTCTTTCATTTTGCCTTTGGTCTTCTCTTTCATGCGTTCCCATGCTCCGCTTCCCAGTTTGTTGACGCGGGGAGCTTCGCCCTCTTTGGCGCGGTATTTTGCCAACTTGTGAAGGGCGTGAATACTTACGAAAATGATGTCGTCGTTTTGGTAGGTGAGTTTGATGACTTCTTGCATCTTCCCATTGATTTCGGTACGGATCAATCCGCCGAAACGTCCTATGCCGTGATCTACGTGGACTATATAGTCGCCTACCTCTATTTGGTTGAGTTCTTTCAGCGAGAGTGCCAGTTTGCCCGATCGGGCATGTTCGCTTTTGAGGGTATATTTATGGAACCGGTCGAAAATTTGGTGGTCGGTGAAACAGCAAATTTTCAGGTCATTGTCGATAAATCCTTCGTGCAGGGTTTTTAATACGGGAGTGAAGGTGATCGATTCGCCTCGTTCTTCGAAGATGGCTTGTAGGCGTTCGATCTGTTTTTCGCTGTCGCTAAGTATGTAGAGGGTGTATTTTTTCTCGATGAATTGGGAAAAAGATTGGCTTACCAGATCGAAATTCTTGTGGTAAATGCCTTGTGGGGTGCAGTTGAACCTGATGATGGCCGGGGCCGGGGCTTCACTGGCATTTCCGTAGTCGATGCGTCGGAAGTCGATTATTTTTCGTTTAAATGCGTCGGCATCGATAATCTTCTGCATGGCATACCGGTCACCCTCTTCGGCGATGAGGGTTTGCTCCGAAAGCGATTCGGAGGCGATGGCTGTAATCCGGTCGATAACCCACGACAGGTTATGGCATAGTAAAAGTGTATTTTTGTCGATGAAATCGAGTATCGAGATACCCGAAACTTCGCAATTACATACGTTGGAGATGATATAGGCTTCGTCGAGTTTTTCTTTCGATAGCTGGGTCTCGACCTCGAAGGTGCGGATACTCTCGACCTCTTTCCCAAAGAAGTCAATACGGTAAGGCAGTTCGTTGGTGTAGGAAAAGACGTCGAGGATACTGCCTCGTACGGCAAATTGTCCCGGCTCGTACACATAATCGACCTCTTCAAATCCTTGCTCCCTCAGTTGGTCGGCGAGCGAAACCATATCGTATCTCTTTGTTTTGTCGATATGCAGGGTTTGTTCCGACAGCGTATGGGGAGGAACAACCTTTTCGGCAATGGCTTCGGGATAGGAGACGACCAGCAAGGCATCGCCTTTTTGACTCAGCCGGTTGAGAACTTCGGTTCTCAATATTTCGGACGGGGGATCGGGTTGCCCGTATTTAATATCCCGTTTGTATCCCGAGGGAAACAAGAGTACCCGTTCGTTGCCGTTGAGCTGAACCAAATCGTTATAGAGATAACCCGCTTCATCCAAATCGTTGGCGATGATGAGATGAGCCTGTTTGTGATCCAAAAGAGAAGAAAAGAGGAGTGCTGTCGCAGAGCCTTCGAGGCCTTGTATAAAGATATTTTTTTTTCGGTTGTCTGTTACCAGCGACAAAAAGGCTTTACGCCTCGCCGGCGTGTTGAAAAGTGCAGAGAAACTTTGAATATCCATCTTTGTCAATCGTCGTTAAGCGGGAACAAAATTACGCATTTATTCTCTTCGAAGGCTATATCGCGTGGCCCGTTTTTCCCTTTAATGGGCTTCCAGCCAGTTTGTGCCAGTCCCGAAGTCGGCCAATAGGGGTACTTGCAGAGGATAGGCGTTTTCCATCTCTTCGCAGACGATTGCGGTTACGCGTTCCAACTCTTCGGTAGGGACATTGAAGTTGAGTTCGTCGTGTACTTGCAGAATCATGCGGCTTTGCAAATGTTCCTCTTCGAGACGACGCGCGATACGTATCATGGCGATTTTGATAATATCGGCCGCACTACCTTGTATGGGAGCATTGATGGCATTTCGCTCGGCATAGCCCCGCACGACGCTATTGTGCGAGTGGATGTCGGGGAGCATTCGTTTGCGTCCGCAGAGGGTCTCGACATACCCTTTTTCGCGAGCGACTTCGATGCTTCTGTTCATATATTCCTTGATTTGCGGATAGCTATCGAAATAGCCGTCGATAAGGATTTTGGCTTCGCTTCGGGGTATGTTCAGCCGTTCTGCGAGGCCGAATACCGAGATGCCGTAAATGATGCCGAAGTTGGCGGTTTTGGCTTTCCGCCGCATATCGGGAGTTACCTTGTCGATAGGTACTTTGTAGATTTTTGCGGCGGTGGCGGCGTGAATGTCCGACCCTTCGCGGAAGGCCTCTATCATGTGGCGGTCGCCGCTGAGATGGGCCATGATGCGTAACTCGATTTGGGAGTAGTCGGCCGAAAAAAAGGTACACCCCGGGTCGGGGACGAATGCCCGTCGAATTTCACGCCCTTCGTTATCACGGATAGGAATGTTTTGCAGATTGGGGTTGCTCGAACTGAGTCGCCCGGTTGCCGTAATCGTTTGGTTGAACGAGGTGTGAATTTTGCCCGTCTTGGGGTTAATCAGTTCGGGCAAGGCGTTGATATAGGTGCTCAACAGTTTGCGAATGCCGCGTTGGTCGAGAATCTTGCCCACAATGGGGTGGCGGGAGCGCAGTTTTTCGAGAATCTCCTCGGTGGTAGAGTATTGTCCGGTTTTGGTCTTTTTGGCCTTTTCGTCGATTTTGAGCCGTTCGAAAAGGATTTCGCCTACTTGTCGGGCCGAGCTGACGTTGAAGGTGGTTCCGGCCAGTTGGTAAATTTCCTGTTCCAGTTCTTCCAGCCGCCGGGTGAGCAGATCGGAAGAACTTTTCAGTGCGGTAATATCGACATTTACTCCGGCGATCTCCATATCGGCGAGTACCCGGGTCAAAGGCATTTCAATCTCATAGAAAAGTTTTTCCATCTTTTCGGCCGCCAGCTCCTTTTCGAGCCGGTTTTTCAGTTGCAGGGTTATATCGGCGTCTTCGGCGGCATACCGGCATATCTCTTCGACAGGGACTTGCCGCATGGAGAGTTGTTTTTTCCCTTTGGGCCCTATCAACTCTTCGATGGGAACCGGTTTATATTTAAGATAGATGTTGGCCAGATAATCCATGTTGTGGTATTGCTCGGGTTGCAACAGGTAATGGGCGACCATGGTGTCGAAGAAATCGCCTTTCACGTGGATACCGTAGTTATGCAGGACGATATAGTCATACTTGATGTTCTGCCCGATTTTCAGAGAACGGGGATTTTCCAATGCCGATTTGAAGATGTTCACTGTCGCGCGTGCTTTTTCCTGATCTTCGGGAATGGGGATATAAAAGGCTTCGTGTTCCTTGATGGCGAAAGAGAGTCCTACCAACTCGACGTTCATGGGATCAACACCGGTGGTTTCGGTGTCGAAGGCAAAAGCCGGAGCGCAGGAGAGTAGGGCCGCCAAGTCCCACATTTGTTCGGTTGTGTCGGTTAAATGGTAGGTATGCGGAGTCGATGAAATGTCGGCCAAGGTAGATTCGACAGCAGCCAGTTCTTCCGGTTCGGGGTCGGGGGTCTGGTCGAAAAGCGAAGGTTGTGCCACCCGTTTGGGGGCGGAGGCCGCAGCTTGATTGCCCAATACCCGTTCGGTGAGGTTACGGAATTCCAACTCTTCGAATATGGGCCTCAGTTTTTCACCGTTAACCGGTTCTCGGCGGAGCGATTTTTCATCGAAGGTAACAGGAACGTCGGTTCGGATAGTTGCTAAAAATCTGGAGAATTCTATTTGCGAACGGTTCTCCTCGACTTTGGTTTTAAGAGCGCCTTTCAACTGGTCGGTGTGGGCCAACAGGTTTTCTATCCCTCCGAAATCGGAGATGAGTTTAACGGCTGTTTTCTCACCTACTCCGGGGCAGCCGGGAATGTTGTCGGAACTGTCACCCATCAATCCCAGTATGTCGATGACCTGTTCGGGGGATTGAATGTTGTATTTGGCTTTGATTTCCTCGGGTCCCAGTATTTCGAAATCGCCGCCGAATTTGGGACGGTACATGAAGATGTGGGGAGAAACCAATTGTCCGTAGTCTTTGTCGGGAGTCATCATGTAGGTGTCGAATCCCTCCTTCTCGGCCAGTTTGGCCAATGTTCCGATGACGTCGTCGGCTTCGAATCCGGGGACTTCGAGAATAGGGATATTATAGGCGCGGATAATCTCTTTGATAATCGGGACCGAGTAGCGGATTACTTCGGGAGTCTCTTCGCGTTGGGCTTTATATTGTTCGTAGGCTTCGTGGCGGAATGTGGGGCCTTGCGGGTCGAACCCGACAGCTATATGCGAAGGGTTCTCTTTTTTCAACAGTTCTTCGAGTGTATTGACGAACCCCAGAATGGCAGAAGTGTTTATACCTTTGGAGTTGATTCTCGGATTTTTGATAAACGCATAGTACGAGCGGTAAATAAGCGCGTAGGCATCTAATAAAAATAATCGTTTTTCTTGCATAAGGATATGCGATTTGTAGATAAGAATTAAAAAACCATCTTTACAATGCGGTAAAATTACGATAAAAATACGGATTCTTTTGTTTTATTACTATTTTTGCACCAGAATAAATGAATATGGACAAACTTTCTATCATACGGCAGCCTATCGCCAACGAGCTTGCTCTGTTGAATGAGACTCTGACCGAATCGTTACATACGAATAGCCCTCTGATGAATGAGGTGATTCAAGTTTATCTCGAAAGTAAAGGTAAACAGATTCGGCCTATTTTGGTGTTGCTGTGTGCGAAATTGTTCGGTGATGTACCCCGTGAGGCAATCGACGCAGCAGCATCGTTGGAGATGTTGCACAATGCCAGTCTGATTCACGACGATGTGGTCGATGAGTCGCAAAAACGTCGCGGATTGCCTACTATCAACCATTTATATGACAATCGTATTGCTGTTTTGGTGGGCGATTACTTTGTGTCGTGCGCTTTGGCTTGCTCGATCAGGACGAAAAAGATGCCGATTGTTACCTGCTTGGGCGTTTTGGGCCGGGATTTGGCCCGGGGCGAGATCGACCAGTTGTCCAATGCCCGCAATCACTTGCTCGATGAGTCGGCCTATTTCGAGGTGATTCGTCGCAAGACGGCTTCGTTGTTTTATGCTTGTATGCAGGTAGGAGCGTTGTCGGTCGATGCTCCGGCAGAAATGGTAGAGCGGTTGGGTCTCTTCGGTGAAAAATTGGGGCTCTGTTTCCAAATCAAGGACGATATATTCGATTATTACGAGGATAAGGTTATCGGTAAACCTACCGGAAATGATTTGCGGGAGGGAAAAATAACGTTGCCGCTTATCTATGCGGTAACTCATGGGACAGGCGAGGAGAACCGGCGCATGAAAGAATTGCTGCTGAGCGAAGAGCATTTATCTTTGGAGCATGTCAATACCCTTATTGAATATGCGAAGGGCCAAGGCGGTATTGAATATGCCTATGAAACGATGAAGCGGATACGCAACGAGGCGGTGGAGTTGTTGTCGGATTTCTCGCCGTCGGATACCGTCGATGCGTTGGTCTCGATATTGGATTATACGATAGAGCGGGAAAAATAACACTAATAAACTTGTGGGAAGGTATAGAAAAAGGCTCGATGGAATCGAGCCTTTTTTTGTGGATCAATATTTGAAACTGCTTCCACCGAGGAACTCGCGCAATAGCGATGTCGGAGGAATTTCCCGTTGATTGATAGATTGGAAGTATCCCAAGAACCGGAGCAACCGATGGGCCTCGGCATACTCGTGGCAGTTGTGCGGTACAGCGCTGAGTATAGGTTGGGCATAGTCTTTCATAACGGCCAATTCGAAGAGCAACGACGAATTGAACATGGCATCGGCGTTTTCCTGATAAGGGAAGATCCATTTTTCTTCACCCCGTCTCACGCTTCCCCATCGGGCAATGGTACTTTGTGCCGAGGCTCCGCGGTATTTGAAGTCGCGGATAATACGGCGCAGGAGCCGGTTGTCGGCTGTGGGTATCCAGTTGTGGTCGTCGATAGAGATTGTGGTCAATGCCGAAACGTAAATGCGATATTTGAGATGCGGTTCGATTTGAGGTGTTAAGTCGGGGTTCAACCCGTGTATTCCTTCCAAAATAAGGACAGCCCCTTCGTCCAGTTTCAGCGTGTTGCCGCGATATTCCCTTTTTCCCAATTCGAAATTGTATGTGGGCATTTGAATCGTTTCGCCTTGCAGTAACCGATTGAGGTCTTTGTTGAATAGGTCGAGGTCCAACGCATAGAGCGATTCGTAATCGTAATCGCCCGATTCGTCACGTGGCGTCTCTTCGCGATTGACAAAATAGTTGTCGAGAGAGATGGCTACCGGTTTGATCAGATTGGTCATCAATTGAATGGAAAGCCTTTTTGAAAAAGTCGTTTTCCCCGAAGATGAGGGTCCTGAGATGAGGACGATGCGCGTGCCTTTTTCGTGGTAACGTGTGGCTATATCGTCGGCAATTTTGCTGATTTTTTTCTCGTGCAGGGCTTCGGCAACCTTGATGAGGTCGGTTGCTTGTCGTGTTTCCACTACTTTGTTGAGGTCGCCTATGTTGCTTAATCCGATGATTTTGTTGAACGTGAGGTATTCTTTAAAGGCATGGAGCATTTTCTCTTGTGGCTCTATCGGAGAGGGTTTTTCGGGGTTGCCGGGTATTGGAGGGACCAACAACAGCCCTCCGTTGTACTTGACCAAGTCGAAAGCCTGCAAATATCCGGTCGAAGGGGTGAGCCAACTGTAATAGGAGTCGGCCAAACCATCGAGCGTGTGGTATTGGGTATATAGCTGGTGTGTCGATTGTAACAGCTCTATTTTGTCGAACATGCCCTGTTTGCGAAAAGCCTTGATTGCTTCGTCGGTGTGGCACTCTATCTTTTTGAAGGGAATGTCTTCGGCGATGATTTGAGCCATACGACGCTTGATTTTTTCGATGGAATGGGGCTCTATTGCATTTTGGTTGTCGAGCAGACAGTAATAGCCGTGGGACAAGGAGTGCTCAATGCGCAATCTTGTTCCCGGGAAAATATCGTTGATGGCTTTATACATGACAAAGCAAAGGGAGCGCACGTATGTACGCATACCCGAAGGATTGGAGGTGTCGAGAAACTCGATGTCCTTAGGACCGAATACTCGGTATTTTAGCTCTTCGGTTTTGTTGTTGACATAGGCACAGACGGGCCTATTGGTCAGTTGAAGGTTTGCCAGCCGATAGATTTCGAGCAGGCTTTCGCCGCCATTTACGCGTATTGTTTTTCGGTTGTTTACACAATAAACGTCAAAAGATTCTTTTTCCATAATGTTTGTAGGGTGTAATTGCCTCTACCTGTTTTGATAGTTAATAAAAGTAAAACAATAATCTTTACTCTGTACAAATATTTTTATTTGTATAAATTTGCAAACGAATGCTTCATTCGATGCAAGTTTGAGAGATAAATATACCACAAAGACGGCAATAAAACAACTATTTAAGAAACTTTTATGGACTACACATTTCTGGACTTCTTGACCTTGATCGGGTCGGTTGGTTTGTTCCTGTATGGAATGAAGGTCATGAGCGAAGGATTGCAGAAGGTGGCAGGCGACAGGTTGCGCAATATTCTTGCAGTCATGACCAAGAATCGGTTTTCAGGAATGTTTACCGGAATTTTAATCACGGCATTGATCCAGAGTTCGTCGGCTTCGACGGTAATGGTTGTTAGTTTCGTAAATGCCGGGTTGATGTCATTGGGGCAGTCTATGGCTGTCATTATGGGAGCCAATGTAGGGACCACGGTCACCGCATGGATTATCGCTCTTTTTGGGTTTAAGGTCGATATAACTGTTTTTGCATTGCCGTTGATAGGAGTAGGAGTGCCTCTTCTTTTTTCGGGCAGCAGTACCCGCAAGTCATGGGGTGAGTTTCTCATCGGCTTTTCGTTCTTGTTTATGGGGCTCGACTATTTGAACCATTCGGTCCCTGATTTGAGGAGTAATCCCGAGATATTTGAATTTTTGACCTCTTATACCCGGCTGGGCTTTTTATCGATACTCATATTTTGTGCCGTAGGTGCCATTGTGACGATGATCGTGCAGGCGTCGAGTGCGACATTGGCGATTTCGTTGATTATGTGTAGCAAAGGGTGGATTACTTTTGACATTGCTGCGGCTTTGATTTTGGGTAGTAACATAGGAACGACAATCACTCCGTTGTTGGCCTCTATCGGAGCGAACGTGTCGGCTAAACGGGCAGCAATGGGGCATTTGTTGTTCAATGTACTCGGGTCGATTTGGACATTGGTTTTGTACTATCCGTTCATTCGCTTTATCGTGTGGATATGCACGTCGTTGGGAGTGGGGAATCCGACGGAATTGATGTCGTTTGTAGCAGCCAACGAGCAGGCAAATCCGGCGTTGATAAATGCCTTGAATAATGGAGAGACCCTTCATACACCCGGATTTGAGCAACAAAGAGAACATTTTGCCGCTATGCAGTTTTCGGTATCGTTCGGATTGTCGATGTTCCACACGGTTTTCAATGTCATCAATGTGACTATTATGATTTGGTTTACAGGCCTATATGAGAAAATCGTTACTCGTTTAGTGCGGGTAAAAGACAAGAACGACGAAGAGTTCCAGTTGAAATTTATTTCGAGGGGAATGTTGTCGGCTTCGGAATTGAATTTGCCCCAAGCACATCAAGAGATTGCGGTATATGCCGAGCGGGTACAGCGTATGTTTGGCATGGTCGAGGACCTGTTGCATGAGAAGGAGGGGAGCGAAGCCTATTTGAAATTATACAATAGAATAGAGAAATATGAGCAGATTTGTGACCGCATGGAGTTGGAAATCGCCGGCTTCTTGAATCGGGTCGTTGGCGGCCGATTGAGTTTCGAAGGAAAAATGATGGTAAACAGTATGCTCGCCATTGTAACCGAGATAGAGAGCATAGGCGATTGCTGTTATAATTTGGCTCGTACGCTGCAACGGAAACAAGATTCTCATATCGAGTTTAACGAAGAGATTGTCAATAATATCGATGCGATGTTCAAACTCAATTCCGAGGCTCTTTCCAATATGGTGGCCTTGCTTTCGACCAATGAGCCTGCCATGAACGATATAATGGTTTCATACAACAAAGAGTGCGAAATCAATAATTATCGCAACCAGTTGCGTGTGTCCAATATCGAGAACATCAACAACAAGCATTACGAGTATCAGTCGGGAATCTATTATATGGATATGATTTCGGAGTGCGAGCGATTGGGCGATTATGTCATCAATGTGGTAGATGCCATCAAGCAACAGCAGGAGAGATACTCTTGAGAAATGAAATCGATATAACATAACGGCCCGCCGAAAAATCGGCGGGCCGTTATGTTGTGGTCGGGAGTTATTGGCGTAGCAGGCGAATGAGTTCGGCAACTCCTTCCGACGCTCCTTTTTGAATCACGTGGACAGGACGATTCACCGGAACTTTCACCTCTTTCGGGTCGATGAGATATATGGGGACTTGTGGCCGTACATAACGGAGCAATCCGGCGGCCGGATAAACGTTGAGCGAGGTGCCTATCACGACGAATATGTCGGCCTGTTCGGTAATATCGATAGCCGGTTCTATCATGGGAACGGCTTCGCCGAACCATACGATATGAGGCCTCAACCGGTCGCCGTACGAATCGGTTTCATCGGGAGCAATCTCATAGTGGTCGGGCGATAGCTCGTATATTCGGCTTTCGTTTTTGACCGAACGCACTTTGGTCAACTCGCCGTGCAGGTGTATGATCTTTGTGCTTCCTGCCCGCTCGTGCAAATTGTCCACGTTTTGGGTAATGATGGTCACGTCGTAATCCTTTTCGAGCGAGGCAAGACCTATATGTCCTTGATTCGGCTCGATAGAAAGTAATTCCTTACGTCGCGTGTTATAAAATTCTTGTACCAAAGCCGGATTCTTTTCCCAGCCTTCGGGAGTGGCGACATCTTCTACGGGGTAACGGTCCCACAGTCCTCCGCTGTCACGAAATGTGGAGAGCCCGCTTTCCACGCTCATGCCCGCGCCTGTCAATACAACCAATTTCTTTTTCATGACAATTGTTATTTAGATAATAGATTCCCGATGCAAAAAACAATACACCTAAAATTAGGATAAATAGCCGATGAACGCAAGAGAATTGATGAAAATATTATACGGTAAGTCGATAAAAACAGTTATTCTCACGGAATTATGTTTTTTTTTAAGAGGAATTTATTGAATTAATTATAAAAGCCCTATCTTCGCCACGCAAATATTGTTATAATATTTGCTTAAAAATAAATAGAAAAAAAGAAAAATGGACAAATTAAGTTATTCATTAGGTCTCAGCATGGGGCATAATTTTTTAGGCTCGGGCATCAAGTCGTTGAATGTCGAGGATTTTGCCAAGGGTGTAGAGGCTGTATATAAACAGGAAAAGCCGGAAATCACATTCGATGAGGCGAAGCAAATAATCAACGAGTTTTTTTCGAATCTGCAAGAACAGATTGCCGAAGAAAACAAACGTGCCGGTGAGAAATTTTTGGCCGAGAATGCCAAGCGTCCCGGTGTGGTGACACTCCCCAGCGGGTTGCAATACGAGGTACTTGCCGAAGGGAAAGGCCGCAAACCGAAAGCAACCGACAGAGTTCAATGCCATTATCATGGCACATTGATCGACGGACAAGTATTTGACAGTTCGATACAACGGGGGACTCCGGCTGTATTTGGTGTAAACCAAGTGATACCCGGGTGGGTAGAGGCTTTGCAGTTGATGCCCGAAGGCTCGCGTTGGAAACTGTATATCCCTTCGGGATTGGCCTATGGGGAGCAGGGTGCCGGAGGGAGTATCCCGGCGAATGCAACTCTTGTTTTTGAAGTTGAACTCATAAAAATATTGTAATTATTTACCCAATAAAAATGAAAAAGACTATTTTATTTTGTGTGGCACTCGCCGGTTTAACGGCAATGTCGTCTTGCGGAAACAAAACCGCTACTAAATTGGAAAATGCAGCAGATAGTGCAAGTTATGCATTGGGCGTTTCGAATGGCGCCCGTTTTGGCGAAGCTATGAAATCAGGCATGTATGAACAGTTGAAAGGCATCGATCCTAACGACTTTATGAAAGGCTTGGTCGCTGCGTTGAAAACCGATTCTACTCAACGTTCCTATGAAATGGGATTGAGCCAAGGACTTTATATCAAAGAGATGTTGAACAATATCAAACAAGGGACCGGCGTAGAAGTCGATATTCCTACATTTGTTCAAGCATACAAGCAAGCTATGGAGGGCGATACGACGTTGTTGATTCCGGCCATGCAAGCCAACTCGGTACTCGATGCTATTTTCAGAGCTGCCGCAGAAGCTAAGGAAAAAGAAGAACTTGCTCGTTTGGCCGAGACTCCCGAAGCCAAAGAGAATTTGGCAAAAGGCGAGGCTTTCCTTGCTGAAAAAGCCAAAGAAGAGGGTGTCGTAAAGACCGAATCGGGCTTGCTCTACAAGGTCGTTAAAGCGGGAACAGGCGATAAAATTCAATCGAACCAACGTGCAAAAGTATCTTATAAAGGTACATTGATCGATGGAACTCAATTCGATGCCAACGCCAACGCAACATTCTCGCCTGCCGGTGTAGTTAAAGGTTTCGGCGAAGGTTTGCAGTTGATGCAAAAAGGTGGCAAATATATCCTGTATATCCCTGCCGAACTGGGCTACGGTGTTCGTGGCGGTGGCGACAAAATCCCGACCAACTCGGTACTCGTCTTCGAGGTAGAGATTTTGGATATTGTTAAATAAGAGAAAGATTGATCCTTCGGTATGTCGGGTGGGCCATTAGAGGCTACCCGCTATGGAAGTTCGATACCCGATTAAGAGAGCTTGGTGCAAACCGGGCTCTCTTTTTTTGTACTGCGTCAAGTCGTTTTCTTGTAGCTCAATATGGCCCATACGACCATTGTTGTGCCGATAGCCAACAGCCCTGCCGCATCGGCCCATAGGTCGGCCAGTGTACTCCCTTTCATGTAAATGGCCCGCATCGCGTCGGCATAGTAGCGCATGGGATTCAGGTAGGTAATTGCTTGTGCCCAGCCGGGCATAGAGGCAATGGGGGTGAAAATGCCGCTCACAAGCATGAAGACCATCATGAAAAACCAAGTGATGAACATGGATTGTTGGGCATTGTCGCTGTAATTGGAGATGAGCAAGCCCATGCCCGATGTCACCAAAATATTACAAGCGGTAAATAAATACATCAACCCTAACGAACCGACACAGGAATAATCGAACACCAGCCGGGCAATGAGTAGGCAGGCGGTGAGGACGAAAAATGCGACGGCCCAATAGGGAATGAGCTTGCAAAGGATAAAAACGCCTCGGTTGACCGGTGTCACATTGATTTGTTCGATTGTCCCCCGTTCTTTTTCACTGACGATATTGAGCGCTGGGAAGAATCCCGTCAGCATCGTGATGGCAATGGCGATAAGCGCAGGGACCATGAATTGTTTGTAATCGAGATATGGATTGAAATAATATTTGGACGAGATGTCGAGTTGAGGGCCAGCCGTGTAATTTTGTTGTATCCGGGGAGATTTCTCGGCGTAATAACGACGCACGCACGAGGTGAGATAGCCGGCACCGATACTTCCTTTCGTCCCATTGATCGTGTTCACTTTAATCCCCACGGGCAACTCTTCTCCGCGCTCTAAACAACGGTCAAAATCCGATTCGATGGTCAAGATGGCGTCGGCTCGGTTTTTATCCATCTGTTGCATGGCCCATGTGGGATCATCGCAGATGTTGATCAGGTTGAAGTAGCCCGAAGAGGTGCAGGTTTGAATCAAGTCGGACGAAGCTACCGACCGGTTGTTATCTACTACAACCAGATTGATATTCCGAATTTCCATACTCACGGCATAGGGAAACACAAGCATCATCAATATCGGGAAGGCGATGGCCATCTTGGGCAACCCGGGATCCCGAAAAAACTGCTTGAATTCTTTTTCCAGCAAATACAACAGAACCATAGAACGACCCTCCTTTTTGGTTATAACCGTCTTTTAAATAATCGCACACTGATTGCCAGCAGAAATATGGTCATTGCCAGCAAAATCAGAAATTCTCCATAAATGTAAGTGACTCCTACGCCCTCGATCATGACCTTCTTTACCATGATGACATACCATTTGGCCGGGATAATGTCGGAGACATATTGCAATATTACGGGCATGCTTTCGCAGGGGAATATGATGCCCGAGAAAATCATTGTGGGCATGGTCAATCCCATGCCCGAAATCAGCAAGGCTGTTTTTTGCGTTGCCGAAATCACCGAGATGAGCAACCCGACACCCAAAGAGGCCAAAATAAAGAGTACCGAAATGCCTAATAAAAGGAGTAAGTTGCCGCGTAACGGCACACCGAGGACAAATCGGGAGAGCAACAGAATCGTCGCTAAATTGACCAGCGACAACACCAGATAGGGGATTGCTTTACTGATGATTACGCCTACGGGTCGCATGGGCGAAACAAGCAATAACTCCATTGTGCCGCTTTCCTTTTCACGGACAATGGAGATGGCCGTCATCATGGAGCAGACCAGCATCAGAATCAGGCCCATTACGCCGGGAACGAAGTTGTAGGAAGAGAGCATGGCCGGATTGTACATATATTGTACGTGGGGGAATGTAGCTTGTCGTGTGCCCCCCGAATTGTTCAAGTCGGCTTGTACTTCGGATAGTACCCCGTTTACATAATTGACAATGACTTGGGCTGTGTTTGGGTCTGAGCCATCGCCGAGCAGACGAACGGAGGCTTTCCCGTAATGGCGTAATCGCTCGTCAAAGTTGCGTTCGAAACAAACGGCGACATCGGCTTTCCCCTTGCGAAACCGTTCCGATACGGCGGAGGCCGATTCATATACGGCAGTTACATGCAGATAGGGATTTTGTTCGATTCTCTCGGCAATCTGTCTCACCGCAGGGTCTTGGCTATCGCCTACGATGTCAACACGGGCGTTGTGGACTTCGGTACTTACCGCAAAGCCGAACAATATAATCTGCACGATGGGCATGACCAGAACGATAAGAATGGTTCTCTTGTCCCGGAATATATGTTGAAACTCCTTTTTTATGAACGAAAAAAACTCTTTCATGGCTTCACTCTCTTTTTGCCTGATAGGCGAGTTGGCGGAATACCGTATCCATATCGGCTGCTTGGTAGCGTTGTTTCAATGCGGCGGGAGCGTCTAAGTCGGCAATGACACCATCGACCATGATCGATACCCGGTCGCAATATTCGGCTTCGTCCATATAGTGGGTAGTGACAAATATTGTGGTACCGCTTTCGGCTGCTTCGTAAATCAAGTCCCAAAACAGCCGCCGGGTTTCAGGATCGACACCCCCGGTGGGTTCGTCGAGAAATACGATGGAGGGGTTGTGTATCATGGCGATGCTGAAAGCCAGTTTCTGTTTCCAGCCCAACGGCAGGTCTCCGACCAGTTCGTCTTTCAGATCGGTCATGTTCAAGTAGCGGAGCATGGCGTCGCTTTTCTCTTTTATGGACTTCCCGCTCAATCGGTAGATTCCGCCGAAGAGTCGGATATTTTCCCATACCTTCAAATCGGAATAGAGTGAGAATTTCTGGCTCATGTACCCGATATTCCGTTTTATCTTTTCTTGGTCGCGGCTGAGATCATAACCGTTTACCGTCCCGCCTCCCGAGGTGGGAAGGCTCAGCCCGCAAAGTATTTTCATGGCTGTGGTTTTCCCGGCGCCGTTGGCTCCGAGGAAACCGAATATTTCTCCTTGCCGCACTTCGAAACTGATGTGATCGACTGCGGTAAAGTTGCCGAACTTTTTGGTCAACTCGTTGACTACGATAATATCTTTCTTCTCATTCACGACTTTTGTCCTTCCTCTTTTGCCAGTTCCATGAAACAATCTTCGATATTGGGGTTGATTTCCCGCACGGTCACGTTCCGGAATCCGGCGTCTTGAATCTGCTTCAACAAATCTTCTCGACCGGTTTGCCCGGGAGAAACAGCCACATGGTGTTCCGAACCGAACGAAAAACAGCGGAGTACGTTGGGCGACCGGCGCAGGAATTTTAACAGGGGATATGCCGGATTTCCCGATACACCGAATAAACGGTGGGGATATTGGGCTACGATCTCCTCGGGAGTTCCGGTTTTGATGATGCGCCCCTTTTGTATCAAGGAGATGCGGTCGCAGAGCGAAGCTTCGTCCATATAGGGAGTAGAGACCAAAATGGTCACCCCGGCTTTGCGGATTCGGTAGAGCATGTTCCAAAAATCCTTACGGCTGACGGCATCGACCCCGGTGGTCGGCTCGTCGAGGAAAAGAACCGATGGACGGTGGACCAAAGCGCAACATAACGCCAGTTTCTGTTTCATGCCACCCGAGAGTTGTCCTGCCCGCCGGTCACGGAAGGGCTCGATTTGCGCATAAATCTCTTTGATGTTTTGATAGTTTTCGGCCACCGAAGTCCCGAACATGGTTGCAAAAAAGTCGAGATTTTCGGCCACCGTGAGGTCTTGATACAGCGAAAACCGCCCCGGCATATATCCGATATTCCGTCGTATGGCCATATAATCGCGCGCTACGTCGAGACCTTCGACAAGCGCCTTCCCGTTATCGGGTAAAAGCAATGTCACCAGAATGCGGAACAACGTGGTTTTGCCGGCTCCGTCGGGGCCTATCAGTCCGTAAATCTCTCCCGGCTGTACTCCGAGAGAGATGTGGTCCAAAGCCACGCAAGCACCGTAGTGTTTGCTCACATTTTCCACTTTTATTGCTTCTATCATCTTTTATCGTTTTTATTTAAAAAGAAGATAAGCATACATGCCCAGTTTCAGATAACCGTCGTTTTTGAGCGATACTTTTGCTGCATATACCAGATCGGCCCGTTCGTCTTTGGTTTGGATATTTTTGGGCGTAAACTCGGCTTCGTCGGCAATCCAAATCAATTGCCCGTCGTATCGGCGGGGATTGTTCGTCCCGTCCTCGATGGTGACTTGCACCTCGTCGCCCAGTTTCACGTCGGCAAGTTGGGCGGTGGTGAGATAGGCCCGCACATATACTTGGTCCATATCAGCCAGTTTGAAGAGCGATTTGCCGGAGGTTACCAATTCTCCTTCTTCGGCAAATTTGGTCAGTACTGTCCCGTCGATTGGAGAGACAATACGGCATTTGTTCAATTGGTCTTCTTTTTCGGCAATTTGTACCTCGTACAAGGCAATCTCTTCCCGGATTCCGGCGTTGTTTTGCTCGTAAGTTTGTTTTTTTGCCGAGATTTCACGTTCGGTTACAGCGATTTGCGAGAATAAATCGTCAACCTGTTTTTGGGTGGCGGCATCTTTGGCTTCGAGAGCTTTATAACGTTCGTAATCGGTTTGCAAATTTTTGAGGTGTGCATATTGGGACGCCAGTTGCCGGTCGATGTCCACCAGTTTGGTCTGTGCGTTTGATTTTTTTCGGAGCAGCTCATTCTTCTGCAAATAGGTTTGCACAGAGTCGATAACACCCACCTCTTTACCTGCGGCCAGTTTGTCGCCTTCGGTCAGTTGCAAGGATACGATTCGGCCGTTGGCCTCGGCCGAAACGAGAACTTCGGTAGCCTCTATTTGTCCGCAGGCATCGAAGTCGCGGGTACGGTCGGAGCAGCTTGCGAGGTTCAATGCCGCTACCGTGATAATTGCATATAACGTTGTGTTTCTCATATTGTTATCGTTTATGTGGTTTTGATTTATTGTTGTCCGAGTGTGTTTTTCAGGTTGCAGATGGCCATAATCAGTTGTACCTGATGAAGCGATTGGGTCACTTTGGCATTAAATTCATCGTCGATCATGTCCATCAAATCGGTCATCATGATTACCCCCTGTTTATACTGCTCTTCGCCGGCTTGCCGGATATCCTCTCTCAGTCGGATAATCTCTTGGTCCTGTTTCAGCACATCTTCGGCTTTGTGAATCTCGTTCAATTGGTCGGTCACGTCGAGCATGGTATTGAATAGGAAAGTCTCTTGTTCGCGTTCGATTTGCTCCTTCTGTATGGCGATTTTGCGTATGTCGTTTTTGCGGGAATAGAGAGCCCCCAAGTTCCATTGCAGTTTTACCCCTACGGTATAATAGGGCTCGAATTCGTTTTTCAACATGTTCAGGCCCGGCCGGCCGATTCCGCCCTGCAAAGAAAGATTTAGTTTGGGATACAGATTGGTCTGCAAGTCTTGACGTTGTACCTGAATCTGTTGCAACTGTGCTTTGTAGAGTTGTAGTTCCGGTCGGGAAAGCGCGGCCGTATCGATAGGCAAATCCATCGAAGGCTCGGCGAATTTTACTTGTGAAAGGTCTTCGCCGGTAAGTCTCCCGAGCATGGTTACATAGGCTTTCCGGTCCGATTCCAATGCCGAAATCGTCTGTTTGTAATTGAGAATATTTACATCGACGACATTCAAATCCGATTTGTAAGATATGCCATGTTCGATACCGGCTTGAACGCTTTCGCGATTGCGATGCAGACTTTTGATGACAATCTCGTTTTGGGCGATTTGTTTATCAATCAGGAGAATGCCGAGGAAAATATTTTCTACCCGTTGTCTGATGCTGTACAGGGAGACCTCCAACTGTTTGCTTTGTATATCGGCATCGGCCTGCAACATTCTTTTTTTACTGGCGGTGGTTCCTCCGTCCCAAATCGTTTGACTCACTTCGCCTACCAACGAGTATTGGTCGTGTGGCAGATTGAAATCGAATCCGGGTATTTCGAATGGCATTTCAACGACGTCGGACTGGTATTGGGCTTTACCGGATATGGTCAATTGCGGCAACCAGCTTTGGCTGGCGGTTGACAAATCGTACTTCTCGGCTTCCCGAATGAGGTCGAGTTCTTTGATTTGCGGATAATTGTTCCGAGCCTTTTCGATACATTCGGTCAACGTTACCTGTGCAGTGACCGGACTCCCGATGCAGCAACATATTATAAAAACTTTCCATTCCCTCATAAACATAAACCTCCTGCTAAATTTTTGTGTTAAATCGGCTTGTCCTCCAATAAATCCTATGTAGAGCCTTTATGGTACAGTCTTGCACTCTCCATAAAGACGATGATGCAGAAGAGCGATAATCTCTTCATGCCGTCTTTTCAAGAATCGGTCGGTCTCTTCTTCGGACATGTTTACTATCGGGTTTATAACCGGCAGGAACATATAGGTCGAGAAACACATGGTGACAATATCTAAGAACAATTGTTCAAAGGTGATAGGGTTACACCGGTTTGACCGGACTTCACGGTCGAGCAATACTTTATGGTGACCGGCCAAACCATAGAGCAGATTTACGGTGCTTTCTTGATAGCGTTGCAGGAGTTCGGGGCTGTGCCGTGCCACATCGTAAAGGAAACTCACCAATTGGCGATGTTGGGAAAGGAATTCCGATAATTGATCCACACCACCTTTCAAATTTTCCCAAAACGAGATGTTTTCTGTTGACATGGCGTTTCTGACAGATGAGAAGAGATCATGCAGATTTTTGTCCAATACTTTGAAAAATATCTGTTCCTTGGTTTGGAAATAATAATGGAGCATGGCGTGGGTTACTCCGGCCCGACGTGCGATTTCGGTAGTTGTTGCCAGCCAGTATCCCTTTTCCAAGAATAACTCTTCGGCTGCGGCCATGATGGCTCCTTCTGTATTTTTCCTTTTACTGTTTTGTTTCTTTGATTCCATGAAGATAATTTATTTAACAGCTCTGTTAATTGCAATGATAACTAATTCAGTTGAAACAGTCAAAAAAAAGAAAGGATTTAACAAATTTTCATAGTATCGTAGGCAAGAGACGATTTTTGTCCCGAAGGAAGTTTCGGGGTAGTTGCCGAGGGAAAATGTAAAAGCGGTGGAGTCGCTATCTTTTTGTCAAAAAATATTGAAAATATAGGTGTGTATTTAAAAAGAAATGATATTTTTGTCGCAAAATGATTTATACATTAATTTTTTATGGAAAAGATAGATAACCTTGATCGACAAATTCTTGAAATTATAATGCGCAATGCTCGTATCCCGTCGAAAGATGTAGCAGCCGAATGTGGAGTTTCCCGTGCAGCCATTCATCAACGCATACAGCGTATGATCGATATGCATGTGATTACCGGTTCGGGGTATCATGTTAATCCTAAATCTTTGGGATTCAGGACTTGTACCTATATAGGAGTGAAATTGGAAAAGGGGTCGATGTATCGCGATGTCGTTCCCGAACTCGAAAAGATTCCCGAAGTGGTAGAGTGCCATTTTACGACGGGCCCTTACACCATGCTTTGTAAATTGTATGCCCGTGATAACGAGCATTTGATGGAGTTGCTCAATGATAAGATACAGCATATCCATGGGGTTGTTTCGACAGAAACGCTTATTTCCTTGGAGCAAAGTATGAACCGTGAGATTCCGGTGATGAAAAAATAGAAATCTTTATGTAAGTGAAAGCGGGTTTGTCGTTGAGATAACCCCGCTTTTTTATTTCAGAATGTTTGCGGGTTCTCTCTCTTTCAACTTTTTATTGGCGCTCCAAAGCATCAATAAGGTAATGGCTGTTGCTATGGCATCGGCTACCGGCATGGCTCCCCATACGCCGTTCAACCCGTATATGCGGGGGAAAATGAGCAATAAGGGGATAAGGAAGATGACTTGCCGGGTGAGGCTCAGGAAGATTGATTTGGAGGCCATGCCCAGCGATTGGAATAAGTTGGTGGTGACTATTTGGATTCCCACGATGGGGAATACCCCCATGGCAATGCGTATGCCGTGTATGGCTACGTCGATGAGGTGGGCGTCGGTGGTGAAGGCCCGTATGATGTAGTAGGGTAAGAAGGTCGAGCCTAACCACCCGATGGTGGTACAGAGCGTCGCTACGACGCAGGTAATCTTGAAAGCCTTTTTCATGCGGTCGTAGTTGCCGGCACCGTAGTTGTAGCCTACGACCGGCTGCATGCCTTGGCACAGCCCGATGATGAGCATGACTACTAATGTAGCGTAGCTGTTGAAGATACCGAATGCTCCTATTGCCTCGTCGCCTCCATATCGGTAGAGCGAGGTGTTGATGATGGCGTTGATGATACTGCTGGCTATATTGACAAGGAAGGGTGACAATCCGATGGAGACGATGTTGATGAGAATCGTCCATTCGAGTTTGAAATACCGGCGATGGAACCGCACTTCGCTGTGGCGGTTGCAGAAGTGCGACATCACGAATATCATCGAAATGGTCATGGCTATGTCGGTAGCGATGGCCGCACCCTTGATACCCCATTTGAGTCCGAAAATGAAGACGGGGGCGAGAATGAGGTTGGAGAAGGCTCCGATGAGCATCGTGTACATCGCTTTGCCGGGATAGCCCGAGGCTCGCATCATGTTGTTGAAACTGTAACACAAGTTGGTGCAGAGCATTCCCGGCATGATATAGAGCAGGAACTCACGGGCATAAGGTATGGTGCGGTCGCTGCCTCCAAAACTGCGTAGGATGTCGTCCATGAACACGACAAAGAGGGAGAGGTAGCACAATGCAAAGGTGATGGAGAGAATCAAGCTGTTGCCCAGAATCTTTTCGGCCTTCACCTTGTCGTCTTGTCCCATTACGATGGAGATGCGGGCCGCCGCGCCTTGTCCCACCAACATACCGATAGCTCCCGAAAGCGACATGATGGGAAAGGTGAGAGCCAACCCCGATATGGCATCGGGGCCCACGCCTTGCCCGATGAAAATACGGTCGATGACATTGTAGAGCGACATGACCATGGTACCTACAATCGCCGGTACGGAATATTTCCATAGTAGTTTCCCTACGGGGAGCGAGGCCAGTTCTTTGTGAATGTCGTTTTTGTTGTTCATGGAGTCGGGCAGTCGTTTTTAAACGGGGTCGCACCAATCGCCGTTCACTTTGATAAGGGCGATAAGTTTTTCGATAGCTTGTTCCTCGGGTATGTTTTTTTCGATACATGCTTTGCCTTTGTAGAGGCTCACCCGGTTTCGGCCGGCGCCTACATATCCGTAATCGGCATCGGCCATTTCGCCGGGGCCGTTCACGATACACCCCATGATACCTATTTTGAGCCCGGTGAGGTGCGAGGTGGCCGCTTTGACACGGGCTATCGTCGTTTGCAGGTCGAACATCGTGCGGCCGCAACTCGGGCAGGAGATATATTCTGTCTTACTGAACCGTTTGCGGGCGGCTTGCAGAATCGTGAACATATAGCTTATGAGGCTTTGTGCAGGGATTTCTCCTTCGTTGCGGAGGAATATGCCATCGATGAGGTTGTCGAGCAGGAAAGGGCCGAAATCGGCTCCTGCTTTCACTTGCAAATCTTCGCTATTTGCTTCTCGGTAGTGGACCATCAGTACGACCGGCAGTTTGTTGCCGGTCATGGCGAGACGGGCCAAGGCTGCACGTATGTCGCCTACCGGATTGGTGTGGTGCGACGAAAGGAGAAGTACGACGTTGGTTTCCCGGGAGAGTTGGTCAAGTAGTTCTTCCGACAATTCGGCAGTATCGGCTTGCAGGAAATGAATGGGAGCTTTTACTCCTTCCAGTTTGTCCAATTCGGTTGCCCGGAATAACGGGTATGTGTTTGTTTCGCCATGATAATGGCGATAATCGACGATATATCGGGCGTTCCCGTTTGAAGCCTTGTCACGGGTGTAGTAAAAATCGGCTTTCGTTCCCTCTTCGGGTATTCCGTCGGCAATAACGACGGGTTGTTGTCCCCTGCCGATCGTTTCGCAAAGATCTTTTTGCCGGGAAGCGATTTGTTCGAGAGAGATGAGGGGGGCTGCAATGGGAGTATGTCCGGCTCTCCGCGTTATGTAATCAACCAGTTTGCGGGCTACGGGGACTTCGGCTTCCGGTGCTTCGCTCAATGATACCCGTATGGTGTCGCCGATTCCGTCGGCAAGCAGTGTGCCTATACCTACGGCCGATTTTATGCGTCCGTCTTCTCCGTCTCCGGCTTCGGTAACACCCAGATGCAAAGGGTAACTCATGCCTTCCGAATTCATTCTTTTAATAAGCAGCCGCACGGTTTGCACCATGACTACCGTGTTGGAGGCCTTGATGGAGATGACTACATCGTCGAAATTTTCTTCCCGGCAGATTCTTAGAAATTCCATGCACGACTCGACCATTCCTTCGGGGGTGTCGCCGTAGCGGCTCATAATACGGTCGGAGAGTGAGCCGTGGTTGACCCCTAACCGAATAGCGGTATGTTGTTCTTTGCAGATGTTCAGGAAGGCGACAAACCGGTCTCTGAGGCGTTGCAGTTCGGCCGCATATTCGTCGTCGGTATAATTAATTTGTTTGAAGGTGCGGGCGCTATCTACGAAGTTACCCGGGTTTATCCGTACTTTATCTACGGTACAGGCTGCGGCATCGGCCGCTTTGGGGTTGAAATGAATGTCGGCGACGAGGGGTGTTCGATAACCTCGGGCGATTAATGCCTGCTTGATTTCACCGAGGTTTTCGGCCTCTCTTACCCCTTGTGCGGTGAGCCTCACATAATCGGCTCCGGCCTGAATGATGCGGATACATTGTTCTACACTGCCTGTGGTGTCGAGTGTAGAGGTATTGGTCATCGATTGTATGCGTATGGGATATTCGCCCCCGAGTGGGGTATCACCGATGTGTACGATACTGCTTTTGCGGCGATGATAATTGTAGTAATCCATGATAAAGAAACGGAAATGGGTTGTGTGGTCAGTTGGTTTTGAATTTGTATTTTACCTCGGCGAGTTCACGGTTGGCGGCTACGATCTTCTGGGTCAGTCCGGCTTTGTAGGCCTCGACTTTTGTTGCGATGGTTTCATCTCCGTTTGCCAAAATCTGGGTAGCGAGAATGGCCGCATTGAGCGAGGCGTTTATCCCGACGGTAGCCACGGGTATTCCGGGAGGCATCTGTACGATGGCGAGCAGGGCATCGAGGCCCTCCATCCCCGATTTGATGGGAACCCCGATAACAGGCAGCGGTGTCATGGCGGCGATGACGCCGGGCAGGTGAGCGGCCATACCGGCAGCGGCGATAATCACTTTTATGCCCCGGTTTTTGGCATTTCTGGCAAACTCCTCGACTTCGGCCGGAGTGCGGTGGGCCGACAAGGCGAGCATCTCGAAAGGAATTTCGCATTCGTCGAGCAATTTGGCTGCTTTTTCCATGATAGGGAGATCCGATGTGCTCCCCATGATTATACTTACAATCGGTTTCATAGTGGTTATGTTTTATCGGTGATTATATAAAAAGGAAGAATAAGCTCCCGCAGCAGACGATCCCCAATGCAAATCCGGCTCCTACCTGTCCGAGAGTATGGCGTTTGAGTAAAATGCGGGAGGACCCTATCACGCCGGCGAGCAAGATTGTGGCGATTTGTAAGGGGAATATGTAGGGCGATAGCATGAGTTTGTAGAAACTCATGAGAAAGACCAGCATGACCATGGAACCGGCGGCCACCATGTGTGCGCTTATCTTCCAGTACCGGTTGATAAATAAGGAGATGATGAGCGAGACGATAGCTCCGGCCACAAACGAGAGTATCCAATTGGGGATTCCGAACCGGTAAAGGTAGAAATAACAAGCTATATAGCAGGCGAAATTGATGATATAGGGGACGGTTCGTTCGGTACGTTTGTGCAGCCTGAAATCGCTTATTTGTCCGGTTTTATAGAGAATGAATATACCCAAGGCCGGCAAGATGCAGGTGGTGAGCAGTACGCCTATGATGATAATACCCAACAACCGGTCGCCGAAGATGCGCATGTACGAGGTGAACAATGCAATGGCGATGCCGTAGGTGGGCATGAGCAGCGGATGAAATACGGTCGAGAATATCGTGGCCAGTTGTTTCATGTGTCGTTTTAGTTTTATTCGTTTTAAATTTCTTTTCGTAACCGGGCTACCGGTATGGATAGCTGTTCCCGATATTTGGCTACGGTACGCCGGGCAATCGGGTAACCTTTTTGTTGCAAAAGCTCGCACAAGCGGTCGTCCGAGAGGGGTTTCCGCTTGTCCTCGTGTTCGACCAGTTCCTGCAACAGCCGTTTTATCTCTTTGGTCGAGACTTCTTCTCCCGCATCGTTTTGCATGGACTCGGAGAAGAAATATTTTAACGGATAGATACCGAAGTTTGTTTGCACATATTTGCTGTTGCTGGCCCTCGAAATGGTAGAAATATCATATCCGGTGCGTTCGGCCACATCTTTCAGGATCATGGGTTTGAGGTTGCGTTCGTCGCCGGTAAGGAAGAATTCCTTTTGCAGTTCCACGATTACTTTGATGGTGGAGAGCAGGGTCTCCTGCCGTTGCTTGACGGCATTGACAAACCATTGTGCGGCGTCGAGTTTCTGTTTGACAAACAAGAGAGCATCGCGTTTTTCTCGGGTTTGGTTCTGTTTGTTTGAAGAGTAATCGGTGAACATCTCTTGGTAATCGCGGCTTACATGCAATTCGGGGATATTGGAGTTGTTCAATCCGATGGAGAGCTCTCCGTCTTGTGCCTCGACATAGAAGTCGGGGATAATGTGGTGCTCGGAGTTTCCCGAGTAGCTGTTGTTCCATGCGCTGCCGGGTTTGGGGTTGAGCAGGGTAATTTCGCGTATGGCCTGTTTGAGTTCTTCTTCGCCGACATTACATTGGCGCATGATTTTGTCGTAATGCTTTTTGGAGAACTCGTCGAACATTTGGTCGATAATTTTATAGGCCAACAAGTTAGCTGGGGTTGCGTCGTGGCGTTCGAGTTGTAGCAGCAAACATTCTCGCAGATTCGAGGCGCCGACGCCTGCCGGTTCAAATTCTTGGATTGTTTGTAGAATGGATTCGACTTGGCTTACGGGAACGTCCAACCCCACTTGAAAAATGAGATCGTCCGAAATGGCCTGTATGGGCCTTTGCAGATAACCGTTGTCGTCGATATTCCCGATGATGTATTGGGCGATTTGCCGGTCGGCTTCATCGAGCGAGAGTTCACCCAACTGGCTTTCGAGAAAATCGTGGAACGACGATGCCGAGACGAATGGAATCTCTTCTTTGCGGTCGTCTCTCGAAAAATTATCGGCTTCGAGACGATAATCGGGAATGTCGTCTTCATCGCGGTAGTCTCCCAAAGTGAGTTCTTCGGCCGACTCTCCCGGATTACCATCTTCGTCGGCGTTGGCATCGAACTCGTGCAGATTGTCGAGGCTCTCTTCTCGCCCCTCTTCCAAAGCCGGGTTATCGACCAACTCTTGTTGTACCCGTTCTTCAAACTCGATTTCGGTGAGTTCGAGGAGGCGGATTAACTGTATTTGCTGGGGCGACAGTTTCTGCTGTAATTTCTGTTGTAGCTGCTGTTTTAGGGTTGCCATAGGCCGGGATCGATTTGCAAACGAAGATAGCTATTTTTATGCTAAATAGGTAAAAAAATGAGAATTTTTAACCCGGGGCAATATCTCTTTGAAGTAAGATGAAAAAAGCCGTGCATCGGGAAGATGCACGGCTTATGTAGAAAGAAAAGCGTTTTGCTTACTGTTTGTTGTTATTATGCGGGTGACGGTCGTTGCGCGGTGCTTTTTCGGGACGCGGGAGCAACGCTTTCATCGACAACCGGTATTTCCCGGTTTTCTTGTCTATCTCGATAAGTTTCACCGTTACCTCATCGCCTTCATGTACGCCCGATGTTTCCATCGATTCGAGACGATCCCAACTGATTTCCGAGATATGGAGCAATCCGTCTTTGCCGGGGAGGATCTCTACGAAAGCACCGAAGGGGAGTATTGATTTTACGATACCGGTATAAGTTTCGCCCTCTTCGGGTTGAGCCGTGATGGCTTTGATACGACGTTTGGCATCCTTGATCGAGTCGAGGTTGGCAGCCGAAATTTCGATATGGCCTTCGTTGTTGATTTCGTCAATGGTAACGATTGCGCCACTGGCTTCCTGTATGCTTTGGATAATTTTCCCGCCCGGGCCTATTACGGCACCGATCATATCTTTGGGAATAATCATCGTTTCGATGCGAGGAGCGTGAGGCTTCAAGTCGGCACGCGGCTCGGCAATCGTATCGGTAATGATGTTGAGAATGTGCAGACGGCCTTCGCGGGCTTGGTTCAAGGCTTTTTCGAGAACTTCATAAGATAGCCCGTCGCACTTGATGTCCATTTGGGTGGCGGTGATACCGTCGCGCGTACCGGTTACTTTGAAGTCCATGTCGCCGAGGTGGTCTTCGTCACCGAGAATATCGGAGAGAATGGCATATTTCACATTGTCTTTGTCGGTGATTAATCCCATGGCGATACCCGATACAGGTTTCTTTATTTTCACACCGGCATCCATAAGAGCCAATGTCCCGGCGCAAACGGTAGCCATTGATGAGGAACCGTTCGATTCGAGAATATCGGAAACCACGCGAACTACGTAGGGATAATCGGCGGGGATCATGCGTTTGAGGGCGCGGTTGGCCAAGTTGCCATGCCCGATTTCACGACGGCCTACACCGCGTTGGGCTTTGGCTTCGCCGGTCGAGAAGGGCGGGAAGTTGTAGTGCAGCAAGAAGCGGTCGCGGCCTTGGTTGAGTACATCGTCGAGAATCTTCTCATCGAGTTTTGTACCGAGGGTTACTGTCGAAAGCGATTGAGTTTCGCCACGGGTGAATACAGCCGAACCGTGAGGGCCGGGAATGTAGTCAACTTCGCACCAGATAGGACGGATTTGTGTAGTGGAACGGCCGTCGAGACGGATACCTTCGTCGAGAATGCAACGGCGCACAGCCTCTTTTTCCACATCGTGATAGTAGCGTTTTACGAGAGCTTCTTTTTCGGCTACTTCCTCTTCGCTCATGCTGGCGAGATATTCTTCGACAATAGCGTCGAAAGCGTTTTGGCGGGCATGTTTGTCGGCATTGCCCGAGCGTGCGATGGCATAGGCCTTATCGTAGCATTTTCCCCATACGTCTTTGCGCAAATCTTCGTCGTTGGTCTCGTGGCAATATTCTCTTTTTACCGTTGAGCCTACGGCCTCGGCCAGTTCTTTTTGTACGAGGCAGTGAACTTTGATAGCTTCATGGGCGGCTTTGAGGGCTTCGAGCAAATCGGCTTCCGAAACCTCGTCCATTTCGCCTTCTACCATCATGATGTTGTCGTAGGTAGCACCCACCATCAGGTCCATATCGGCTTTTTCCAATTCGGCGAATGTGGGGTTTATTTTGAATTTACCGTCGATACGGGCTACACGAACTTCGGAGATAGGCCCGTTGAAGGGAATATCCGAAACAGCCAAGGCTGCCGAAGCGGCAAGGCCGGCAAGGGCATCGGGCATATCGACGCCGTCGGTGGAGAACAACATGATGTTTACAAACGTATCGGCGTGATAGTTGTCGGGGAACAAGGGGCGCAATACGCGGTCCACCAAACGGGCGGTGAGTATTTCGTAATCCGACGCACGACCTTCACGTTTGGTAAACCCTCCCGGGAAACGGCCGAATGCCGAATAACGCTCTTTGTATTCTACTTGCAGAGGCATGAAATCCACGCCTTCACCGGCTTCCTGCGCCGAACATACGGTGGCCAAGAGCATGGTGTTGCCCATGCGCACTTCTACGGCCCCATCGGCTTGCTTGGCAAGCTTGCCGGTTTCGATAGTGATGGTCCTTCCATCACCCAAATCGATGGTCTTCTTAATAACTTGTTTAATCATAAAATCGATTTTTCTATATTTTTTTCATCTCAAAATCGTGCAAAGATAATGAAAGTTTGAATGCAAAACTATGATTATGAAATAAAAATGAAAAAAATAACACGAATAAAAGCGGTTTCGAAGACCGATACGAGGAGTCGCATTCGGTTTTTATTGACAATTTGTTCTTTCGACGTGTAGTTCCCGTAATTTGGATTTTTGAAAAAAAGCCTATCTTTGTAACTGGTTTCCCGTGGGGAATGACAAAAATCTAAAATTATGCGACAATGAGAAAGTGGATATTTTTGTGTGTGATAGCTGTGGCGGTGACCTCGTGCGACAACCGTCGATTTACGATCGAGGGGAATGTGGCCGATGCCGAAGGAGAGGTGTTGTATTTGGAATCGCTGGCCGCGGGACAACCCTCCATGCTCGATTCGGTCAAGCTGGATAACAAAGGCACATTCAAGTTTAAGCAGAAGGCTCCGCAATACCCCGAATTTTATCAATTGCGATTGAACGGGGCGGTTGTCCATTTTGCCATCGACTCGACCGAGACATTGAAATTTACGGCTAATGCCACCGATTTCTCTCACGACTATGAACTCACAGGGTCCGACGAATGTATCAAGATGCGCATTGTGAGCGAAGAGAGTGCCCGATTGAAAAACCGTATCAATGAACTGAACCGGGCTATGGCTTCGAATAGCGGTCAAGTCGAGGAGCTGAGAACGCAAGCTATCGAGAACTTGGCCGAGTATAAAAAGAAGATGCTCGATTTGGTATTGGAAAACCCTTCATCGGCAGCTGCCTATTATGTCGTTTTCCAAGAGATAAACGGAGCCAAAATTTTTGACCCTTACGATGCCGGTGATCGCCGGTTAATTGCTGCCGTGGCGACGAGTTTCAATGCGATTTATCCCGAGTCGCCTCGTTCCAAACAGTTGAATGACATGACGCTGGCTGCTATTGCCGCTGAGCGTGCAACTCGGCAGGAACTCCCTCAAATTGAGGCCGAAACGACATCTTTCTTGAATATAGAACTGTATGATTTACGGGGCAGGAAACAATCCTTGTCCGATTTGGTTGCTGCCAACAAGGTGGTCCTTTTGGATTTTACGGCCTATCAAACCGACTATTCGCCTTCGTATAATATGAAGTTGGCCGAACTCTATAAAAAATATCATGCCAAAGGATTGGAGATATATCAAGTCTCTCTCGATGCCGATGAACAGGCATGGAAAGTGGCGGCCGACAATCTGCCGTGGGTTTGTGTGCGTGACCCGCAAAGTGTCTATTCGCCCAATGCCTCCATGTACAACGTGACCCAGTTGCCGACTTGTTTTGTGGTCGATAAGAATGACGGTATCGTGAAGCGCATAGAAAAAGCTGATGGAATAGAGCAGGCTGTACAAGCTCGTTTTTGAGCGGTAAAAAACACTAAAATTAAACATTTGGACGATTCTCGCTGTTTTTTTTTGGAAGATCAAAAAAATAGCGTATCTTTGTCACAGTGAAATCGCAAAAAGGAGTCCCGGCTAACGGCGGGATTTCTTTTTTGTTTAATAAGGAATAATAATTTATAAACACTATAGGAGAAAAATTATGGCAATTACCTACATGACCGAGGAAGGTTATAAGAAATTGATGGATGAGATCGCTTATCTCGAAAATGTGAAGCGTCCCGAAATATCTCGTGCCATCGGTGAAGCCCGTGATAAAGGTGACCTCTCGGAGAACGCCGAGTATGATGCAGCCAAAGAGGCGCAAGGCATGCTCGAAATGAAAATCTCGCAGTTGAAAGATCTGGTGGCAAATGCCCGTTTCATCGACGAGAGCAAGTTGAATACCCATACGGTTCAGATATTGAACACGGTAAAAATTAAAAACGTAAAGAATGGCGCAGTAATGACCTACACCATTGTTTCGGAGTCGGAAGCCAATCTGCGCGAAGGCAAAATATCGGCAACGACGCCTATCGCCAAAGGTCTGCTGGGCAAGAAAGTGGGCGATATAGCCGAGATTCAAGTTCCCTCGGGAATGATGTCGTTCGAAATTATCGACATTTCCATTTGACCCATATAAGCCGGTGTGCAATTTTGCATATCGGCTTTTTTGTTATTGGCGTTCCTCCTTTCCTCTCCTATAGTCTACGGAAAGGGGGAACGCTTTTTTTGTGCGGTATGAATGACTGTTCAAATGATTTTACTATCTTTGGATAAAATAGGATTCGGTTCGGCAGAGAAAAAATTGGAAACTGTATTTCCATTTGTCTCTGCACTCGCCTTTCGCTATTTTTGTGTAACTTAAAATATAAGAAATCATGGCAACCATTTTTAGTCGTATCGTGGCCGGTGAAATTCCGTGCTACAAAGTAGCCGAGGATGAAAATTATTTTGCCTTCCTCGACATAAATCCCGTAGCCAAAGGACATACTTTGGTGATTCCCAAGAAAGAGGTGGATTATATTTTCGATTTGGACGACGAGACTTACGACGGTCTTACCCGTTTTGCCAAACGGGTGGCCCGGGCTATCGAGAAGGCCGTCCCCTGTAAACGGGTGGGTGTCGCTGTGATGGGGCTCGAAGTGCCGCACACACACATTCATTTGGTGCCTATCAACCGGGAGGCCGATATGAACTTTTTCCGTGAAAAACTGTCGTTCGACGCCGCCGAAATGCAAGCTGTCGCCGAGGCTATCGCTCGTGAGATGAAGTGATCTATCTCGGCCCGATGGCGATGAACAGTCGCACATACCTGTCGTGCCGTAAAGGGGAGTATATTACGATACTCTGTTGTTTAGGAAGGTAAGAGAAGGTATCGAAGATTCTTAAAAAATAGGGATAGGGATTTAACCATTAAATCCCTATCCCTATAAATATAAATAATGATTGGTCAGTACAGAATTTTCTGTGCGTGATCTTCCACCTTTACGATATACAACCCATGTGCGGGAAGCATGGCAGATACGCATCTTTCTGTTGCAACAGAGGAGTAAACGGTATTGCCTGTTAAATCATAAATCGAAATAAGCCAGCCGGGATTCAAGCCATCTATGATCAAGCGGTCTTGATCCATGTAATAATGAATATTCGAATCGACTTGTTTTACGTTGGAAGAACCGGGGTTATACTCATAAGCTCCGATGTCGATCGATTTCCCTAAGATACGGGTATTCCCCGATAAATCTTTTGTCATCGTGGTATAACTGTTGTGTCCTGCATCTATGCACGGAGACGCAGGGAGTAAACTATAATTGGCTGTGGTGAATTCTGTATATGTTTCGGAATCGGCGGGAGTTGTGCCGGCAAACGAGGTTTCTTGTTTGAACATTGGCGTGTTGACCGCCGATATGTTTTCTATGCAAGCGGTTGTCTCGTCAAACGTAAGTGTCTCATTTGTGCCGCTACCCATACCGATAACGTCGTAGGCACAATGACGAAGTATGACCTCTTTGGGAGGATTGGCACCTCCTTTATTGGTCCCGAATGCATGCACGGAGCCGTCGGGTTTCCTGTTGTTATAGAAGATACAATTTTCTGCAATCATGTTTGTGTTGGGCGCTAATCCCACGCCACAACCAAATCCGCTGCCTTGTTCATTTGGCATTTTGGAAATGAGGTTATCTGCAATTGTTGAATTAACGATGCGAAGTGCTGCCCCTGCTCCAATCTGTATTCCTCCTCCATTGTTGGGAGCCGCATTATTAGTAATTAGACTATTTTCAATAGTTGGGTAAATGCCGTCGGTTTTCACGCCAACTACGAAGACACCTCCCCCTACATTGTTGTTGTTTGTTCCAATGGTGCGATTGTTCCGGATAATGCAATTGCGTATTGTCCCTTTTGCCCCGAGTTGTATTCCTGCCCCGTTTTTGGCCGTTGTAACCGCAAATTGATTGTCTTGCAAGATAAAGCCATCTAATATTCCCGAAGATTGTACCACAGCCAATGGTGCTTGCGCCTCTTCCACTCCTTGGATAATAGTTGGGTTTTTCTCCCAATCGCGTTGATCCCTTTCTGTTTCTGTACCGTTGAAACCTCCGTAAACAGCCCGATTATTGCAATCGATATTTGTTTGATAGATACTTCCTTTCACCCAAAATTCATCACTGTTTTTCCCAAATTTCATAGCCTCAGATGTCAAATCAAGGGCATTGTCCCAGTCGTAACCGGTTTTTAAGCCGCTTCCTCCGGGGATTATATGATATATTGTAACCGATGAATTCTCTTTTTTACTTGTGCGGAAGGGATTGGCTGGTAATCTGTCGTTGTTGTATAGGTTGGGAGTCGGGAAATTGCTCCACGCATAGCGTACTGCCACAGGATCATTGATTGCGCTGTTCCACACGGTTAGTTCGTTCCCTGTTATTCCTGCGTTTGTTACAGGCCGGTAGATATAGCTATTGTCGCATATTTCCAATTCTGCAAGGATATTGTCTTTTGTAAACAATCCTTCGGCGTGGTTGAAAGTAATAATAGCCTTATTTCCCTCTATACGAAGGGATTTAAATGAAGGTCCGGAATAATTCACATCTTCTCCGAATACGAGATTCCGTATGGCGAGGACACACCGTTCGCCTACCGGCTCTTTTTGTTGGGGGTGAATGCGGGTCGCGTCGCCTACGTCGATGGTCGAAACCATAGCAGCATGAGGTGTTACAGAAGCAACCGAATCTTGGATCTCTCTAATGTAGGGCCAAAAGTTTGTATTTTCGTAGGCGGATAACTGGATGATGACAAAAGGTAATTCGTTATTATCATACGATTGGCGGAAACAGTCGATTACCGCAGGTAACACTTTGGGATATTTTTGATAGGTGGCCGCATTGGCCTCTCCCTGATACCACAACACACTGCACACCGTATAGGGCAATACCCGGCTCAACATTTTCTCATACAATATACCGGGGGTTTTGAAATATTGTTCGTTTGTGTTTTGAGCCGGGGTTGCAAGATAAGGCTTCAACTCGGGATGCGAATCGATGTACGTTTGTGAAATCCATGCATCGGCATTGGAAGATCCTTGGCTACAATCGATGAGACCTATGGGTATCTGCTTGTCCTTATACAATTTCCTCCCGAAATAGAAGCCCAAAGCGGAATATGCAGGGGCAGTTTGTACCGAAGTCTTTACCCATGGAGTATCGCCTAAGTTGTCATTACCCCATATTTTATTGATTTCATAATTTTTTGCTACGGTATAATAACGTATGTTCGGATAATCGGCGTCGGCCAAAGCGTCGGCCATTATATCAGCATCGAGTTGATTGAGTCTCCAAGCCATGTTGGACTGGCCACATAGCAAGAACACATTCCCTACCAGTACGTCGTGTATTTCTTTTGTATGAATACCGGCAGTAATGGTCAATGTTTGCGGATTATTGGAAACACTTAGCCCACTTAACGAGAAGGAAAAATTTCCGTTCGAGTCTGCTATCGTGCTTTGTATTTGTCCATTGAACGATAATGTGAGTGTTTGTCCGGCTTCTGTTGTTCCCCACAATTTGTTTTCTTGCCCGCATTGTAATACCATGCCATCATTAAATAATGATGGCATTTGTATTTGAGCTGTTACAATTATGAAGGGGAACAATACAAAAACGAATATCAGCAGTTTTTTCATTTTGATTTTGGCTTTTAATTGTTTGTTCCCAAAATTGCAAAAGTAGGAATCCTAAACAGATGATTTTGGGTTTTGGATTTTCTCCCTGTTAATAAATAACCTTTTGCGCATGCTTCCCGATTTTTACAATGTATAATCCGCGAGAGGGAAGTTGTATAACATCGCCGGCATGCATCGAGAGAATCTCTTTACCCAAGGTGTTATATACCTGAACGGTGCTACCTGCGTTTACGCCATTGAATACGAGGTATCCATTGTTTACATAACAATTGAATGATGTTTGGAGTGTGTTTACACCTGTTGATTGCTCGTAATATTCGTAAGCACCCATATCCACTGCGCCATTGACTTCACGGGCTTTCCCTGCCAAGTCGAGTTCTGTGGCCGAATATTCGCTGTTCCCTTGGTCTATACATACAGAAGTCGATAACAGGCTGTAATCTGCCGTAGCAAATTCGGCATATGATTCGGCCGCGGGAGACATGACTCCTGCAAAGGAAACGGGTTGCTTAAATCCCGGGGTGTTATTGGCGTCCAGATTTTCTATACAAGCTGTCTTTTCGGCGAATACAATGCCATTTTTTGTCCCGTCCCCTTCGTTGACCGCATCAAATGCACAGTTACGAACAATCGCAGTCGTGTGATTGACGGCGTTGTGATTGGGTCCGAAACTCAGAGCAGTACCGTCTGGTTTCTGATTATTGTAAACAATGCAGTTTTCGGCAATTAGTTTTGTGTTAGGAGCCAATCCTATGCCACAGCCGAAGCCGCTCCCCACTTCATTGGTCGCTTTTGTGATCATGTTGTTGGCAACGGTCGAATTGACGATATGGAGAGTTGCGTTTACGCCTATTTGAATACCGCCTCCATTATTGGGCGTAGAGTTGTTGGTAATCAAGCAATTTTCAATAAGCGGATAAATGCCGTCTGTTTCCAATCCGGTAATGAATATGCCGCCGCCTACATTGTTGTTGTTGGGGCCTATTGTCTGGTTGTTGCGGACGATACAGTTCCTCAATACGGTTTTGGCCAGCATTTGCACGCCGGCTCCATTTAAAGAGGTTGTTGATGCAAACAGGTTGTCTTGTATGACAAAACCGTCTAATGTAGCCAATAAATTAAGGACGGCAAGAGGAGCCGTTGCCTCTTCTACTCCTTGCAGGATTGTTGGATTTTTTGCCCAATCACGTTGGTTAAGTTCGGTCTCTGTTCCCGCAAACCCGCCATAAAGTTTTCGATCGGTATAGTTGATATTGGTCTGGTACGTACCTGCTTTCACCCAAAACTCGTCTCCGTTTTCACCACTTTTCAGGTTTTCGGTCGTAAGGTCGAAAGCATTTTCCCAGTTGGCCCCTGTTTTGTCGCCGCTACCTCCCGGGCTGACATAGAATACGGTTGCATTTAGCGCACTTGCGATGCTGACACTTGCTAACAAAAAAGTCAATTTTTTCATGGCAATAAAATTTTAGTAAAAAAATAAAATTGTTCTTATTGCAAATTTATTTTTTTCTAATCGAAGGCTACTGGTATAAATGTTCGCAATAGTAGTAAAATTGTTTATGAGGGGATACGAAAGATAATATATGTGTAGCATTTTGCTTTTCAATACATTATGAGGTGTATTCCCAAATGGGGGGCGGTTCACAGGTTGTTTCGCAATGTGGGTATTATTGGGGAGGTAGCGGTATGGCGTATTCAATACGCCCAAGGCGTGCCGACACCCGCGATGCCGGTATGGATTTCTTTCGAGGCAAACTGGTGTGTAAGGTGGCCGAGACGCCAATTGCCGTTTTACGGCAAAAAAGAGGATTTATTCTCGGTTCGTTTTGGCGGCAAGCAGCCGTTTCCGCAGGAATTTGGCGGGATACCAAGCGGTGACGAATCCCATGAGGAGAACGACGAGAGTCACGACAACCGTGTCGAAGAGCTCGAGCCTTACGGGATAGGCGTCGGTAATGAATACACCTTCGGAACTACCTAGTTTCAACAAGCCGTACTCTTGTTGCAGGTAGCAGAGGATAACGCCCAAGATGAGTCCCGAACCGGCTCCGATGGCCGAGATGAGCCACCCTTCGGTGAGAAAGATTTTGGAGATGAGACGATCATCGGCACCTAAATTTTGCAGGGTATCGATGTCGCGTTTCTTATCGATGATGAGCATCGAGAGTGCCCCGATGACATTGAATGTTGCAATCATGAGGATAAAGGAGAGAATGAGGAAGGTGATCCACTTCTCTATTTGTACCCATTTGTACCATTCGTTTTGCTCGATATGGGTGGCTACACGGTAGTCGTCGCCGAGGTGCTCTTTCAGTTTTTGGGCTACTTTGTATTCATCGGCCGAAGGGACAAGTCGCAATTCTAAGGCAGTGGCCTCGTTGGTGTAACTGAACATTTCGCGGGCGACGGATAGTGGGACAATGACGATTTGATCGTCGTAAACGGCTTGGTTGGAACAGAAGGTCGAAGCCACGAATATACGCCGGCCATTGAACGATTGCGAGGGGTTGGCCAAATTGACTTTCCCCAGTCGGTTGGGGGCGTAAAGTTCGACGGGATAGGGCGAATTGGCTACCACGCCGAGTTGGCTGGCGATACCTATTCCCAATGTCACGTAGTCGATTCGGCCGTCGTTGAGCAGGAATGTGCCGCTGGTGATGATGTCCTGTATGTGGGAAAGCTGGGTGTAATTATCGAGAACCCCTTTCACCAATACGGGGCGTTGTCGTTCCTTGTAGATACAGAGGGCGTTCTCCTCGATAACCGGCGAGAAGGCCCTCACTTCGGGCCATTCGGCAATTTGTTTGATTGCGTTCTCCTCGGTGTCGAGGGTTTTCCCTTGTATCGGAGTGATTTTTATTTGAGGGTCGATTTGTGAGTAGAGCGACCCGATAAGTTGTGTAAATCCGTTATAGACCGATAGGGTGCAGACAAGAGCCAGCGTGGTAATGGCCACCCCGCATACCGATACGATCGATATGGCATTGATGGCGCTGTGCGATTTTTTGGAAAAAAGGTATCGCCACGCGATTTTTCGGGAGAGCCGGCTCATGTGTGTGGTTTATTTTTTCAGTAGGGAGTCGATGTTCTCGATGTAGTCGAGCGAGTCGTCGAGGAAGAACAAGAGTTCGGGCGTTTTGCGCAGTTGATAGCGTACCCGTTGCGACAATTCATACCGGATCGTTTTGGTGTTGGCATTTATATTCTCGATCATTTCGGTGCTTTTTTCGGGGGGGAAGATACTCAGGTAGGCTTTGGCAACACTCAGGTCGGGGCTTACTCGCACGACGCTCACCGAGATGATGATCCCGTGAGTCTTGCGGGTCTCGGCCAAAAATATATCGCTCAACTCTTTTTGCAGCAGGCGGCTTATTTTGTTTTGTCGGGTTGTTTCCATATCGTTGTTTTTTAGTTATAACAAAGTTTGGTGTCGAATGTGTTTTGGTGTTACGGCTTTTTCCACAGAATCGTGAGCCCGTCGCGCAGGGGGAGTATAACCTTTTCTACGCGAGTATCGGTAGCGATGAAGTCGTTAAATCGTTCGATCCCTATGGTTTGGGCGTCGCGGCTGTGCGGGTCGGTGACGACTTTCCCGTCCCATAAAGTGTTGTCGGCGAGAATAAATCCTTCGGGACGCACTTTGGGCAACACCAGTTCGTAATATTTAAGATAATCCCGTTTGTTGGCGTCGATGAAAACGAGGTCATATTCGTCGGTCAACGAGGGAACAATCTCCAAGGCATCGCCGATGAAGAGCTTGATACGATCTTGAAAAGGAGAACGGGCGAGATGGTCGCGGGTAAAATCTTCGATTTCGTCGTCGATTTCTATGGTGTGGACTTCTCCTCCATCGATTAATCCTTCGGCCATGCAGAGAGCCGAGTATCCGGTGAAAGTCCCCAACTCCAAGATGCGGCGGGGACGAATCATGCGGCAGAACATTTTGAGAATCCGTCCTTGCAGATGCCCCGATACCATGCGTGGACGCAGGTGATACAAGTGGGTATCCCTGTCGAGCGCGGCAAGGAGTTCGTCCTCGGGGTCGATGTGGCCTAATATGTACTCTTCCAGTTCGAATGTCATGCTTCGGAATCCTCTATGTTTGGAAGTGTATAGGATTTAAAGTTATCGAGAACCTCGCCAATGCTGTTTATTTCGAGGAATGTGGTTCCTTTCCCTTCTCCGAATCCTCCGCCCAAATAGGCTATCAGGTCGTTTCGACCGATGAGGTGCTGCTCCATAAGGTGGTTCAAGCCGTTGAAGAGATATTCGCGGGAGGTCCGTGTGCGCTCTTGGTACAACGGGAAAACGCCGTAAGAGAGCGCGAGTAACCGTATGGTACGTTCGTAATAGCAGATAGCCAGTACCGGGTAGCGACCACGGTATGCCGCCACGTAGCGGGCGGTGCGACCGGTATAGCTGTCGGTAATGATGGCTTTTGTGCCGAGTTTGTTGAATGTCTTTACCGCTTGTTTGGCAAGGAACGAAGTGACATCGGGTTCATCGGGAGAGATGACTCGTATATTGCTCTCAGTGAGTTTGTTGTTCTCTGCCTCTTCGGCTATACGGGCCATAGTGGCTACGGCTTCGACAGGATATTTGCCATAAGCAGTCTCGCCGCTAAGCATGAGGGCGTCGGTATGTTGATAAATCGCATTGGCGATGTCGGTGACTTCGGCTCTTGTGGGACGAGGGTTTTTGATCATCGAATGGAGCATCTGGGTGGCTACGATGACCGGTTTCTTGGCTTGTATGCATTTCTTGATGAGGCGGGCCTGTATGCCGGGGATTTTCTCTTGCGGGACCTCTATTCCCAAGTCGCCGCGGGCAACCATTACGCCGTAAGCCGCTTCGAGAATCTCGTCGATATTGTCCACCCCTTCTTGATTCTCTATTTTGGCGATGATTTTGATGGGGCTTCTCGATTCGTCGAGAATGGCCTGTATGTCGAGTACGTCTTGTTTGTTGCGCACGAAAGAGTGTGCGATGAAATCGATGTCGTGTTCGATGGCGTAATGAATGTTGCGTATATCCCGTTCGGTCAGGGAGGGGAGGTTTATACGGACACCGGGCACGTTTACGCTTTTGCGAGCTCCCAGTTCTCCGTTGTTGAGCGATTCGCACAACAAGGCATCGCCCTCTTTTTCCCGGACGACAAATTCGAGTTCTCCATCGTCGATAAGGATATGACTCCCTATGGTTAGGTCTTCGGCAAAACGAGGATAATTAACCCCGATGTATCCGTTCCCGGTCAAGATATCCTCTTTCCCGGTGATACGGACGATGTCGCCGGTCGAAAATTGAAGGTTTGTCCCGTCGGTCAAAGCGGTTGTGCGTACTTCGGGGCCTTTGGTGTCCATCAAGATGGCTATTTTGTTGGAGACGGCGCGTACGTTGTCGATGATTTTTTGGAAACCTTCCTCTTGCAGATGGGCCGAATTGAGACGAACCACGTTCATGCCACAGTCATATAACTGTTTGATGAAATCGACATCGCAACGCGCATCGGAGATCGTAGCTACTATTTTGGTGTATTTAGACATATCGTATGTGTTACTTGTTTTTTTCAATGAGGGCTTCCATGGCAAGTCGGTATGAATTGAGGCCGAATCCGATAATCGAGCCGCAGGCTGCTGCGGCAATCATCGATTTGTGACGGTACTCCTCCCGGGCGTGTATGTTGGAGATATGGACTTCGATAACGGGTGCGGGGACGGCTCGCATGGCGTCGCTTATGGCGATAGAGGTATGGGTATATGCCCCGGCATTGAGAATAATCCCGTCGCAAGAGAACCCGGCCTCTTGAATCTTATCGATAATTTCACCTTCGATATTGGATTGGAAATAGGTAATCTGGTGCGAGGCATAACGCTGCTGCAAATCTGCGAGAAAATCGTCGAAATTCTTTTCGCCGTAAATGCTCTTTTCTCTTTTCCCCAAAAGATTAAGATTGGGGCCGTTGATAATAAGTATGTTCATAAAACAACTGTTTTTTATAAGAAGAGGTTGCCTGTTCGCATCTCTCCGAATTTTTCCTATCTTTGTCTCGAAACGGGCCTTAGGCCGATATGCGGCATCGTTGCTGTTCCGGCTTGCGGCTTTTTGTTTCGGCCTTTGGGAGATGCCCGAAAGAACCTATCCCTAAGATAGGGCAAAAGTACGAAAAAAAATGAGATTTCGGATAAAAAGAGTATGTCATTAGTCGATACGGATAAATTGTTGAAGCAATTCGGCCGTTATTTGAAATTGGAACGTGGGCTTTCGCCGAATACGGTAGAAGGGTATATGTCTGATGTAGAGAAATTGGCCGATTTTATACAAGCTGAAAATTTGGATTGGAACGCAGTTACGGGAGAGGACCTGCACCGATTTGTCTGTACGTTGCAGGATTTGGGGATAGGAGCTCGCTCGCAGGCCCGTATTATCTCGGGGATTAAGTCGTTTTTCAATTTTTTGAGGTTGGGAAAAGAGATTGAGCAAGATCCTTCGGAGTTGATAGAGAGCCCCAAACTGGGTATGAAATTACCCGATGTGTTGACGGTTGAAGAGATTGACGCCATGGTCGATTCGTTCGACCTTTCACAGCCCGAGGATCGACGCAATCGAGCAATCATCGAAACTCTGTATGGGTGTGGGCTTCGGGTCTCCGAGTTGGTAGGATTGCGCATTTCCGATCTTTATTTTTCCGATGGTTATGTCATCGTCGAAGGCAAAGGTGAGAAACAACGGCTGGTCCCGATTTCGCAGAATGCCATTCATGAAATAAGGCTCTACATGGACGATCGGAGGGAACTGGACATCAAACGAGGTAATGAAAATATACTTTTCTTGAACCGGCGGGGCTCCAAACTGTCGCGGGTAATGATTTTTTATATTGTGAAACAGGCCTGTGAGCGCTGTGGAATCAAGAAAAAAGTGAGCCCCCATACCCTTCGCCACACTTTCGCCACACACCTGTTGGAGGGAGGGGCCAATTTGAGAGCCATACAGCAAATGCTCGGGCATGAAAGTATCACTACGACCGAGATATATACCCACCTCGACCGTCAATTCTTACGGCAAGAAATATTGCAGCACCACCCCAGAAACAAGAGCCGTTTGTAAATAATAACGGAGAATAAAAAAAAATTGTATAAAAATAGTGGGAGTGTTCTATTTTTGTTTATTTTTGCCTTAAATATTCGTAACTCTGTATTTATTCTTCGAAAGGAAAAGAAATATTTCAAAAATAAGTGTAACCAAACAATTATTATTATGATTAAGAAAATCTATCTTCCCCTGATGTTGCTTATGGCATTGGCATTCGTGGGGTGTAACAAAGACATGAAGCCCTTATCGGCCGATTATTTTACGGTGACCCCTTCTCCTCTTGAAGTAGTAGGCGGTCAAGTTCCTGCAACGATTACCGGAACTTTCCCCGAAAAATATTTCGATAAAAAATCGGTAGTGACGGTTACTCCGTACTTGGTTTACGCTGAGGGTGAAACTGCCGGAACTCCGTTTGTTTATCAAGGGGAAAAAGTAGAGGGCAACGATCAAGCCATTTCTTACAAAATGGGTGGTGTTGTTTCGATGCCTGTTAATTTTAACTATATCCCCGAGATGCGTAAATCGGAATTGCAATTGGCCTTCAAAGTACAAAGGGGAAGCAAAACGTATGACCTTCCTCGTGTGACGGTGGCCGAAGGCGTTGTTTCTACCGCCGAAATCGCCAATGCACAAGAACTTAACCCGGCTATTACTCCCGATAAGTTCCAACGCATCATTAAAGAGACTTACTCTGCCGACATCATGTTCCTTATCCAACAAGCCAACTTGCGTTCGGAACAATTGAAATCGGAACAAATGAAAGCTCTGCACAACGAAATCAATGCTGCTGCCGAGGCTCCCAACAAAGAGTTGACCAACATCAACATTTCGTCTTATGCTTCGCCCGATGGTGGTGTTAAACTGAATACCACTTTGGCCGAGAACCGTGAGAAAAATACGGTTGACTACATGAAGAAGAGCTTGAAGAAAGATAAAGTTGAAGCCGACATGACTGCCGAATTTACGGCTCAAGACTGGGAAGGTTTCCAAGAATTGGTTTCGAAATCGAATATCCAAGACAAGGAGTTGATCCTGAATGTTCTCTCGATGTACTCCGATCCTGAACAACGCGAGCGTGAAATCAAAAACATGTCGTCGGTATTTAAAGTATTGGCCGAAGAGATTCTTCCTCAATTGCGTTATTCGAGAATTACCGCATCGGTAAATGTAATCGGTAAATCGGACGAGGAGATCTCGAAACTGGCTCAAGAAGATGCTAAGGCTCTCTCGGTTGACGAATTGCTCTATGCCGCTACTTTGGTGAAGACCAACAAAGAAAAAGCCGGAATCTATGCAAAAGTTGTAGAAATCTATCCTAACGATTATCGTGGATACAACAACTTGGGTATGGTTCAATACGAAGAAGGCGACCTCGCTGCTGCTAAGGCCAACTTCGATAAAGCAGCCCGCATCGCTCCCAATACTCCCGAGGTGGTTATGAACCAAGGTTTGATCGCTTTGGCTAATAAAGATTATGCCGCAGCAGAACAAGCATTCGGCAAATCGGCCGGCGTAGAAGAGTTGAACGAGGCTCTGGGTGTATTCTACATGAAGAAAGGCGATTACAATGCCGCTGTTAAAGCATTCGGCGATGTTAAATCGAACAATGCCGCTTTGGCTCAAATCTTAGTAAAAGATTACAGCAAAGCAAAAGCTACTTTGGCAGGCGTTGAAGCTCCCAATGCAAATACCTATTATTTGATGGCTGTTTTGGGTGCCCGCACAAACAACGAACAAATGGTAGTATCGAACTTGAAGAAATCGATCAGCATGGATGCTGCAAAAGCTCAACAAGCTGCTACCGACCTCGAATTTGCAAAATACGACCTCTCTTCGATTAAATAAGTCGGGAAAGTCTTTTCGATAAAGAGCCGGGGGTGCAACAAAGCACCCTCGGCTTTTTTATTCTTTCTCCCGCACAGGATGTAGATAAACGTTTTGACTCAGATTGTTGGTATTGAAGCGCAATTATTACGGTTAAACTTGTACATTTGCAGAAAAAACAGATTTATAACAATGAAAAATTATAGGAAACTTTGGGTATTCTTGCCGGTATTACTGTTTGTTTTATTATCGTTCATCTATTTTTCTCCCGATGTAATCGAGGGGAAAATCTTGTTTCAGCACGATACTCAGCAAGGATTGGCCATCGGCCATGAGGCTACGGAGTATGCCAAACAGACGGGCGAGATGCCACGTTGGACCGGCTCGGTATTTTCGGGAATGCCCACTTTCCAAATTGCGCCTTCCTATTCGAGCAATGGCCCGCTCAAATGGGTGCAGAAGGTTTATAACCTGTGGTTAGTCTCGCCGGTATCGCTTGTCTTTATCATGATGTTGGGATTTTATATCCTTCTTTTGACGTTGAATGTACGGTGGTATTTGGCCGCCTTTGGTGCCGTGGCCTATGCTTTTTCGTCCTATTTCTTTATTATTATCGCCGCCGGGCATATCTGGAAATTTATCACGTTGGCCTATATCCCGCCTACAATCGCCGGTGTCGTTTTGGCTTATCGGGGGAAATATCTGTTGGGTGGAGCATTGGCCGCCCTCTTCGGTGCCCTGCAAATTATGTCGAACCACGTACAAATGTCCTATTATTTCTTGTTTGTCATTTGCGCCGTGGTTATTGCCTATGGAGTAGAACATTATCGCACTAAAACACTTCCCTCCTTTTTCAAGGCGACCGGGGTGTTGTGTGTGGCAGCCCTGTTGGCTGTGGGAGCAAATGCGTCGAACCTCTACCATACTTATAAATATTCCAAAGAGTCGATGCGTGGCGGTCACACCGAGTTGACTTCGCCCGATAGCGACGGTTCGCAGCAATCTGCCGGAAGCGGTTTGGATAAAGACTATATCACCCAATGGAGTTATGGCAAGATGGAGACCCTCACCCTGCTTATCCCCGACAGCAAAGGGGGAGCGAGCGGAGCTTTGTCGGAGAATGAACGGGCCGTACAGGCTGCCGATCCTCAAATTCGCCCCTATTTGTCGCAGGTCGATCGTTACTGGGGAGACCAGCCTTTTACAGCGGGTCCGGTCTATGTGGGAGCTTTGATATTTTTCCTCTTCGTGCTGGGCTGTTTTATCGTGCGCACGCCGCTCAAATGGGCGTTGTTGGCGGTTACGGTATTGACGATCATGCTCTCGTGGGGTAAGAATATGATGTGGCTCACCGACTGGTTTATCGACTATTTCCCCATGTATAATCGATTCCGTACGGTATCGAGTATTTTGGTGGTAGCCGAGTTCTGTATGCCTTTGTTGGCCGTGTTGGCGTTGAAAAAGATATTCGAGGATCCTTCGGTTCTCAAACGTGAGAAGGTTGGGTTCTATGTGAGTGGCGGTATTGTGGGCGGTATTGCCCTATTGGCCGCGTTGGTTCCCGGTTTGTTCGACACCTTTTTGAAGGATTATGAGTTGGAGGCCGTGCAGCAACCCGGTTATGGCGAATTGTTTGCCGGTATCGTCGAGGCTCGCAAAGCCATATTTACAGCCGATGCGTGGCGTTCGTTCTTTGTGGTGGCATTGGGTTTTGTCGCTTTGTGGATGTGGAGAGAGCAGAAATTGAACTCCACGGTAGTTATGGTTGTGCTGGCTGTGATACTTGTGGGCGATATGTATCCGGTGAACAAACGTTATCTCAACAGTGAGAACTTTGTGACCCCTGCCCGCAAGACCAACCCGTTCCCCATGACCGATGCCGACAAATACATTTTACAAGACAAGGATATGAACTACCGGGTGTTGAATGCTGCTGCCGGGCCGTCGTTGTCGGCCAGTTTCAATGAACCCCGCACTTCGTATTATCATAAATCGGTAGGCGGGTATCATGCAGCCAAATTGCGCCGCTATCAAGATTTGATCGAGCGCCAATTGGTCAATGCCAATCCCGCCGTGCTGAATATGCTCAACACGCGTTATATCATACAGCCGCTCGAAGATGGTCGTGAGACGGTGGTGCGCAACCCCGGAGCATTGGGCAACGCTTGGTTTGTGTCGGAGGTGAAATGGGTCGATAATGCCGATGCCGAAATGGCGGCGATTACCGATTTCGACCCATCGTTCACGGCTGTTGCCGATCGTAAGTTCGAGCATGAAATCGGTACGAAAATAGTTCCGCCTGCTGCCGGAGACACCATTTATGAGACAGGGTATAAACCCGATGAACTGACTTATCGTTATCATTCGCTCAATGGCGGGTTGGCTGTCTTTTCGGAAATATATTTCCCATGGGGCTGGCAGGTGACTGTCGATGGCGAGCCGGTGGGAATGGGACGAGTAAATTATGTGTTGCGGGCAGTAAATCTTCCGGCCGGAGATCACGAAGTGGTTTTCCGTTTCGACCCGAAGTCGGTTCATACGACCGAATCGATAGCCTATGTTTCGCTTCTTCTTATTCTTGCGGCGTTTGTGTTGGTAGGAGTGGAGGCTTGGAAGAGACGAAAAGCACGGCCGAGTGCGTCGTAAAGTCGAGAACCATGCAAAAGAAGTTTTGGAAAGAATACACTACACCGATGAGCCGTATGCGTCAAGCATGGGGCTTCGGTGTCCATTCGCCTTTTGCTTTTCGCTTGATCACGAAAGTGATACGGGAGAAAGCCCGTTATTACGCCTATGACGACATCGAAGCCGTTTGCCGCGATAAGGTGGAGGATTGTTTCTCCCGGCGGCAGAAACGGTTGCGGAAACGTATCTTGAAAAGCCGGGGAAAACTGTTTTTCAGATTGACCAATTTTTTCCGACCGCCTGATATTCTTGAAATAGCTTCCTCTTGGGGCGTGTCGTCGCTCTATTTGAGACTGGCCGACCGTTTGTCGCATCTGACGGTAGTGGAACCTTCGGCCGAGGTTTGCGATTTTGCCAAAGCATTATTTAACGATATGGGGGTTACGGCCGATTTTGTACAAGAGCGTTATGAGTCGTTTCTCCCCGATTATTTCGAGCGGGAAAAGGAGCGTTTGTATATCGTGGTAAACCGCTTACCCAAGTCGCATTACAATATATTGCCCAGTTTGCTCGACCCGGTACTCGACAGAGAATCGATATTGATTATAGATGGAATCCGCCGGAATAGTGCGGTAAAAGCATGGTGGGAATCGCTGGTCAAAGATGAGCGAGTGAGGGTGACTATCGACATGAAGCATGTAGGGTTTGTATGTTGCGACCCGAAATTGAACAAGCAAGACTATCAAGTGTCGTTATAGCCCCGATATTCCCGAGAGGATATGACGGGCGTTCTCTTCGTCGGCAACCAGTTGGGCACGCAGGGCTGTCGTATTGGCGAATTTCTTTTCGGGGCGTAAATATTCAATCAGTTCTACCGACAAATTCTCATCATATAAGTTGCCCGAAAAATCAAATATGTTTGTTTCGATACAATAATCGTTCGGCCGGTTTAGCGTGGGACGATGGCCTATGTTGAGCATGCCCCCGTATGACTGGCCGTTGTCCAAAATCGTGCGAACGGCATAAACTCCGTTGGCGGGGAGAAGTTTGTCGGGATAATCTATCGCTATGTTGGCTGTTGGGAAATCTATTTTTCGGCCGATTTTGAATCCGTTGACCACCTTCCCGTGGAGGGTGTAGGGATATGAGAGCAACCGGTTGGCGGCGGTGACGTCGCCTTGTAGGAGCAGTTTGCGGATAATCGACGAACTCACCGGGCCGTTTTCCGAGACAAGTTCGTCGGCATGGATTATCTCGATACCCAATTTTTGCCCGTATCCGACATAATCGTCGAATCCTTCGGCCCGATTATGGCCGAATCGGTGGTCGTACCCGATAACGAGCCCCTTTACGTGGAATCGGGTGGCGAGTATCTGCAAGAAATCGTAGGCCGACAAGAGAGCCATTTCAAGGGAAAAATCGAGAAAGAAGGTGTGTTCGATGCCGGTATGTTGCAACAATACGGCCCGCTCTTCGGGCGAGGTGAGCATGAAGAACGGGATTTCGGGGTGAAGTACTTTTTGCGGGTGGGCGCGAAACGAGATGACGGCCGAAGAGATGCCTCGTTTCGCCGCCTCCTCTCTGACCTTTTGGATAATTGTGCGATGGCCTATATGCACGCCGTCGAATACTCCGAGAGCTGCAAAAATCGGTTGCCCGTTTACTATGTTGTTATACCCGGTCGCCATCTATCGATTGGAGTTGAAAAAGGTTAGTATGTCATGAGTGGTTGTTACGAGATGAGTTTTGAATCCAAGGGTCGCCGCCGTTTCCAAATTTTTCTGAGAGTCGTCGAAAAATAGAGTCTCTTCCGGGATAATGTGAGCTTGCGCGATTACTTTTTCAAAAATCTCGGCATTGGGCTTACTTGCTTTCAATAGATAGGAGAGAAATATATCGTCGAAGTAGTGCGATGCCGACAGGCCTTCTTGTGCGAAACAATCGGCGATTTTTGTGTCGAACATGATCGAGTTCGTATTGCTCAACAATATGGTTCGGAAGTTTTGTTTGAGTTTTCGGAGCAAGTGTAGCCGCTCTACGGGAATGCCGATTAGAAATTCATTGATGGCATCGGTAATCTCTTGGTCCGAGATAGGGCGACCGATTCTTCGGCGCATGTAGTTGTAAAAGTCGGCTTCCGAGATTTTACCCTCTTCCAGTTTCATAAACTCCCCTTGTTGTGCATATACTCCCAACAATTCGTCGGCATGAGTGTCGCCCAGTGCGGTGAGGGCATCGACGCATCGCTGCCGGTCGAGGTCTATGATTACTCCACCCAAATCGAACATGAGGTTGCGAACGCCATTCAAAGACTTCTCCATACGCAGCACAACTTTAAGTTGTCGCAAAAATAGCGAATTTTGTGCAGGAATGGGAATTTATAAAAGAGAATTTAGGGGATCGGGGTGATTATGGCCTTTCGTTTTGTGAGTGGTTACTCGGCAGGAATTCGGTTTTTTGCGGTAAGGTCGGTCAAATTATGTTTGAAGAAAAACAGGAAAATATTTTGGGTTTTCTTTGGAAACAGCTATCTTTGCACTCGCTTACGGAAATATCCGTGCCGGTCCTATAGCTCAGTTGGTTAGAGCATCTGACTCATAATCAGGGGGTCCTTGGTTCAAGCCCAAGTGGGACCACCCAATAATAAGAGGGTGAAACTATCGAAGTTTCACCCTCTTGTCGTTGATAGATGCCACATTCTTTGTTGGAGACATTTAATAGGGAAGAGGAGAGAGGTATAAAGAAGATAAAACAGAAGAGGTTCTGTATCGGCCCTTTTTCGGAGTTTTTTCAAATCTGCGGTAGGCTCTTTGCGAGGAATACTTGTTTGAAAGTAGGTTCCAACCTGCTTTTTGAATAAAGGACATTTGGTTTTTGTATGAAATTTTTATGAAGATATTGGTGTTTATCAATTATGTTATAATATTATTATATCTTTGGGAAAGAAAAATGATTTATTGATTGGAATGTAGGATTGTATTTGTAGAAGAAGTGATGCCGACAGAATGGAATCTTACGTTGATAAAACTATAAATCTTTGATTCGTAGAGATATATATGATATGAATATGTCGTCGGACTCCTCGATTTTTGATAGTAGTATTTCTCGGAAAAAGAGAGATGAGCTTTGGGTTCGAGCGCTCTCCTTAGATGACGAAAAAGCCTTTGATTCTATTTTTAAATCTTATTATAAAGATCTTCTTCTTTATGCAGGGACCTATCTTCACGAAAGGCAGGTTTGTGAGGATATAGTGCAATCTCTATTCATGGCATTGTGGCATGATAGGAAAACGTTGTCGATAGGAAAATCTTTGAAGTCTTACTTGTTGATGTCGGTTAGAAATCGTTGTTTTGACTATATGAGGCATCAATATGTCCAAAGAGATTATATCGATTATGTGAGTGAAAACTCGGTATTGTCCGATTCTGATACGGAAAATTACATTCTTTATTCAGAGTTGCAGAATCATATCAAAGAAGCCATTGATAAATTGCCTAAGAGACAAAAAGAGGTTTTTATATTGAGTCGGATAAAAGGGATAAAATATAGAGATATTGCACAAAGGCTGAATATCTCGGAACGTACAGTCGAGGTCCGTATAAGCGAAGCATTGAAGAATCTGCGACTCCTTTTGAGCGAATTTTTTATTCTGGTTGTGGCTTTATTTTTTAGTTGAAGTAAAAAAATTTTATTGTTTTTGATGTGGGTTTTAAATGATGATACGTCTTATTTATAGAAAGGGATAATATGGAATTTTCGGACAAAAATATTGATCTCCTTATTACACGGTTTTTATCGGGTAATCTGAATCCAGTCGAAAAGCAAAAACTTGAAAATTGGATTTCGGAGAACCGGGATAATTACAGCCATTTCCAGAAAATGAAAAATTTATGGGAAGTGACCCACCCCTCTTTTGAATTACGTTCTGCTTCAACGGCTAAGGCATTGGATAGAGTCAAACAAAAGTTGGGATTGCGAGAAAAACCAATCATACGTATATATCGCTCATGGAGCAAAATTGCCGCCGTGTTGTTGCTGCCTGTTTTGTTCGGGTTGATATATATGATTGCCGATAAGTTGTCGTTGCAGGATTATTCCAAGATAAGCTATCAACAAGTGACGGCTCCGTATGGAACGCGCATTCAGATGAATTTGCCCGATGGTTCTATCGTGTGGTTAAATTCGGGAGGAGAGTTGAAATATCCCACAGAGTTTAAACCGGGAGAGCGCAGTGTTTATTTGAATGGAGAGGCCTTTTTTGAGGTTTGTTCCGATAAAAAGAATCCTTTTATCGTACATACCGAAGATATGGAAGTTAAGGCAACGGGTACCGCGTTCAATGTAGAAGGATACAGCAATGATACGATAAATGCGGTGACCATGGTCAATGGAATCGTGGAAGTAGCCTTGGACAGGAGGAAAGAAAAATTGAATTTGAAACCCGGACAGCGCATAAATTATAATACGAAACGCCAGCATTATCTTGTGGAAGAGGTGGATACATATAAATGGTGTGCATGGAAAGACGGTAAATTGATCTTTAGAGATGAACCTTTGGCCGATGTATTCCGAAAAATAGGACAAGTGTATAATGCTGACATTGTAGTAATGGATAAAGAATTGGCCAAACACATGTATCGTGCAACATTCCAAGGCGAGACGCTCGATGAGATTTTGCGGTTAATAAAATTGACAGTTCCCATGAAATATATAGAAAAAACGACGGAAGATATTATGCCCAATGGGGTTTATTCCAAAAGATATATAGAAGTAGTAAGATTATAATGCACAAATAACAGTAACCTTAAAAACTTTTACATTATGAAGAATAAGACAGAATAGAGTTGTATTAAGAGATATTATCGGCAGCAAGAAGGGCGGAAAGTCCCTCCATTCCACCCTTCATAGGTTAGCGAAAGATAATGTGTAGAGTTTATTATCCTTAAATATACCAACCAAACTAACACAAAAGTATGTATTTTATTTCTAATTTGAAAGACAGGACGAAACAAATTCTGTCTAAGGACCTTTTAATTATAAAATTTTGCTTGCTTTTGTCGATTTGTACCACTACTATGGCGTTCGGAGCGGGCAATAATACGCAGGATCAGTTGATAAGTATTGATATGAAAGGGGCTACCCTTGAAACGATTTTGAATTATATAGAAGGGTCGACAAGTTATTCTTTTTTGTATAACAAGCAACAAGTAGATGTCAATCGGAAGTTGGATATATCGGAAACCGATCAGCCTATTACGGTAATTCTGGACCGTTTGTTCCAAGGTAGTGATATTCAATATTCGATCAACGGGAAACAAATTGTTCTGAGCAAAGGGCATTCGACCCTGCCATCGAAGGAAGGCAAGCATACCCTCACCGGTGTTGTCATAGATACCAAGGGAGAGGCTATCATTGGAGCCAATGTAATTGTGAAAGGAGAAAATTCGGGAAAAGCAACCGATATAGATGGTAATTTCTCTATCGAGGTACCCGAAAACGGAACTCTTCAAGTTTCGTATATAGGATTCCAACCACAAGAAGTGAAGTATGGTACGAAAAAAAGAGTGACTGTTGTACTGATGGAAAATAATACTTCGCTTGATGAGGTCGTTGTGGTAGGTTTCGGAAAACAGAAAAAGGAAAGTGTTATAGGTGCGATTCAGTCGGTAAAAGCGAGTGAGTTGCGAGTACCGACAACCAACCTTACGAATACATTTGCAGGACGTATAGCCGGTGTGATTTCGGTGCAGAAGACCGGTGAACCGGGTGCCGATGGAGCGAATTTCTGGATTCGAGGTGTTAGTACGTTTGCTTCGGGGTCTGCACAAGATGCGTTGATTTTGATTGACGGTACGGAGTCCAGTACGTATGATTTGAATGCGTTGGCTCCCGAAACAATCGAAAGTTTTTCGGTATTGAAAGATGCGACCGCTACGGCTCTGTATGGTTCCCGTGGTGCAAACGGCGTACTTTTGGTAACAACGAAATCGGGACGAATGAATCAGAAACCAACGATCAATGTCCGTTTAGAAGGTCGCATGTCAATGCCTACTCAAATACCGGAGTTGGCCGATGGGGTTACTTATATGAAAATGTTTAACGAGGCAATTGAAGCCCGAACTCCGGGTGCAAATCCTCAATTTTCAGAAGATCAGATTTTAGGGACTATCGAGAAACGTAATCCTTATCTCTATCCCAATAACGATTGGTATGACATTATTTTTAAAGATGTGACTTATAATCAGGCGGCAAACATCAACGTGTCGGGAGGTTCCAAAAATATGGATTATTTTGTCAGCGCAACTTTCAACAATGACATGGGATTGGTGCAGGAGGCAAAAGAGAACCCATTGAAAAACAATATTCAGAATTTGCGCTATTCGTTTCAAGCCAACGTAAATACCTATATATCGTCTACCACCAAAATGGGGGTAAAATTGAATGTTCAAATACAGGATTATAAAGGCCCGTATAATAGTATCAATACGATTTTTAATCGGGTTATGTGGGCCCAACCTACTTATTTCCCGGTGAAATTCCCCCAAATCGAAGGAACAAATTACATTGCTTGGGGTAATAAGTCGGGCGGAGCGCAGCTCAATCGTTATCCCAATCCGTATGCCGAATTGGCTTCTGGTATCAAAGAAATGTTTCGGATCACGACGATGGCCACATTCAATCTTGATCAAGATTTGAAGTTTATTACCGAAGGTTTATCAATTAAGGGCCTGTTTTCGATGAAGCATTACTCTTCTACCACATTGAACCGAACGTATACACCTTATTACTTTGAGATAGACCCCAATACGATTGTTACCGATCCGGTTACAGGAGAACAGTCGTGGTCTTTGAGAAATGTCAATAACGATGGTACCGATGCTTTTTCTTTTACCAAAGCCTATTCGGGAGACCGGTTGTTTAATGTGAATGTTTCATTGGACTATCAGAGAAAATTTGCCAATCTTCACGACATTTCGGCACAGTTGATATACCTCCAACGAGGCGTTTACAGTAGTAATCCTGCCAATTACAACTCTTCGCTGGGAGAGTTGAATCAAGGAATCGCCGGGCGTTTTACGTATGATTTTGATAAACGATACTTCTTTGAATTCAATTTCGGATATAATGGAAGTGACAATTTCGTTAAGGGAAAACGATTCGGCTTTTTCCCGTCGTATGCGCTTGGATATATTATTTCGAACGAAGAGTTCTTCTCACCCCTTAGTAGAACAATCAGTCTTTTGAAATTGAGAGGATCATACGGAACGGTAGGAAACTCCAATTCTTCGGTACGTTTCCCCGGTTACACCAATGTGAACATGAATGGTGCGGGATATGCTTTTGGCGAAGACTTTAAGGCTACGGAAACCGGGGCGATAATAACAACGTATGGTAATGAGAATGCTACTTGGGAGGTAGCCAAGAAAGCCAATGTAGGTATAGAATTAGGCTTGTTTGATCAAAAATTCTTGTTGATTGCCGATTATTTCCATGAAAATAGAGATAAGATTTTGATGACTCGACAGACCATCTCTCCTACGATAGGAATTGGTGAGGCAAATCCGGTAGCCAATGTAGGTAAGGTTTCGAACAAAGGTGTCGATATGTCTTTGGAGTACAATCATGCCTTTGCCAAAGATATTGTTCTGTCGGTTAAAGGGAACTTCACCTATGCCGTGAATAAGATCTTGGAAAAGGACGAACCTCATTATCCGTTTAGCTACCAATATGAGAAAGGCGGTGCGCTGAATAGAGTGGGCCCTGCCTATATTGCCTTGGGCCTGTTTAAAGATGAGGAGGACATTGAGAACAGCCCCAGCCAAACCGCAATTATGCCGAATATAAAACCGGGAGATATAAAGTATAAGGACCTGAATGGAGATGGCGTGGTCAACGAGTATGACCGTACCTATATCGGCGATCCGTATATCCCTCAAATCGTCTATGGATTTGGTGCCTCTTTCCGCTATAAGAATTGGGACTGTTCGGTATTCTTCCAAGGCGTTGGAAAGGTCTCTATTTACTTGGACGATATACACCCGTTTGATATATATCATAAGAATGTGCTGAAATTTGTGGCCGATGATTATTGGTCGGAGTCCAATCCTAATCCGAATGCCAAGTATCCCAGATTGGCCCATAACGTAGATAATACAAATACATATCAGAAATCGACATTCTGGTTGCGAGACGGATCTTTTTTGAGATTGAAGAATGCCGAAATAGGCTATACATACAAGTTTATGAGAGCCTATTTGGCCGGGAGTAACTTGCTGACATTTACGGGATTTAAATATTGGGATCCTGAAATTGGAGGAGGTTCTAACAGTGGTAATGGATTGGTTTACCCTTTGCAGAAAGTTTTCAATCTGGGTGTTCAATTTAATTTCTAAACAAGAGAGTTATGAAAGTGATAAAAAATATATTCATAGTAGTAGGTTTGCTCGTTGCGGTTTCGGGTTGTGATTATCTCGATTCCGAACCCGAGAAGAAAGGTACATTGGAAGAGGCTTTTGCCAGTGTAAACTCGGCGAGAAATTTTCTATATGCTTGTTATTCGTTTATGCCGGAATCGAGCGACCATAATGGAGAACCGCAATTTGGGGGAGCCAGCGATGAGGTGTGTATGACTTCTCAATGGGCAACGACGTGGCATTACTCTAAGGTGGTAAACATTGGCTCGCAAACGGCGGCCGATCCTATTTATAATTATTGGTCATATTTTAAGAGCCCTACCCAGTCGAGCCGTTGTCGGGCATATAACCTTTATGGGGCCATACGTCAATGTTATACTTTTCTGAATCGGATAGAGAGCGTCCCGGGAATATCGGCGATCGAGATAAACGACTTTTCGTCGCAAGCCAAGTTCCTCATCGCATATTACCACTATTTACTGTTGCGCTTGTATGGTCCTATTGTTTTGATTGATAGAGAAATACCGTTGGATGCGACCGGCGAGTTGGCATTCCCGAAACGGAGACCGTATGATGAATGTGTGCAATGGATTTCTGACCGTCTGGACGAGGTTATTCCGCAGTTGCCGACGATTCAGACTTCCGATAAATATGGAGCACCGACTCGTGCGGCAGCCAAAGGAATAAAAGCCCGCATGCTATTGTATGCCGCAAGTCCTCTATTTAATGGGAATAGCGAATATTATAGCGATTTCAAGAACAAAGACGGGGAGCAATTGATCAGTTTGCAGTATGATAAGGAGAAATGGAAAAAAGCGTTAGATGCAGCAGAAGATGCTATTAACGAAGCCCATGCTGCCGGACATGAATTGTATACCCACTTACAAGCTCCCTCGGGGATAAGCGAAGAAGAGCAGGGATATTACAATCATCGCTGGTCATTGGTTACGATGCCGAGTGCCGGGAATCGGGATATTATTTGGGCGTATACTGGCTCTCGCATGAACATTCAACAAATGATTGCACCTCGTGGTTTGTCTCAAGGTTCGACGACCGTACCTTACGGAGGATTGGCTCCCTCTATGCAAATGGTGGAAACCTATTTGACCGAAAACGGATTGCCTATCGACAAAGATCCGTCGTTCCAGTATGATAGACGGTTCGGTATAACAACCGATCCTGAGACGGGTGAGAAGACCGTAAGACTGCATTTGAATCGTGAGCCTCGTTTTTATGCCGATATTGCTTATGACCGTGCGACCAATTTTGAGTTAGACGGTAGAGATGGTATACAAGGCGGGAAAGGATATACATTGTATTTGAGAATGGGAGAGGTTAATCCCGAAACGAATTTAACGAACGGAAACGATCCTCTCAAAGACAATATTACTCCTAATGGTTATTTGTGGAAAAAATATTTACATCCCAATAGCAGTTTTGCGAATAACCAAATTGCCGTGAGAGGTGTTGCTTTCCCGTTGTTGCGATTGGCCGAACTTTATTTGGATTACGTAGAGGCATATTATGAATATTATGGTAAGCTCGATGGACAAGCATTGATATATTTCAATGACATTCGAACCCATGCCGGAATCCCCGATGTAGAAACCTCGTGGCAAGGCATTCCCGGGAAAGATTACCGGGAGATTATACGTCAGGAACGGACAATTGAACTCATGTATGAAGGCCATCGATTTTTCGATGCCCGCCGGTGGAAGATAGCACATCTCACATTTAATAAAGTACAAAAGAGATGGAATTGTTTCCCGGCCGGATTTACGACTCAATCTCCACAAACAGCCGAGAATTACTTGACATTGCGAAACAGCAATGAACCTACGAAGACTTTTAATGTCCCTCAGCATTATCTATATCCGTTGGATTCCAGAGATATAAATATAAACCCGAATATGGTGCAAAACCCGGGCTGGTAAGGAAGTTGGTAATAATTTTTTAGATAGGTTGGAATGGGCTCGATCTCTTTGTAGGGAGATAGAGAGGTCGAGCCCTATATAAAGAATTCATGCATTAAAACAAATATATATATATGGTCAAAAAATTTGTATTCTTGAGCTTTCTTGTGTTATCCTTCTCGTCCTATCTGCTGGCCTCGCAGCCACAGTTGAAGATTACGCATGGCCCTTATTTACAAAATGTTTCGGCAAATGAAGTTACAATCGTGTGGACTACCGATAAACCGTGCAAATCGTGGGTGGAGTTTAATGAAAAAGAAGCAGGGAAACATTTTTATACGACAGCACCGAGGCGGGCCTATTCTTCTTGTGACGGGTTATATTGTGTCGATACGTTACATCGGGTTACCGTTACAGGTCTTGAAAAGAATAAGACCTATTGTTACAGAGTGTTGTCGCAAGAAGTTGAAGAGTTGTTGCCCTATCGACCTCTCATGGGGAGTATTGTGTCTACCGATGTGTGGAAAAAGCCGTTGAGTTTTACCACTCTCGATGATGAGGCTGATACGATCTCGGTGGTTATGATTAACGATATACATGGGAAAAACGATGTACAACGGGATTTGCTGTCGATGGTCCCGCAGCAGGCGTTTGATATGGCCCTGTTTTGTGGAGATATGTGCAATTACATAGATAATCAAGACGATATATTCTCAGGATTTTTAGATACTTCGGTAAAGTTGTTCGCTTCGAAAAAACCGTTTGTATATGTAAGAGGTAATCATGAAACGCGCGGGGCGTATGCCCGTAGTTTTTCTAAGTATTTTGCAGGCCCTACGGGAAGATTTTATTATGCGTTTTCGTATGGTCCTGTTCGATTTATTGTGTTGGACAGTGGAGAGGACAAGCCCGATACCGATGTGGAGTATTCGGGATTGGTCGATTTCGACAACTACATGCTTCGACAGAGAGATTGGTTGAAACGAGAACTGGAAAGCCCGGAATTTCGAAATGCGTCTTTTCGAGTAGTCCTTTCTCATATACCTTTTTTGGAAAGCGGGTGGTATGGTTCAGAGCGGTTGAGCAAGCAATTATTGCCGTTGTTGGAGGAGGCTCGAATCGATCTGATGTTGAGTGGACATAACCATGCTTTCAGTTTTTCAGAAAAGGGGAAGAATAGGTCTTTCCCCATTGTGGTGAATTCGAATAATTCGCTGTTGACCTTGTCGGGAACGAAATCCTCGTTAAAGGTTCAAGTCAAACGAATCGATGGAAAGGTGTTGTTGGAGAAAGAGTTTGTAAAGTAAAAACGTAAATTATGCGACAGATAAAAAGCTTACCATACTGTATTATTCTGTTGTTATTTATTTTTAGCTCTTGCCAAGAAAACCGGAAGACAAGAGCCGATTGCCCGGTTATTCCCAAGCCTCTTTCGTGTAAACTGCAATCGGGGACTTTCACTTTTGGGAACAGTACTGTAATAGAGCTGAAAACAGGAGATGATGGAATAAAAAAAGCGGCAGAGTTTCTGAAATGTTTTGTAGAGCAGACGGGCGATTGTTCGATAAAAATAGATTCCGACGACGACACTCGGAATAAAATCGTATTTGCCGTGTGCGATACCATTTCTCGAGATGATGCCTATACACTCAAGATTACTCCGCGTGAAATAACAATAACCTCGAAAAGTGGTGAGGGTGCATTTTATGCCGTACAAACGTTGCGGCAGTTGCTCCCTGTTGCGTGTGAGAAAAAGATTTGTGACGAAAATGTGGTGTTGGACGTACCGTGTGTGAGTATTTATGATGTGCCTCGTTTCAGCCACAGAGGATTCATGCTTGATGTGGCCCGACACTATTTCCCGGTAGATTTTATCAAGAAAAGTATCGATATGATGGCGTTGTATAAGTTGAATGTATTGCATCTGCATTTGACTGACGACCAAGGGTGGCGTGTCGAGATAAAGTCTAAACCTCGGCTTACTTCTGTGGGGGCATGGCGCAGGCAAAGTATTGTTGGCCATAAAAACGATGAGCCTCGTAAGTATGATGGGAAACGACATGGCGGATATTATACGCAGGAAGAGTTGCGTGAAATTGTCGAATATGCACAAGATCGGTTTATAGAGGTTATTCCTGAAATCGAGATGCCGGGACATACCCAATCGATTTTGGCGGCATATCCTCAAATGGCTTGTTTTCCCAAAGATTACGAAGTATCGTGTGATTGGGGTGTGCATAAGAATGTGTTGTGTACCCGGGAAGAGAGTTTCAAATTTTTGGAAGATGTCCTTTCTGAGGTATTTGAGATATTCCCTTCTAAATATATACACATAGGTGGCGATGAATGTCCCAAGGAGCAATGGTCCAAGTGTCCGGTATGTCAGCAAAACATAAAGGAAATGGGCTTGAAAGACGAGTATGAACTCCAAAGCTATTTCATAAATCGCATGGAGAAGTTTGTCAACTCACATGGCCGGCAGATTATCGGATGGGACGAGATTTTGGAAGGAGGTATCGCTCCTAACGCAATAGTGATGTCTTGGCGGGGCGAAGAGGGCGGAATAAAGGCTGCCGAGATGAAACATTCGGTTATCATGACTCCGAGAGATTTTTGTTATTTGGATTATTATCAATCGGAAGACCGGGAGAACGAGCCGTTGGCCATTTACGGATATTTGCCGTTGGATTCGGTTTATTCGTACAATCCTACCGAGGAACTGACTCCTGAGCAGAGCCAATATATCCGGGGTATTCAAGGAAACCTTTGGACAGAATATATAGCTACACCGGAACATGCCGAGTATATGGCTTATCCCCGACTCATCGCTTTGGCCGAAGTCGGATGGAGTTCGCAAAAAGAGAGGGACTATTCAGACTTTATACGTCGTTTGAGCATCCAATCCAAAAGACTTGATTTTCTACAAGTGAACTATGCAAAGCATTTTCTTTTTTCAAAAAAATAATAGACTATGAAAACGAACACTTTTTTCCAATGTAAACAGCTGAAATGGATTAGCTGTCTATTGTTGTTGTCGCCATTGACAACTTTCGGGCAACTCATTGTCGGGAAGAGTCTGGGGGCTGATCATACGGCCGACGAGCAAAAGGCTTTGGCAGTAACTTCCAATGGAGATATGTATGTGTCTATCAATGCCAACTCTTTCCAGATTTTGAAAGGTGATGGTACGTTTGATGAGATTAAGAATCCGTATCAAGAAGCTACTACACGAGCTGGAATTTTGGTTAAAATATCGGCTGAAGGAGAACTTTTGTGGGATAATATGGTGTGTGTGCCTGAGTCGGCCAATAACAGTCAGGTGACCTCGGTATGTGAAGTTGGAGATTATATTTATGTGGTTGGCGGCGTGAGAACAAATGTAGCCTCACCGCTCCCCGTATCTGTGTTTGGCATTTCGTTGGTTTCACAAGGAGAGATGGACTATTATATAGCCAAATTGAATGCCGGTACAGGTGAAGCCGTTTGGGCAAAGACTTTTGGCGGAACCCGCAACTGGGAGATGTTCAATTCGCTGGTTGCCGATAATGATGGGAATTTGTATGCGGTAGCTACGTTTGGAAACGTATCGAGTGCTCCGCTCGAATTGCCGCTTAAAGACGGTTCTACTACTTCACTTGCTGTTACGAACAATTGGGGTGAGGATTATTTGCTCGTGAAATTCGACCCGAACGGAGAGATATTGTGGGCTACGAATATAGGTTCTAAGTTCCGGGAAAATGGGACTCCCGATGTGAGTGTTGGAGACGACGGGAATCCTGTGGTCTGTGGCGTTTTCAATGCAGCAAATGGAAATCTTACCAATGAATCGGAAGCTAAACGGGAATTTAATATCGGGGAGCAGAAGTATATGCTTTATCCGGAACAATCCAAGGAATCGGCTTTGGTGAAGTTTAATACAACCGATGGATCGGTCATGTGGTCTCGCTATTTTACGGGAACAGGGAATCAAGAGGTATTGAAGGTACAGGCTCTTCCCGAGTCTAACGCTGTTGTTGTGACAGGAAAGGCAAATAATCAAATCATCATAGAGGGATCGGCCGGATTGTCGCCCGAGACAGTAACACATTTGTCGGGAGCCGATCATTTGTTTGTCGCGGCCTTCGATGCCACCGGAAACCTGTTATGGAGTAAATCGGCCTCGGGCGACTTGTCGAGCGAGTCGAAAGAAATCTCATGTGACAATTCGGGAAATATCTATATAAGCGGTTATTTCAATGGTGCGCTGAATTGGGGCGAAGGTATTGAACTTCAAAAGACCGGTTCAAATGACAAGGAGGGTTTCTTTGTCAAATTGAATGCTTCCGGTGAATGTTTGTATGCCGAAACCGTAAAGGGTTCGGGCGCCGAAAGCATCAACCTTATTGCCATCAATGGTGATAAACTGGCTATTGCGGGCGATCGGACGACCGATGTCGTTTTGCCTTATGGCGATCCCGAGACCGGGAATGCACGGTATAGTGTTGACGGGCGGAACTATAAATGGTTTGCGGCCTCCTATAAGATGACACCTTCTATATCGGGCCCCTCCGAGTTAAATGGCAAACGGTTTGTGCCGTTCTCATTCCAGATAGTTCCCGCCTTCTTCGAGATGCCCACATCGTTCAGTTATGCGATAAACGGTGATTTGCCTGCCGGGTGGTCGCTTGATCCCGAAACGGGTATCATTTCGGGAAAAGCCACAGAAGAGTGTACAGGATCGTTTGAGATAGAGGTTACCAATATGTTAGATAATGTTTCTGTGAATAAGGTGTTTACCTACTCTATCGTACCCAAGCCGTGTGATATTTTGGCCATTTCGCCCGACCACATGGAATCGGAAGCCGTGACAGGTCCATTCTATCAACAGTTTAGTCTGGAGAATGGAGAGGGAGCGATTGTCTGGACGGCAGATAATTTGCCGAAAGGGCTTGCCCTCGATCCCGATAAGGGGATTCTGAATGGTGTTTTGCAGGAGACAGGAGAACTGTCATTTACCATTAAAGCAAGAGAAGAGAGTGGCTGTGAGACATCACAGACCTATACAATAAATGTTCAAGAGTTTAATTATTCATTGGCTCCGAACCTGAAATGGATCAATCAAATCTATGGAAGTGAAGCATTTGACCATGCCAAGGTAAATGCTATCGATAAAGACGGTAATGTGTGGGTGGCTGCCAGTTACTTCTCGGCATCGTTCTCCGATGAGGTGTCATTCCCGAATGTGGGGAATACCGATGCATTGGTAGCCAAGTACAATGGTGGTGATGGTAGCTTTATATGGGCTCGACGAATCGGCGGTTCTCCGGTTTCTGGACGGAATGAACAAGGGCAGGCCATTGTAGTCGACGAGACTACGGGCGACGGTCTGTTTGCCGGAATAATTACACCCGATTTCAGAATCGGTACGTTGAATGAAACAGATAGTTTCCCGACCAATGGAGGCCGTGATATAGGCGTAGTTCGTTTTGACAAAGACGGAAACAAGATTTGGCATAAAGTCTTTGGTTCGGCAAAAGATTGGGAAGCCGGTATCAATGCAGCCATTGATAAGAAAGGCAATATTTATGTGATTGGATACACGAATAGTGGCGATATCGTAATTCCGATGGCCGACGGTTCTTCCGAGACTTTGGCGGGTACATCGACCGATGTATTCATACTTAAACTGAATGCGAATGGCGAAGGCCTTTGGGCAAAACGTTTGGGAACGACCAATAGCGGAGAGGAAATATATGGGCTTGTAACCGATGAGTCTTGCAATGTATATGTCTCTGGCATGGTAAATAATGGAACCGTACCGTTTGGAAACGGAAAAGTGGTAAATGCCACGGGTGTTACTTCGTTTATTGCGAAGTATGATGAAGCCGGTGTTTGTCAATGGGTAACCTCGTTGGGCAGCAATGGCTCGTTGCTCAACGGACGAGGAGTATCTCTGGTTCGAGATAAAAACGGCAATTTGTATTTCGGTGCAATATGCAAAGGGTCTTCTATCATTTCGGGAACGGCCGAGGCCATAGAAGCCGATGCGGAGAAAACCGATGGTGCCATTATCAAGTTTGACGCCAACGGACAATATGTATGGCATCGCCTGTTTGCGTCGGTGGCCGACGACGGTGTGACCTCTTTGGCTGTCGATGAAAGCAACAATGTATATGCCGTAGGATATTATGAAGCCGAATTGCCTGTTCATAGCAGCATCAAGTTGCAACGTAATGGAAACAATCGGACTGCTTTCGTCGCCAAGTATACCGATGCGGGAGAATATGTGTATGCATTCTCGACCGGTGCTATTATAACCGATGCCGTGAAACCGACCGGATTGGCAATTTCAATCGACAAAGTTACCAACGATATCATTTTGACCGGGCCTACATATGGAACGATATATCCCTATGGGATAAGCGGTAGTTCCAATGCCGTTGGTGGAGGTCGGTTTATGTTGGCTCGTTATAGCCAAGAAGCCGCATTGATTGGCGTATTTCCACAAGGAGTCAAAGATGAGGCTTATGTAGCCCAATTGAATATCTCGGGATTCCAGAAACCGTTGCAAGTTGCTTATAGCGTGAAGGAAGGCGACAGGCTTCCGGCGGGATTGTCATTGGATACCAATACGGGCGAAGTGAGTGGCATTCTCACGGAGACAGGTATTTTCAAGTTTACGATTTTGGCAACAGATGGTTTTGTCAATGTAAGTAAAGAGTTCAGTATAACCGTTATCGGAGCAGATTGTCTGCTGTCGGTAGAGGCCGTTATTTCGGAAGATGCAGAAAATGGAAAGCCTTTCTCTGCCAAAATATATGCCGACAATGCTACCGGTGCTGTTACATGGTCTCTTGAAGAGGGAAGTTCACTTCCTTATGGCCTCTCTTTAACTTCTTTGGAAGATGGCGTAGGATTGATTAGCGGGACACCTAATGCCCCGGCACAAGAATATTCATTTACTGTTGTTGCCGAAGATGAAGTCGGTTGCCGTGCATCTCAGCTGGTATTCCTCAATGTTATTGGAGAGAGTAGTGTGGAAGATGTTACAGCCGATAAGTTGGTTATCTATCCCAACCCGACAACCGATGGTGTGCTGAAAGTTTCCTTGAAAGGCCTTGTTTCGGGCGCTTATGTGATAGATATTGTTGATATGTCTGGTAATCAAGTTTATCAAGAGCAGGTCGATGTAAAAGACGATATGATAAAAGTTATTTCTGTAAACGGCATGCCGTCTCAATGGTATATAATTACTGTGAGAGGTGAGGGCGTATCGTATTCACAGAGATTTATGGTTCAATAGGATTTTATATAATATATCGGGAGAAATTTTTCTCCCGATATATTTAAAAAAAGAGGAAAATAATCGGTATGAGAAAAAATGTCTTTTTTATATTTCTTTTGAGTATAAGTATTCTCTTTTTCAGTTGTGAAAAAACAGATGTACCCATAGATACTTCGGGAACAGAGGTACCCGAGGAGCCAGTCGAGCCGGAAGTACCGGATTCGGTACCAGAACAAGATGACCCGGCGAATGGTATTATTTTGGACCTCCCGGGTATCACACTCAAAGGGTGGGTACACTGCAATCAAGAGGGGCTTCCGGGAGTCGTGGTTACTGACGGAACAAATGTTACGGTGACCGATGAAAAGGGAATATACCGAATGAAGAGGAATGTCGAGGCTTCTCATGTATACATTTCTTCGCCGAGCGGCTATACGGTGCCTGTAAAAAACAGTGTCCCTCAGTTTTATGCCGAGTTGAATGGGCATACCGAGATTATACAAGCCGATTTTGAACTTTTCCCTCTTGATAAAGACGATACAAAACACACTTTTGTTGCTATCGGGGACCCGCAATTATATCGGGATTTTGAATTGAGTTACCTGCAGGAAGCCGTAAGAGATCTGAATGAATGGATTGTACAGAACCGGCAAGGTGAAAATCTGCATTATATCGTGTTGGGCGATTTGGTGTTTGACAAGCCCGAGTACCATGATTCGAGCAAACAAATCTTTTCGACTTTGAACAATCCGGTATATAACGTAATCGGGAATCATGACCATGTGTTCAATAAAAACGAACCGGCGAATAAGATGAATGACTTGAAAGCCGATACCGTTTACAAACGTCATTATGGACCTACCTATTATTCGTTCAATCGAGGGAAAGTCCATTATGTAGCTCTTGACGATGTAGAGTATTGGGGCGGTGCGAATTCAAAGTATGTCGATGCTATTTCCGATGAACAAATCGCATGGTTGCAAAAGGATTTGAGTTATGTCGATAAGGACAAGGCGGTAGTTGTCAGTTTACATGCCCCTACGAAGCGGAGAACCGAAACCCGTTCGTTTGGCAATCGGGAGCAATTGTATGCATTGTTGCGAGGATATGCCAATGTGCAGATTCTTAGCGGACATACTCATTGGAATTCGGTAGTGACCGACGACGGTAGCGGTATGACCGAGCACATTGTAGCAGCTGTATGCGGAAATTGGTGGCAACCCGAATTGCTTTGTAGCGAAGGTACCCCCATCGGATATAAAATATTTGATGTTGATGGAACCTCTTTCAAATGGAAATATAAATGTGTGGGACAACCTGTACAATATCAAATGAGGGTTTACCCCTTGGGCGAACGAATTAGTATATTGAGGCCCAATGATGTTGTGTTGAATGTTTGGGACTGGGACCCTTCATGGAAAGTCGAGTACTCAGAGGATAATGGACAAACCTATCGTTCCATGTATCGCAGTCTCAGTATGTATGATATTACGGCATATAATGCTTTCGGAGCGAAAGGCGACAATACATTCCCGGTAGGTAGGACATGGATACAGGCCTCGGAGTCGGACCACATGTTTTATTGTCACCCGTCGATACCCTATAACCAACTTAAAATAAGGGTGACTTCTCGATTTGGAGAAATATTTTCCACCACAGTGAATATTCAGAATTTATAAAAGAGATTGGCGAAGTCGCCCGGTGGGTTGGCGGTCATGGCGGTGAGAAACGGACCTGTTCCTGTTTGTATCCCCGACTTTACACGAGGGGCATGGGAAAAATTGGATGTGTTGAGGTTTGCCCAATAGCTTAGTTTTATGAAAACCACATAATGAGAGGGAAAATGAAGAGACGATTTTTATGGATAATATGCAGTTGTATTGCATTATCTTTTTTCAAAGGGAATGATGTATATGCCGATACGGTAATTTCAGTGTCGGAGTTTGGATTAAACCCCGATACAAGAGAGAACTCGGTGCCCTATCTCCAAAAAGCCATCGAGGCTTGTCGGGGGAAAGAGCGGGTGACACTTGTCTTTCCCCGGGGTCGTTATGATTTCTGGCCTCAATATGCGCATGAAAAAAACTATTACGAGACAAATACCTATGATGTTTTTCCCAAGCGGTTGGCAATGTTGTTTGAGGAGTTCCGTCATATTACCATTGATGGGAATGGCTCGCAGTTTATTATGCACGACAGGATACAGCCGATAACAATCGAAAATTGTGAGAATGTCACTTTGAAAAACTTCTCGATAGACTGGGATATTCCGCTTACGGCTCAGGCCCGGGTGGTAAATGTGGGACGTGATTTTTTCGATATGGAAATCAATGTCATGGAATCGCCTTATATAATCGAGAACGGGAAACTTGTTTTTGTCGGGGAGGGTTGGAAGAGCCCATTGTCCAAAGCGATGGAGTTCGAAGCTTCCACTCGGTTGATTGTCCCACAGACGGGTGACTTGGCTTTGGGGGAAAATTGGCGCGATTATGAGGCCTCTTCGTTGCGTTATGGCCTTGTGCGGTTACGTCGGACGGGCGGGTTCGAGCGTTATCCTGCTGTGGGGAATATGCTGGTATTGAGGCATAGTACAAGAGATCATGCCGGCATATTTATCTGTAATAGCCATTGTGTAAGCCTTTTCGATATACAGGTTTATCATACGGCCGGTTTGGGTATTCTGGCTCAATATTCTTCTGATATTACGTTTAAGAGAGTGAATGTGGTGCCCAATGAAGCCAAAGGCCGTATTTTTAGTGGTCACGACGACGGGTTCCATCTGATGGGCTGTAAAGGACAAATTCTGGTGGATAGTTGTCGATGGGCCGGGTTGATGGACGATCCTATCAATATTCATGGAACTTGTGTCAAGGTGATGGAAAGACTCTCTTCCACGAAACTTGTATGCCGGTTTATGCACGATATGAGCAAAGGTATGGTATGGGCTATGGCGGGAGACCAAGTGGGTTTCATTGATGCCAATACCATGTATACGATTTTTACAGGAGAGGTACGGTCGTTTAAGGCGATAGATGAGTATGTGTTTGAGTTGGAATTGAAGGAGGCATTACCCGAAGGGATAACGGGGAATATGGCTTTGGAAAATTTGACATGGACTCCCGATGTGGATATTCGTAACTCATTTTTCGGTTCGTGTCGTGCCCGGGGATTGCTGATTTCGACACCCGGGAAGGTTGTCGTCGAAGATAACATTTTTGAGTCGAGCGGTTCGGCCATATTGATTGCGGGAGATGCCAATTACTGGTATGAATCGGGAGCGGTAAAAGATGTACTTATTAAAGGGAACGATTTTCGTTATCCTTGCATGTCGTCTATGTATCAATTCTGTGAAGCTATTATCTCTATCGAGCCCGAAATTCCGAATCCCGATATAAAGTATCCATTTCATCGTAATATCCGGATTGAGAATAACATATTTAATCCATTTGATTATCCCATATTATATGCCAAAAGTGTAGATGGACTCTCTTTTACGGACAATGAGATACGAGGGAACAGCATATATAAACCGTTTCACGAAAGAAAAGCAGCGATAACCTTGTTGAAATGTAATCGTGTAAAAGTGACAAGGAATAGAATCATCGGCAACGTGTTGGGAGCCCCTGACGGGAAACTGTCTATCCGTGAGGAATAGTTTCGGTAGAAAAAAGTCTTAATAGGACGGGATAGAGGGGTAGGTTAAATCCCTTGAATTCATTTCTTTTTGTTTTCATGGGGCACAGTCTCTATCGGGGATTTGATTTTTAAAAATAGTTTACTATATTTGTCCTATTGAGAAAGAGGGGAGATAGGAAAAAGTATTAAAACCTTAAAAATCAAATCTCATGAGATACGTGTTGTTAATGTTTGTTTCGATGTCGTTTATTGTTTCCTGTACAGGAATCGTTCCTTTTTTTCATACGGGGAGTTCGTATTCATCGGATATAACTCGTAGGTTGACAGCTGTCGAAGACCCGGCGACCGGCTTGTATGGGTATGTCAACGATTTGGGCTTTTGGGCAATACAGCCGAAATTTCAAGCAGCACAGAATTTCAGTTCGAATGGGTTGGCTCGAGTCCGGATCGGTTATCGATACGGAGCGATCAATATGGTCGGTAAGACCGTGATAAATTTTAATTTTACCAATAGCTATGACGTCGATGCGGCAATCCTTTCGTTGGCGAAAGGACGGTTGCGGGGAATAGAATTGTGGAAGGAACGTGATCCAAACAGTGGGCTGTATGGTTTCCTTGATTATTATGGGAATTGGTTTATTAAACCGCAGTATTACAATGCGCGGTCATTCAACCGTGATGGTTATGCGATTGTGGAAGTGAAAAGAGGTCGATGGGGAGCTATCGATCGGAACAATCGCATTGTTGTACAACCCAATTTCACCTCGTCGTATGAGGTGGAAAACGCACTTCAACGGTTAATGAGGTATTGAGGGTTAGAACCGGATATTTGTTGTTTTAGGTAAAAGTTTAATAGAAAAAAAATATAGGGATAATAATATTTTTGTGCAGATAATTTACATTTGCACAAAATAGGGCATTTTTTAGAGTTGAGAAACGGATATGAAAATATTATTATAGGTCTTCAATCGGGTTCGATCGATGCTTTTGAGAAGGTGTACAAGTTGTATAGTGGGAAATTATACAATTTTGTGATGAAGATATCGGGCGGAGATACCTATTTGGCCGAAGAGATCGTTCAGCGGACTTTTGTGAGGCTTTGGGAGATTCACGCGCAGGTCGATCCCGACAAATCATTGATAGCCTATCTGTGTACGATTGCCAAGAATTTGTTGATGAATGTATATCAGCATCGGACAATAGAATATATTTATGCAGAATATGTGCTTGAATCGTCCGAAAAATATAGAGATGACTCTGATGACATATTAGATGATAAATTGTTGCAAGAGTATATAGACCGGCTTGCAGAAGAGCTTCCCCCGTCGCGGAAAAAGATATTTATTTTGAGTAAACGCAACCATTTTACCAATAAAGAAATAGCGACCGAGTTGAATATATCGGAAAGCACGGTGGCAACACAGTTGTCGTTGGCCCTTAAATTTATGCGGGATAAACTGATGGCTCATTATGACGAATTATTGACATTAGTGTTATCCATGATATTTATTAATAATGTTTAACAATTTGGGATTGGATACATCGCTTGGCCTATTTTTATACTATGTAAAAGAGAGATGGAAAAAGAATATCTTAAAATACTTATCGAACGCTACCTTGAAGGGAATGCTTCTCCGGCCGAGGTGAAGGAGTTGTGCGATTGGATCAAGACCAACGATTCGCTCGACCGGTGGTTGATGCGTGAAATCGAGAAGTGCGATTCGCATATCGATCAAGAGGTTTATGATCGGTTATATGCCCGCATTAAGGAGTCAATAGATTCCCGAGAGAGGGTCCCGTTTTATAAGCGTAAGATGTTTGTCTCGGCAATGCGTTGGGCGGCGATTATTTGCCTGCCGATAATCGCCGCGTTGACGGTATATGAATTAAGCCGGACTATGTCGTCGGATACACTTCCGCTGATTGTTTCGGCCGATAGGGGTGAACGGGCCAAGGCTCAGTTGCCCGATGGAACGAAAGTAAATATCAATTCGGCTTCACAAATTAGTTATCCCCAAGATTTTAACCAAAAGAAGCGGGTTATCGAACTTGATGGTGAGGCTTATTTCGAGGTGACACCCGATAAAAGTAGACCATTTGTCGTGAAGGCGGCAGGTCTCGAGATTACGGTTTTGGGAACCTCTTTCGACGTGTGTGCCTATAAAAATGAAAACGAAGTTTCGGTAGTCTTGTTGACGGGAAAGGTCGATGTGACATCTGAAAAGAGCCGCTATACGATGAGTCCCAACGAAAAGTTGGTCTATAACAAAAGCACGGGTTTGATGCGTGTCGCCAAGGTCTATTCAAAAGATTATGTCGAGTGGACCGACGGGAATTTGCGCTTTGAAAATGAGTCGTTGGACAATATTGTTAAAGTTCTGTCCCGGGTGTATAATGTCAAGATTGTTTTCGATGAAGGATTCCCCAAAGAACAATATGTCTTTACCGGCTCGATAGGAAGCGGGGGTATAACCAATGCTCTGGATATTTTATCGATGACCTCGTCTCTACGTTATGAGATATGCGATTCGGTAATTGTGCTTCGTAAAAAGTAAAATATAGCTCTTCCATTTTACTTCCACAGGGTGGGAGGTGAGTTCCCGGCAGTTGGCCGGGTAGGGCTTGTTTTGTTTTGCAATTAAAGTGTTATGAAATGTTAAATAAGAAATAGGGTTGGATAATCGCGGGAGGTGGTCTGTATAACTAATAGACGATGAAAAATTAAACACACACATTATTACAGATGCCTTTTGCTAATATCTTTTTAATCAAAGAAAATGAAAAACGTATGAAATCAAACCATTTTAAGATGAGGTGGCTGTGTGTACTGTTTGTGCTTTTCACATGGAATATACAGGCGCAGATAACAGTGGACATAAACAATAAGCCGTTGAAAGAAGCTCTTAAACAGATCGAGCGATCGAGCGATTACAGTTTCTTTTACAATGTAGAGTTGGAAGGTCTCGATAAACTTGTGACTGTGAAGACCCATGATGCCTCTTTGGAAGAGACGATGTCTCAATTGTTGGCCGGGACAAACATCACCTATGAAAAGAGAGCCGATAATGTAGTTGTTTTACTTTCCAAGCAACAGTCGGGCAAAATGACTCGTTCGGTTTCGGGAAAAGTCGTTGACCAAAAAGGCGATGGAATTGTCGGAGCCAGTATTATCGTGAAAGGCTCTTCAAACGGGACTTCGACCAATATAGACGGGCAATTTTCGATTAACAACGTTTCGGGGAACGACCTGTTGGTCGTCTCTTCGATCGGTTATAAAAAAACCGAGATTCCGGTAGGGAACAGCAGTTCCATAGAAATCAGGTTGAGCGAAGACAATAATTTAATGGACGAGGTTGTTGTCGTAGGTTACGGGGTGCAGAAGAAAATCAATTTGACCGGATCGGTTGCGTCGGTCAACCACGAGGTTTTGGCCAATCGTCCTATCGCCAACGTGACGACCGGCTTGCAAGGTCTTCTGCCGGGAGTCTCTATTGTCACGACAACCAACCGTCCCGGCGATAGCAACTCGTCGATACGGGTACGCGGTGTGGGGACGTTGAACAACTCCGACCCGTTGATTCTTATCGATGGAGTCGAGGGTGACATGAATACGTTGAATCCCGATGATATTGAGTCGGTATCGGTGTTGAAAGATGCCGCTTCGTCGGCTATCTATGGATCGAGAGCTGCCAATGGCGTCATCTTGATTACTACCCGTAAGGCTGCCCGAGAAGTGAAGCCTACCGTTAGTTACACCGGATATTTCGCTTTGCAAACTCCGACGGCCATGCCCGAAATGCTCGACGCTGTCGAATACCTTACCCTGTTGAAAGAGGCAACTTCCAATGTGAACAAGAGTTGGGGCTATACCCAAGATGATATAGATGCCGTGATCAATGGAACCGACCCTAACTTTCGGGCCAATACCAACTGGATCAAGGAGATTACGCGCGACTATGCGCCGCAACACGGGCATAACGTCAATATCAACGGAGGGAATAAGTCGATGGGGTATTACCTCTCTTACGGAAATCTTTCCACCTCGGGTTTGATGGTTGGCAATGGTTACCATGCTTCCCGGAACAATGTGAGAATGAAATTGAATACCGAACTTTTCGACCGATTGACCATCGATGGCAATGTGAGTTATACCGATGTCGATAACTGGACGCCGGCGACGAGCGACAGCGGTAGTTCAGGACTCTTTTATCAAGCGCTTCGCTCTTCTCCTTTGACTCCTGTAAAATTTACCGACGGACAATGGGGATATGGCGGTAGTTCGGGAAACCCTATTGCACAAGCCTACGATGGCGGATTCATTAACTATCACAAACGGGAGACGGCATTGAATTTCAGCGCCGGGTTGAAAATCATCGATGGGTTGACGGCTAAGGTACAGTATGCCACCCGGCTGGTCGATGTGCTGCGCAAACAGCAACAGAATATCATACAACACTTTTATCCCGATACCGATACTCCGTTGGCATATACGGCGAATACGAGCAAATTCAGTCAACGGGACATTGCACAACGTTATCAAAATCTAATGGCACAGGCCGATTACGACAAGACCATAGGGAAACACTCGTTCCATATTTTGGCCGGTTTCTCGCAAGAGTGGGAACTTTATCAGCAAATGGAGGCCAGTCGTCAGGATTTGGTGTCCAATGACTTGCATGTGCTGAATGCCGGAACCGATTTGCAAACCAACAGCGGATATGACAACCATTGGGCCATTCGTTCGGGATTCGGTCGTGTGAACTACAACTATAACGACCGCTACTTGGTAGAGGCCAATTTACGGTACGACTTGTCGTCGCGTTTCCACAAAAGTTGTCGAGGCGGTTATTTCCCGTCGGCTTCGGTCGCTTGGCGTATGTCCGAGGAGTCGTTTATGGAGCCGACCCGCGGTTGGCTCGACAACTTGAAGATACGGGCCTCATACGGTACGTTGGGAAACCAATATACCTCTTCGTTGTATCCCTATATGGCTTTGATTCAACCCTCGACCTCGAATATGCCTATCGGTGGGGAGATCACTTCGTCGATGCAGCAGAGCGAGGCATCGAACAACATACTCTCTTGGGAGTCGATACAGATGACCAACATAGGTATAGATGTCAATTTGTTGAATAACCGCCTGTCGTTGACCGCCGATTACTATATCAAGAATACCGACGATATTTTGTTGAAGGTGAATCTTCCCGATGTGTTGGGTGTGAGCGAACCTTATCAGAATGCTGGTAAGGTACAGAACAAAGGTTGGGAAATCAACTTGGGGTGGCAAGACCGGATAGGGCAAGATTTTACCTATGGTGTGACTCTTTCTCTTGCCGATGTGAAGAACAAGGTGGTGAGCATGGGTAACACGGCCGATGATTTCAGCGGCAACCAGATTCGTGCGGTAGGTTATCCTATCGATGCTTTCTGGGGCTATAAATCGGACGGTCTTTATACCGTCGATGATTTTGACTATGACGCCGCGACAAACACCTATACCCCCAAAGCAACCACTCCTATTATCGAGGAGTATCGTTCGAAAGTTCAGCCGGGTGATATAAAATATGTCGATTTGAATGGCGACGGGAAAATTACACCTACCGAGGATCGTTGTTATATAGGCAGTTCTATCCCTCGATACAATTATACAATTGGGCTTAATGCCGCTTGGCGGGGCCTCGATTTCAGCTTGCTGTTGCAAGGTGTGGGGAAATGTGCCGGTTATATAGGCGGTATGGGACGCCATGCGTTTACCGAACTTGCCAACTATCCGCAAAAAGCGCATCTCGACCGTTGGACATGGGAGAACCAGAATCCCCATGCCTCGTATCCCCGTTTTACCTATGACGAGACTTATAACAGAGACGAATTTTCTTCCTTCTGGATCGAAGACGCATCGTATTTGCGGATAAAAAATCTGCAAGTAGGCTATACGGTTCCTCGCAAAGGAATCATTTCCAAATTGCATATTGAGAATTTGAGAATCTATTTTTCGGGCGAAAATCTGTGGACCTTGACCGATTTCTTCCCGTCGTATGACCCTGAAATTCCGGTGAGTGACGGAGGTTATTATCCGATTACGTCGTCGTATTCTTTGGGATTGAGCATTACATTCAAATAATTTTGACGGTATAATAATATTAAGAAAATACGATATGAAAACAAGATATTTAACAATTTTGCTCTGTTCGGTATTCGTTTTATCCGGGTGTAACGACTCTTTCCTCGACAGGATACCGCTGGACGAGCTTACCGATGAGACTTATTGGGAGACCGAGGAGCATTTGATATTGGCCTCCAACGCTTGTATCAACTATTTGAGAGGCAAAGACAAGAGTGTCGATATGGAGTTTTTGGGAGATAATGTGTTCCGCGAACGTTCCTCGGAATACAAAACTCTCGGGAGCGGCAATTTTACGAGCGACCTTTCGGTAATCAATTCGGAGTGGACACGCGATTATGACGGGATACGGCGTTGCAACCACTTCTTGGAGAATTATGAACGCGCTCAAAATGTCTCGGAAACTATTCGGGAAAGATATGCCGGTGAAGCGATATTTATCAGAGCTTACTTGTATAGCTATTTGGTCAACTTTTTCGGCGATGTGCCTTGGGTGACCAAAACGATCGACGTGGGTGACGAGGAACTGTATGGTCCCCGTACCGACAAGGAGACTTTGATTGAGTGGATTATCAATGAATTTGACCGGGCTGCTGCCGCATTGCCTTATGCCAAGGATTTGACCGATGACGAAATAGGACGTCCTACCAAAGAGGCCGCTTGGGCTTTCTGCTCTCGGTTTGCCTTGTATCATGAGCGTTGGGACAAGGCTGTTTCTTCGGCCGAAGAGGTTATGAATGCCAACTTCCATAAGTTGTATGATAATGGAAATCCCGAAACGACTTATCACGAATTGTTCACGTTGGCTTCCAACCCGGTGACCAATAAAAATAACCGTGAGTTTATCGTTACCCGTCTGTATAGCGAAGAGGCCAGTCAAACCCACAACCTCAGCCGTGAGTTACAAGTGCCCAACGAAGAGGCTCGTTATGCGCCCACACGCTCGCTTATGGATACCTATTTGTGCAACGGGTTGCCTATCACCCTCTCGGCCAGCCGTTATCGCGAGAATACCCACGAAGCAATATTCAACAACCGCGATCCCCGTATGGCTCAAACTATATTGAAACCGGGGGCAGAGTGGGGCGGATATCCCGGGAAAACGATTTATGAACAGCCTAAATTTTCCAACTCGGCGACCAGTTGCCGTACGACTACCGGCTGGTATTTTACGAAATTCGTGGAGTTGACGGCTATTTCGCGCTATAACAAGGACCAAAATGCCATTCCCTTGATGCGTTATGCCGAAGTGTTGCTCAACTGGATCGAGGCGAAAGAGATGCGAGGCGATGCCATCACGCAATCCGATATAGACAAGTCGATAAATCTGTTGCGCGACCGGGTCGATGCTCCCAAGATGGTATTGACCACATTGAATGCCTATGGATTGAATCTGAGAGATGAGATCCGTCGGGAACGCCGGGTAGAATTGGCTCTCGAAGGAGAGCGGTATCTCGACCTGATGCGTTGGAAACAAGGCGATTTGTTGGCCAAAAACGTGACGGGAATGCGTAAGAGCACGGTTCCGGCCAGCGAATATGTCTATGTAAAAGATATTGATGCTGACAGCGAAGGCAATCTGATTTTGATGACGGGTCGTAGATTTGAAGATCCCAAGAATTATCTGTGGCCGATACCGTTCACGCAAACACAGCGCAATCCCAATCTGTTGCCCAATAACCCCGGGTGGTAATGGCCCGACAATAGTAGTAGCATAGTAGCATATCATTAAACTATCTATATATGAAAACTCGTTGTATATTCATTTTATGCTTATCCATATCGTTTTTAACGATCTCATGCGGTTCTTCCGATCCCGGTTTACCGGGGTCGGGTGGAACCGGTGGTGAAGAGGAGACATTGGTTTCCCTGTCGGGCGACCGGTCGTTCTCTTTGTTGTCGTTAAGTGCCGATAAGGGTTTGGTTTCGGGCTCGTACAGTGTAGAGCCTTTGGTTACGTTTATTCAGGAAAACAACACCGATGTCGTTGCTTTGCAGGATGTCGATTACGGTACGGCCCGTACCGGGAAAAAGAATTTGGTAGCCGAGGTCGCTTACCGTTGCAGTAAAGACGGACAACGCAGGCAAGGAGTATTTGCTTCTGTCGGGGAAGACGATGGAGGGGAGACAGGCGTAGCCCTTTTTGTCCGGGAGTGTTTCTATGGGACCGAGCGGGTGAATTTAAACGACGAGTTGGTATTGCTCACCATGCCTTATGAACTGGGGTCGGGAGAAACGGTGCTTATAGCTACCTGCCAATTCGATAGGAACGATGCCGGCAAACGGGTTCGCCAAGCCGAGGCCCTTGCTGCTTATGCCGATCAAGTAAAGCAGAATATCGTTATTTGTGCTTCTATTCATGAAGAGGAATCGGGGAATGTTTTCAATCTCTTGAAAGCAAAATATCGCCGTTCTTGCAAGTTCACGACCGACAACACCTATCCGGCCGCAGATCCTCAATCGAGGTATGATTATATCCTCACGCCTCTTTCTCAAAACTGGGGGACGCAAGTCGTTCAGGTAAAGGGCGATGCGACAATTTCGGATCATAAGGCTTTGTTTATAAGAATCGGATTAAAATAAAATAAAAGATGAAAAAGAATAGCTATTTAAAATCGGTAGCCGTTTGTGGCATATTGGGCCTATGGGCTGTTGTCGGTGCGGTTTCGGGCTGTTCCGGGAAAGAAGAGGATTATCCTACCGGGGAGAAACCGCCTGCCATCGAGTCGGTTAGAAAAGTTGCCTGCATTGGCAACAGTATCACCTATGGAGCCCGGCAATTCCTGAACGATAGGGAAAAGGAGTGTTATCCGGCCTTACTGGGTAATATGCTGGGCGAGGGGTTTGAGGTCGAGAATTTCGGCCGTAGCGGAACCACTCTTTTGAAAAACGGTAATTCCCCTTATTGGGATACCCCGGAGTATTCCAATGCGAAGGCGTTTTTGCCCAATATTGTTATTGTCAAATTCGGGACCAACGATTCCCGTTCGATAAACTGGCCCTATCATGGTTCGGAGTTTGAATCGGACTTGACCGATTTCGTGTTTGAATTGCGCAGTTTGTCAACCCGGCCGAGAGTCTTTTTGTGTACGCCGGCCATTGCATACAGCAACTCGATCGGTGCCGATGACGGGGTTATCACCAGTGAGATTATACCCGCTATCCAACGGGTAGCCGCAGCCCAGAATCTTACGGTTATCGATTTGCACACCGCTTTACAAGGATACCAAGAGTTGTTCCCCGATGGGATTCACCCGGGATTGGAAGGGAATAAGATCATAGCAACGACCATTTACAATGTGTTGGCCGAAGAATATTCATTGAACTAATAAAGAAACGAAAGAAACGTTATGAAAAAGTTTATATCGATATTGTTGGGTGTGTGTTTGTGGGGAAACATTTCGGCCCAGACACAACTCAAAATAATGTCGTTTAATATCCATGCCGGCTATGACGCCCCCATTGCCGACATAGCTGCCTTTATCAAAGCGCAGGACCCCGATATAGTGGCTTTACAGGAGGTGGAGTATTATACGAATCGGTCGAAAGCCAATACGCCGAGAGAAATCAACAACAATATCAACATGTTGAACGAACTCTCCTATTTGACCGGGTATCATGGCATGTTTTATGTGACGCTCGAAAGTTGTTACGGGGGAAAATTTGGAAATGCAATTTTAAGTAAACACAGTTTTGTGGAGACCAGCCGCATTTTGTTGCCTTGTGCGACCGGAACGGAACAGCGTTGTGCTGCCATAGCCAAGATCATACTCTCCGACGGGAGTGAGATTTCGTTTGTCGATACCCATATCGATATGTCGAATCTCGAAAACGGCATGAATCAAATTAAAGAGGTGAACCGTATTCCTCAACTAGGGAAATGGTGCATATTGGCCGGCGATATGAACCGCCGGGTCGGTACAGCCGAGATCAACGAGTTGTCGAGTGTGTGGAGTTTGGCGCTCAGCCGCGAGTTCGACCATATCGGTTATTATCCGTCGAGTGGGTGGACCGTTAAGGAGACGAAGGTGTTTTCCGATAATACCTTGTCCGACCACTATCCCATTATGGTTACGCTCCAACTGGTCAAATAGTGGAAATTAAAAAATGCATCATATTATAATTCAAAGAGTTAATTTTAATCATCGTCTAATTATTCCTATTAAAAACTTGAAATTATGAAACTAAGAAAAATTTACACGGGTGCTGGGATTCTATTGCTTTCCCTATTTTGTGTCGGAGAAGCTATGGCGAAAGACGCTAAGTTTGAAACCGCAGTTTCGTTCGGTAGTACAGGTTCCGATGAACCGTATAGTTCATTGACCGATGCCGATGGTAATTACTATATTTCCGGAATATGCCGGGGTAACATAGAGTTTGACAATGGTACAACGGTCAAAGGCCGTGGTGGTATGGATGCTCTTATTGTGAAGTATGACGCTGAATTGAATTTCTTGTGGGCCAGAGTAGTCGGCGGAAGCGGCGACGATTCGTTCGAGCGGATTGCCGTTACATCGACCGGCGATATTGTCGCTGTGGGGAAAATAGCCGGTACGGCTACCATCGACGGAACCGATCAAACTTTGACTGCCACACAATCGACCGATGCTTGTATGGTCATTTATGATAAAGAGGGTAATTACAAAATGTCAACTCTCATAAAAGGAACGGGAGCCTCTTTGTGCTATTCGGTAGCGGTTGACGGTAGTGACAATATCTTTGTGACCGGTTCGACTGTCGGAACTACCGACTTTGGTAACGAGAAGAGTGTGACAATCGAGGGTACTGTCACGGCTTCCTTCTTGGCTTGCTACAACAGCTCGTTGGAGTGCCAGTGGGCTATTGCCGGATCAAGCCCTTCGGCTTCATACGGTTGGGCCGTCGCATTGGATAAAGATGAGAATATTTTGCTTACCGGTCGTTTCGGTACTTCGTTCACACTTACCGGTACCGACGGAGAGTCTATTACAACCGAGGTGGGCGCTTCAACCAGCAGTGATACCTATGTGGCAAAACTTTCTCACGAAGGTATAGGACAATGGATTACTTATGTGACTAACTCTAATCGTATTGATGTTCGCTCGATTGATTCCGACTCGCAGGGCAATGTCTATATTTGGGGTCACTGTCAGTCGGCTGTTACACCCGAAGGACAACCGGCACTGGGATTCAACGGCAATTTCGATGCTTTCCTGATCAAATATTCATCCACCGGTGCCTATATGGATGGTATGAATTTGGGTGGCAGTGGTCGTGACGAGGCAAAAGCCCTGTTTATCGACAATAACGACGACATCTATGTAGTCGGTAACATAAACGGTAGCGGAACGGAAACGAATATGAATCCGCGTGGTGAGGCCAAGAATTATACATTCAGCGGACACGACGGTTATTTTGCCAAATACAATACCTCTACTTGGGAATTGGTGCAACTGGAAAAGACCATTACACCCAATAATGCAACGCAACATGAGGTGGCTTGGTGCGTAACGATGTCGCCCGCTTACGATAAAGTGTATGTAACGGGTTATTTCAACAATGGAGCTACCATTTTTGATGGCGATGCACTTACACTTCCGTTTAAGGGGGGCTATGATATTTACACCGTACTCTATTCCTATACATTGATGGTAAAGACCAAATCGCTCGAAGCCGGTGTGGTAGGTGTACCCTATTACAGCAATATCGTGGTGGATAATGTAGAAGGAAGCGTGAATTTCGAGCTTGTTGAGGGAGAACTCCCCGAAGGCCTTGCATTGAATGACGAAGGAGCGATTTCGGGAACACCTACGAAAAACGGCTCTTATACGTTTACAATCAAAATCTCTGACGATGTGTCGTCTATCGAGAAGGAATATACACTGGTCATCAAGTCGGGCGAGGGTTGCGACGTATTTATTGTGACCGACCAATGCCCCGATGCCTATATCGGTTATCCCTATACTCTCCAACTCGAAATAGAGGGTGAAGGTATTACTTGTGCGCTTACCGGAGGAGCATTGCCCGACGGCCTCACCCTGTCGCCCGCGGGATTGATTTCGGGAACGCCGGCCGACTCGAATGCCCCGGGAATTTACAGCTTTACGGTAAAGGCAACCGGCACATCGGGTTGCGATGATGAATTGGAATTGCAAATGATTCTTTCGGACGGGGAGCCCAGCTCTATTATCGAGAGTGTAGGTCTTGAATCGTTCCGGTTGTATCCCACGGTTTCTTCGGGTGAAATTACGGTACAAGCCGAGTTTGGCAAGAATGTACAAGCACAGGTAAATATCGTAACTCCGCTGGGAACCACGGTATGGAGCAAGCGGTATTATGGCACCTATGTCGATGATATGATTTCGACCGCCGATCTGCCGTCGGGTATTTACTATGTGGTATTATCGACCGAAGACGGGAAATCGACCAAGCCCTTTATTGTAAAAAAATAAGTAATTAAGAGTTGTTAAAGACGATTCCGGTCTCTTTGAACCGGGAGTCCGGGATCGTCTTGTATTTATACGTTTGCAAGAGATGAAAAGAAGTGAATTTTTAAGGTTAATGGGAGCTACTACGGTTGCTGCCGCACTTTCTGATTTTCGGGCTATCTCGCAGACTGTGGGGTCGTTGAATAGGAAGAAACCCGATTTTGGCGATTTGAGCAAGATGCTTGATTCGGATCTCGAAAGTCAAGAGGCCGTGGTAGATAAACCGGTAACTGCGATTGTCATCGGAGCCGGGGCTCGCGGAAGAACGTATGCCAGTTATTCCGAACATTATCCTAATTCGTTGAAAATCGTAGGCGTTGCCGATATAAATATCGAGCGGCAAGAGTATATGAGGGATTTATACCATATCCCCGAAGAGCATTGTTTCGGCGATTGGAAAGAGGTGTTTTCGGTTCCCAAGTTTGCCGATGCGGTCATTATCGCTACGCCCGATAACTTGCACTATGAGCCGGCTTTGAAAGCCATGTCGGCCGGATATGACTTGTTGTTGGAGAAACCGGTCGCCCAGTCGATAAAAGAGTGTACCGATATTTTGAAGTATGCCAAACAATATAACCGCATGGTAGGCATTTGCCATGTATTGCGGTATGCCCCCTATTTTATCGCCCTCAAAAAGGTGTTGGATGCAGGGACGATAGGCGATTTGGTGAGCATACAACACATGGAGTGTATCCGGTATTATCACATGGCTCACTCGTATGTGCGAGGGAACTGGAAAAGTTCGAAAGACACGACCCCCATTATTATCGCGAAATCGTGCCACGACATGGATATGATGCGCTGGTTGGTCAATAAGCCTTGTAAATCGGTATCGGCTTATGGCGGGCTGAAGCTGTTCAAAAGGGAGAATGCTCCCGAGGGTTCTACCGAGCGCTGTCTCGATTGTCCCGTAGAGTCGAAATGCCCCTATTCGGCCAAAAAGATATATTTGGAAAGACGGCAATTCCTTTATGTGTTCGATATTCCCGATAATGACTGCAAAAACAGCAAGTACGACAGCCTCATTCTCGAGAAGTTGCGGACGTCGGATTATGGACGGTGTGTCTATCGTTGCGATAATGACCAATGCGACCATTTCGTAGCGGCTCTTGAATTTGAGGATAATGTGACGGGCGCTTTCTCGATGGAAGCCTTTACGGCCACTGGTGGACGTCTGACCCGTATTATGGGGACAAAAGGCTGGATCGAGGGAGATATGAAGAAATTTACCGTTACCGATTTCTTGACCAATGAGAAACTGGTTTGGAACAAAGACATCTCGGCCTTGCCGGGATATGAAGGGCATGCCGGAGGCGATTTCGGAATCGTAAAAGATTTTGTTTTGGCGGTTGCCCATCGTGATCCTTCTTATCTGACCAGTACGATAGACCTCTCTATCGAAAGCCATGTGATGGGCTTCTTGGCCGAGGAGAGCCGAGTCTCTAAAAAGAGGATAGAGATGTAAATGAAAGGATAAAATGTCTGTTATGGACAGGAAAGAAATAAATAAATGAAAGATGTAGATTGAGTTTTCGACAGATAGATAAGTGATGAGGCCGGATACATTGTGATAATGTGTCCGGCCTTTTTTTAAGTATATGACTTTTTTGATTCGTCTTGGATAGAAAGCGTGTGCTTTATTTGAGTACGCCGAGGTTCTTGCCTACTTTGATAAAGGCTTTGACGCAGGCGTCGAGTTCCTCGCGCTTGTGCGCGGCCGAGAGTTGTACACGAATGCGCGCCTGACCTTGCGGTACGACAGGATAATAGAACCCGGTTACATAGATGCCTTCGTCGAGCATTTGGGCGGCAAAGGTTTGCGACAGTTTGGCGTCGTAGAGCATGACGGCGCAGATGGCCGATTGGGTGGGTTTGATGTCGAATCCGGCGGCAAGCATTTTATCGCGGAAGTAGGTGACATTTTCCATCAGTCGGGTGTGCAGTTCATCGTTTTCGTCGAGCATCTTGAATACTTCTATGCCGGCCCCTACGACGGCAGGGGGCAGTGAATTGGAGAAGAGGTAAGGTCTCGAGCGTTGGCGCAACATGTCGATAATCTCTTTGGGTCCGGTGGTAAATCCTCCGATAGCACCACCGAAGGCTTTTCCGAGCGTGCCGGTGTGAATGTCGATTTTCCCGTAGAGATTGAAGAGTTCGCTTACGCCTCGTCCGCGAGGGCCTACGACTCCGGCCGAATGGCATTCGTCAACCATGACCAGAGCTTGGTATTTTTCGGCCAAATCGCAAATCTTGTCCATGGGAGCCACGTTGCCGTCCATTGAAAAGACTCCGTCGGTCACGATGATGCGGAACCGTTGTGCTTGAGCCTCTTGCAGACATTTTTCGAGTTCTTCCATGTTGGCGTTGGCATAGCGGTAGCGTTTGGCTTTGCAGAGCCGTACGCCGTCGATAATCGATGCGTGGTTGAGGGCATCGGATATGATGGCGTCCTCTTCGGTGAAGAGCGGTTCGAACACCCCGCCGTTGGCATCGAAGCAAGCGGCATATAGGATTGTATCTTCGGTTTTGAAATAGCGGGCAATCGCTTTTTCGAGTTCACGGTGCAGGTCTTGCGCTCCGCAAATGAACCGTACCGACGACATGCCGAATCCATGCGAGTCCATCGCTTTCTTGGCTGCGGCGATGAGGCGGGGGTTGTCTGAGAGCCCCAAATAGTTGTTGGCGCAGAAATTGAGTACTTTCCCGCTTCGTTCGGCTATCCGTATGGCCGAACTTTGAGGGGTGATAATGGTGCGCTCTACTTTGTACAGTCCGTTTGCTTTTATCTCGGCGAGTTGATTGGCCAAAGACTCTTTCATTTGTGTGAACATAGGCGTTTATTTAAGGAGTTTCTTTTTCAGGTGTTCAATCATGTCGATCGACATGGATTCAAGGTCATAGTCGGGTTTCCAATCCCATTCGGCTCGGGCACAGGAGTCGTCGAGCATATCGGGCCACGAGTCGGCTATTTGTTGCCGCACCGGGTCTATGTTGTATTCGGCTACGAAATCGGGGTAGAATTTCTTGATTTCGTGGTAGATGATTTCGGGGTCGAAACTCATCGAGGCGATGTTGAATGCGTTGCGATGTTTCAGTCTCGCGGGGTCGGCTTCCATGAGCATGACCATCGCTTTGAGGGCATCGGGCATGTACATCATGTCCATGTATGTTCCCGCTTTGACCGGGATTTCAAACTTTTCGCCTTTTACCGCCGCATAGTATATTTCTACGGCATAATCGGTCGTGCCTCCGCCGGGGAGGGTTTCGTAGGAGATAAGCCCCGGAAACCGTACCGACCGGGTATCTACTCCATACCGGTAGAAGTAATAATCGCTCAACAGTTCGCACGAGACCTTGCTTACGCCATAAATGGTACGAGGCCGCTGTATGGTCTCTTGCGGGGTTTTCATTTTGGGCGAGGAGTCGCCGAATGCGCCGATCGAACTGGGTGTAAAGAGCGCACACCCTTTTTCTCGCGATATTTCGAGCAGGTTGAGTGCTCCTCCTATTTGAATATTCCACGCCAATAGCGGCCGTTTCTCGGCTTGTGCCGACAAGATGGCGGCCAAATTGTATATCGAATCGATTTTGTATTTGTCGATGATGGCGGCAATTTGCGGGGCATTGGTCACGTCGGCTATTTCAAGCGGGCCTCCGTTTTTTAGTTCCTCGCTGAGGGGGACCCCTTCGATGTATCCTCCGACTACGTTGTCGCTTCCATACTCTTTGCGGAGTTTGGTCATTAAGGCCGACCCTATTTGTCCGGTCGCTCCGATTACAAGAATTCTTTTCATTGTTGTTTTGTTACCATTGAATAATCGGGTTGATGTATATTACATGGATTATTAAGGTTGTTGGCGGCAAATATACATATTTTTCGCCCCGGTTGTTCTTAAAAAGGGCGATTATCTTTGGGCGGTTGTATGGTTTGTCGGGCCAAGGTGTAGAGAGTCCCTTTCAATATTCCGTGAATTTCTACGAGCTTTTGTTGCCTCAGATAAAGCATATCTTTTTTTATCGTATTGATCGAGACCGTTTTGAGCGCCGATGTTATATCGCTCACTTTTACAGGCCCTTCTTTCTCGATAAATTTCAGGATTTGTTTTTGTCGAGGATTCAAGTATGCGGGGTATCGGTTGGCTGCGATACTTTTTTGCGGTTTATGTCCATTGGTCGTGGGTTCTTCCTGTTGGGGCTGCGGTGATGCCGGCTCCCGTAGTGCGGCAGGAAGGAGCGACCGTATGGATTGCAGCCATACGTCGCACAAGAACAGTACCCATGCCGAGATGTTCTCTTGTGAAGAGTATCGGTTTTGCTGGCCGTTTTTCAAGGTCTTGTAATATTCCGAACGGCGGGCTTCGATGCGGCTGTCGATAGAACCGAGTTTGGCCCATTCGTATCCGTTTTGCAGTAACAGCAAGGTTGTGAGGATTCGCGATAGCTCTCCTTTCCCTTCACGAAATGGGTGTATGGAGATGAACTCATAAGCGAAGACGGCAATGCTGATGAGTTTGTGCCGGGAGTTCCGGGAGAGTTCGCGGTTTGTCCATTCGACTAAGTCGTGTATTTCGTTATTGACCGATACGGCTTGGTTGCGATTGAATAGCGTGGGGGCTTTGTAGTCGAGAAAGTTGACGGCTCCGGGTTTGTTGGAACTGTTTTTCCCCAATCGGGTTTTTCCGTTGGGGAACAGGGCCGAATGGAGTGCAATGATGGTATCTTCGCAAAGGGGATATTTTTGAGGGTTTGAGTAGAGCGCATTCAAAATGGTGTTGTATCCTTTGACGAGATTCTCTTTCTTGTCGTCGCTTTTTTCTTGCCGGGCAATTATTTTTTCTATTTGGGCAGGGGTACAAAGGTAATTTTCGAGGGAGAGCGATGCCGAAATATCGGTGTCGATGTGTTGCTGTATCTCTTCGGCACCGGCTTGTTGCCGGTTTTTATTCTTTCCCCATTCGATGGATAGCTTGTCTATCTCGTTCAGAATATTTTGAAGTGTATTCTCTTCCGATTCTGACAACTTGATTTTGCGGAATATATCCATAATATATCTATATTTTATGCAAAAATAGGCGATTATGGTCAAGAAGTCAAGAGTAACACGATATTTAGGATTTATAAAAACAAGGAGGAGGGACAAATTCCAATTTGTCCCTCCTCCTTGTAGAACTGTAATTCTGTGTGAGATTTTATGGCCGATTTGTTTTTACCGGCGTTTTTCACTTCGGGATTTTGATGTGTGGCGGTCGCGCTTGAATCTGTTTTCAGAATTGTTTTTGTGAGTATTCCCGTAATGCTTTTCGTTTTGACGTCTACCGGTTTCTTTGCCTTTCCGTTTCCCTTTGGGAGAGTTGTAGTCTTTGTCGGTCGCTATTTCGGCATAGATTCGGTGTCCGTAGAATTCGCACCCTTTCAATGCATTCACCACTTTTTTGGCACTGCCTTTCTCGACGTCGAACAGCGAGTAGGCAGGCAGCAGATCGATACGCCCGATATTGATGTGTCCCGGGACGAGGGTATTTATCATTTCGATGAGGTTGGGCGGGAAAAATCCATGTGCTTTTCCCAGATTGATATAGATGCGTTCGAATCCCTCCTCGGCGGTGCGAATATCCTTGTTTCTTCCTTTTTTACCCTCTTTCGCACTGGTTCCCTCTTTGGTTTTGCGGGTGTTGTCGTCGGGTATGTCGAGGTCGGGGGTATCGCGATAGTAGTCGATGAGGCGGTTGAATTCGAGGGAAACGATTCGTTTGATAAGGTCTTGTTCGGTGAGCCACCCCAATTTGCGGGAGATGTTCGGCAGGTATTTGGCAATTTCTTCTTCGTTTACCTTGACTTTTTCGATGCGGTCGGCGAGGTTGAAGAGCTGTTTTTCGCAGATTTGTTCGCCGGTAGGGACCAGCCCTCTTTCGAATTTCTTGCCGATTATTTTCTCGATAGCCCGCATTTTGCTTTTCTCTCGGCTATGGACGATGGCAACCGATACGCCCGATTTCCCGGCTCGTCCGGTACGTCCGCTGCGGTGGGTATAGGTTTCTATGTCGTCGGGGAGTCCGTAGTTGATCACGTGGGTCAGGTCGGTCACATCGAGCCCCCGGGCGGCAACATCGGTTGCCACGAGTAGTTGCAGATTGCGCAGGCGAAATTTCTGCATGACGGCATCGCGTTGAGCTTGTGACAATTCGCCATGGAGGGAGTCGGCATTGTATCCGTCGGCGATGAGTTGATCGGCGATTTCCTGTGTCTCCTTACGGGTGCGGCAGAATATGATGCCGTATATGTTTGGATAGTAGTCGGCAATGCGTTTAAGGGCAGGATATTTGTCTTTGGCGTGTACCATATAATAGACGTGACGCACGTTTTCGGCACCTTCGTTGCGGCTGCCCACGACAATCTCTTTGGGCTCGTGCATATAGGTGCGGGCAATCTGTTCGATTTCGCGCGGCATAGTTGCCGAGAAGAGCAACATTTTGCGCTCTTGGGGGACTTGCGCCAAAATGGCGTTGATGCTGTCGAGGAATCCCATGTTGAGCATTTCGTCGGCTTCGTCCATGATGACGGTCGAAACGTGGTCGAGATGCACCGTGCGGCGTTCGAGCAGGTCGAGCAGACGCCCCGGTGTGGCCACAATGATGTGTACACCCTTTTTAAGAGTCCTTATTTGGCTTTCGATGCTGGAACCGCCATAGACCGGCAAAATGTGAAGCCCGTCGATGTATTGTGAATAATCGGTTAAATCGCCGGCGATTTGCAGGCACAGTTCGCGGGTTGGCGATAGAATGAGCGCTTGCGGTTGTCGCAAGGATAAATCGATGCGTTGGATGACGGGTAACCCGAAGGCGGCGGTTTTCCCTGTCCCGGTTTGGGCCAAGGCTACTAAATCGGTTTCTTCGTTCAGAAGGTGGGGGATTACTTGTTCCTGTACGGGCATGGGATTTTCATATCCCAGTTCGGTAATTGCTTTCAGTATCTTATCACAGATACCTAATTCTTGAAATGTCTTCATTTATGATGTTGTAATTTTTTGCTTTATCGCAGGGGCACAAGGCCTTTTTCGTCCTCAAATAGGGCTAAGGGGAGAGGGTGAATAAAAACTTGTCGTACGTTAAAGTTTTGTTTGCGTGGGCAAAGGTACGATAAAAATCGGAATATATCCGATTTATGGGATATATCTTTGGCGTTTCAGGGGGATATGTCGCAGGTATGCGCAATCTTTCCCTCTTTTCCAAGGTTGGGTAAGCTGTACAACCGATATGATTCCGGTATCGGGAGAATCAGTGCAAGAGGATTTGTTTCAGTTGTCGTTTCTTTTCGGGAGTGACTCCTAACTCTTCTTCCAGATAGTTGTTGATTGACCCGTATTGCTGGCAAATGTATTCACGGGCGTAAGAGAGAAACCGGCTGTCGGCCGATTGAATGAGGGAAAGAGCCTCTTGGGTTTCGTCGCAACAGTTTTGCGGATTGAAAGCGGTTCTCCTTTTGTCGAAATAGCGATTAGAGAGCAGGTAGTCGTTCATGATGGTTTCCTCGGGAATATCCAGAGCGCTGAGTAATAACGATACGGCAAATCCTGTGTAGTCTTTCCCGTTGACACAACTCAGCACGATCGGATAATTGTCTTCTACCAAGAGCTGGTTGAACATTGAGCGGAATGCTCTTTTGGAGCCGGACACCATAGCGACATACAAGTCTTGCATAAACAGGCTTGCATCTCCGCGTCTCAATTCTTCTTTTTTGAGGCGGGGGAACAGATTTTGCCGATAATGCAAGCCTCCCGGGAGGTTGATGACATTTTCGAGGCTCAATTCGGGACTGGGTTTGATCACATCTTCGTTGTCCCGAAAATCGATCAATGTTTTTATTCCTATTCCTTTGATGCGGTTGATGCTGCTTGCGGTCAATGTATTGAATTCACCGGAACGGAATATTTTCCCCCATCGTATTTGTTTCCCGTTTTTGGAGGTATATCCGCCTAAGTCCCGGAAGTTCTCGATATATTTTAATCGTTCGGCACGGGCTCCGGTGATATAGTCGTATCGTTTGTTGAACCGGAGCAGGAAATAGTAGCGGCGCGTAGGAGCGGCATTGGGTATGACGATATATCCTGTCGAGATATTTGACGTTGCTATGGCTTCTGTTTCCATATCGAACTGTTCGGGATTGACCGATTGATATATTTGGACCTCCCCTTCGATCCTCGGTGTGGTCTCCCATTTCAACAAGTAATTGTTTTGTTGATCGATTTCACACGCCACATCGATGTCGGGGCTGTGCGTAGTGCAAGCACCTAATGCGAGGAGCAACGAGCAAAGTTGTAGGTAACGCATATCGTATGAGTGATGAAATTTGAAACAAAGATACGACTCTGCGACAGTTGTCTGTTTCGGGGTTTGTTTTATTTTAGAATATTTATAGGGAATTTGTATTATTCCGTTCGGGTATATTTGGCTGCAAAATCGCGGGTTATGTAGTTTTCCATGCTGCAACATACCGTTGATGCGAAGCCCATTCCGTAGTGTATGATTGGTTCCCATTCTTCGGGGGAGAGAGTGTACAGCCTGTCGAGTGTAATATCGTGTTTAAGTAGCCCGAACAGGATTCCGGCGTTGAACGAATCGCCTGCCCCTATGGTGCTGACGGGTGTTACGGGGGTGGTGGCGAAGTGTTTATTGCCTTGCGGACAAAACAAATCAACTCCGTCGCTTCCTAACGTACAGATGAAATTGGAACAGTAGAATTTGATATGGTCGAGATATATCTTTTGAGGGTCTGTATGGTGGAACAGGTTGTTGAAATCTTCTTTGGAGCCTTTCACCAAATCGGCATATTCGAGATTTTCGAGGACCGAGGGCATCAGTTTGACAGCTTCGTGGGCATGGGCGTCGCGGAAATTGGGGTCGTAATAAATAATGGCTTTGCGGTCTTTGGCATACTCGATGAGTTCGCATACCTTTTTTCGCAGTGCCGGGTTCAAAGCAAAATAAGAACCGAAGACGATGATGTCGTCTTTGTCGATTCGAGGCCATACGAAGTTGAGCCTGTCTTCGGGGAATTGATTGTAAAACATATATTTGGCCTCATTGTCCTCGTCGAGGAAGGCCAAGGATATAGGAGTTTTCCCTTCGCAGAAAATATCCAGATTTTCGGTATCCACACCGTTTTTCTGCATAAAATCGAGAATGATGTTGCCCACGGTATCTTGCCCGATCTCGCTGATGAACGTGGCCGGAACGCCGAGCCTGCCCAAAGAGATGAGCGTGTTGAACGTAGATCCGCCCGGTACGGCGTGGGAGGGTTGGTTGTCCCTGAAAATGATGTCGAGAATGGTTTCTCCTATTCCTATGATTTTACGCATATCGTTACGGTTGTTTCTAATCTTTGTGGTTTTGACTTTGTTCCCGGGAGCGGGTTCCCAAATATCCTCCATGGTGACGGAGGGCATATTGGTGTGCGTCGAAATGGGTCGCTTCCATTGCTCCTACTACCAAAATATCGCCGATGACGGTCATGAGAGTCGTCGAGGTGGTAGGTGTCAACCCGAGGGGGCATACTTCGCCGGGGGCTCCTGTAAAGAGACAAACGTCGGCACGCTGGGCGAGTTCGCTTTGGTTGTTGCCGGTGATAACGATAAATTTCAACTCGGGCATTAAATTGGCAGCAAGGTGTAAGAGTTCGAGGATCTCGCGGGTCTTACCCGAGTTGGAGATAACCAGCATCAAGTCATTTTTCTGTAATATACCCAAGTCTCCGTGTTGGGCTTCGCTGGGGTGGAGAAATACGGCAGGAGTTCCGGTCGAGCAGAATGTGGTGGCGATATTCATGGCTATCTGTCCCGCTTTTCCCATTCCGCTGGTCACGAGTTTTCCTCCCTTTTCATGTACTTGCTCGACAATAAGTTTTACGGCTTTTTCGAATTGATCTGTCCTAGGAATATCCAAGATGGCTTGAGCCTCTTTGTGTAGGATTTCCTCTATTTTCTCGGTAAAGTTCATATCTATTATATTGGCCTTTATCTGTGTGAAATTCATGCAAAAGTAATAAAAACACTCAGAGAATGTTTGACACCTTCGTTATTTTATCTCTGTTTTTTTACGAAGTTCTTTCTTTTCAAACCGGCAAAGCGCCTCTTTCCAGTCGTTGGTAATCGGTGCTGCGGTTCCTGTCGTAATGTCGAATCCTACCATAACCGTATGGCAAATGCCTTTTACTTGCCCGGTTTCGGTATTGATGATTCGTTGTAACAATTTGAAACTGCGGTTCCCTATTTCGAGGGTAGCCGTTTGTACGGCAATGGATTCGCCCGGATAGATGGGAGATAAGAAGTCGGCGTTGACATTGGCGACAACGACATCGGCTTTCTTCCAATCTATATTTTGGGATTTCACGGCCTCGAAATAACGGGCTTTCCCTAAATCGTAAAAGGAGAAGTAAACCGAGTTGTTGACATGTCCCAACAAATCTATGTCGTTGAACCTTAATTGCAAAGGAAGTGTGTGGTGAAAAACTGGTAGTGTCGATTCCATAATGTCGAGGGGTTATCTGAAAATGATATTGTCGATGACGGGATGCCCAAACTCGGCATTGAGACGGTTGAGCAGTTCGCTGCGCAACATCATCAGTTCGCTGCGAAGGACGGACGATGACAATCGCACATGGAGTGTTCGGTTGTGGACATACATCGATTGCGTGTAGGCGTTGACGGTTTCTCCCGCAATTTGGGGCCACAAGCGCATGATCTGTGTCTCGTCGAGTTTTTGCCCGATATTTTGTTCGGAGATGAATTGTGCGATAATCTCTCCGATAGGCAGAGCATCTTGTTTTTTCATGGCAACGTCTCCTCCAAAAGTGTAAATTCGCCTCGGTTTACCGCAAAGATGTGGTATTGCGAACCGATGAATTGGACAATCTCGTCGAGGTATTTCCGATTGGTATCGGTGATGAATATCTGTCCGAAGTGATCGGACGAGACCAGTTTTATGATTTGTTGCACCCGCTCGGTGTCGAGTTTGTCAAAAATGTCGTCGAGCAATAGAATGGGTGTTGTTTCGCCTTGTTCCCGCAAGAAGTCGTATTGTGCCAGTTTCAAAGCAATCACGTAGGTCTTGCATTGCCCTTGTGAACCGATGCGCTTCATGGGGTAGTCGCCCAGCATCATCTCCATGTCGTCGCGGTGTATGCCTCGCGAGGTGTATCCCAAGATGAGGTCTCTCTGCCGGGTCGATTGTAATTGAGGCAACAAGGGGCCATCGGCGAGATGAGAGGTATAGACGAGGTCGGCCGATTCGTTTTGTGACGAAATTTCGCCATAAAACCGACGGAAAACGGGAATGAACGATTCCAGAAATCGTCGTCGGCTGTCGTGAATTGCGGCGGCTGCCGAGTCCATTTGTTGCTCCCATATTTCATATAGCATCTCGTCGCTACACTCTTGCCGTAACAAAGCGTTGCGTTGTTCCAAGGCTTTGTTGTACCGGATAAGCGTGTTTAGATACTGCTTGTCGAATTGGCTGATTACCAAGTCGATAAATTTCCTCCGCTCTTCGCTCCCTCCCAAAATCAACTCTTGGTCGGAGGGGGCGGCCATGACCAAAGGGGCAAACCCGATATGGTCGGATAGCCGGTCGTACTCTTTCTTGTTCCGTTTGAACGTTTTTTTCTGTCGCCGTTTGATGCCGCAATAGAGTTCTTCTTCGTTGCCGTTGCGTTCGTAATATCCTTGAATGACAAAAAAATCTTCGTCGTGGCGTATGTTTTGCGAGTCGGGATTGCGGGTATAGCTTTTGCAAAACGATAGGTAATAGATGGCATCGAGCAGATTGCTTTTCCCCATGCCGTTGTTCCCTAAAAAACAGTTGATATTGGGCGAGAAATTCAAATCTGCCTGAACGATGTTTTTGAAGTTGACGATAGATAGTCGGGAAAGAATCATATCGGGTTGTCGTTTTGTCTCTACAAACATACGGAATCTTTTTCTTTTTTACGAATAAAGTTTGTTTGAAATGGAGCGAAAGAGTATCGGTATAGGTGTAAAATGGCGTGTAGTTGAGCTTTATTGAGCCCTCTTAGGCAAAAAAATAGAGACGAAATTTTATTTATAAAAAGAAATAAACTACTTTTGTCACTCAATTCCGCATATAGGGATTGAGTATGAGGATAAAAATAATTAAAAGACAAGAAAAATATGGCAGAAAAAGAAAAAGACGAGCTTGAGAAAATGAACGAAGCTCTCTCAATGTCGGAACAGTTTGTTGAAAAGTATCAGAAACTCCTTTTGCTCGGATTGCTGGTTGTTATAGTAATTGTCGGGGCTATATTGGGTGTGCGCCATTTCTATTTGTTGCCTCGTGAGGATAAAGCTCAGGCAGCCATGTATCAGGCTGTAATGGCTTTTGAAAACGATTCTATCGATTTGGCGATCAACGGGAATGAAAAATTCGATGGCTTGTTGACGATTGTCGATCAATACGGTTCGACTGCCGCCGGTAATTTGGCGAACGCCTATCTGGGCTTGGCTTATTATGAAAAAGGCGAATTTGAAACGGCTCAAAAATATTTGGCTAAATTCAGCGCCGATGAAACCGTACTGGCTCCGGCTGTAATGGCTGCCATCGGCAACTGTTTGGTCGATATGGAGAAATATAACGAGAGCGTTAAATATTTCGAGAAGGCCGCTAAGGCTTCGGACAATGCCGTTTTCAGTCCCATCTATTTGAAAAAAGCCGCTGCCGCTTATGAGAAAGTGGGAAACAACGAGGCTGCTGTGAAACTGTACCAAGAGATTAAGGACAAATATCCTACCTCTAACGATGCCCGGGGTATCGATCGTTACATCGAGCGGGCACAAAACAAGTAAAGAAAGAGAAAACAAAAACGATAAAGATAAGGTCGTCTCTCCTCGAAAGACGGCCTTATTTTGAAAATAAAGGAAATGTATGGCAACTGCTTATCACAATTTATCATCTTACGACGCCGATAGCATGCCCGATGCTTCGGATATGAAAGTGGCTATTGCTGCGGCCGAATGGAATGCCGAGATTACCGATGCCTTGTTGCAAGGGGCCATCGATACCTTGATGCGCAATGGCGTGAAAAAAGAGAATATTTATGTGGCCCGTGTCCCGGGAACCGTCGAGTTGACCTTTGCCTCGCAACAGATGGCCGAGTTTTATCAACCCGACGCCGTGATTGCAATCGGTTGTGTGGTTCGGGGAGATACCCCTCATTTCGATTATGTATGCCAAAGTGTTACACAGGGAATTACCCATCTCAATACACTGTTTGGCATTCCATTTATTTTCGGGGTGCTTACGACCAATACCATGGAACAGGCTCGGGAGCGTGCCGGAGGCCGATTGGGGAACAAAGGCGATGAGGCGGCTGTTACAGCAATAAAAATGCATGATTTCGTTTGTAAATTAAAATAAGAGTGCTATCTTTGCACTCGCTTTAAGGGCAAATTCCAGAGTG
>CALUJQ010000001.1 GCA_944320995.1 uncultured Barnesiella sp. | reverse complement strand
AAACGTTTGCGCAAGTTGCACCTACGTTTCCAGCTCCGATAACCGATACTTTTGACATAATTGTTTGGTTTATTAAAAGTTAGTATATTATATATATTCTCTTTCTTCTATCTCCTGCAAAATTACAACTATTTCGATATTATGGAAAAATTTCCACAATTAAAATTTTATAAACTTTGCATATTCTTTTAAGTAAAATTCATTTAATAATAATTATCTAATTTACAATGATTTACAACAGCCTACTACTCTTGCAATTCACCTTTTCCCATGCGCAGCACCACCGGTTCATCGCCGGTACAATCGACCGTGGTCGAAGGTATCGTTCCCCCTTCGCCTCCATCGATTATCATATCGGCCACCGATTCGTAACGTTCGGCTATCAACTCGGGGTCGGTTCCATACTCGGGTTCCTCTTCATCAACAACGACCGAGGTTGTCAACAACGGATTTCCCAATTCCTCGGCCAACGCCAATGTAATGGCATTATCGGGAATACGTATTCCCACCGTCTTGCGATTTTTATATATCTTGGGTAGCGATAAACTCGTGGGCAGGATAAAGGTAAAAGCTCCCGGAAGATTTTTTTTGAGCAATTTGAAATAGAGGTTGTTTAATTTGGCATATTCGCTCACCCAACTCAACTCCCGGCAAATAATCGACAGGTTTACCTTCTGCGGATTAATGCCTTTTATTTGGCAAATCCGTTCTACGGCACGCACATTGAGAGCATCGCAACCGAGGGCATAAATCGTGTCGGTAGGATAAATGACCACACCGCCATCGCGCAGCACCTTCACGGCCTTGGCAATCTCGGCCTCATTCGGGTTCTCTTCATAAATTTTCAATCGCTTCATAATTCCGGTTTAAGGTCTGCCAAGATAATCATTTTTTTATATTTCAACAATATTTAAGGCTTTATTCATCATCAAAAGTGCGTCCATAAGAGAAAGGAGTATCATTTACTGCCCTTTTTGTCGGACCAGCCGCAAGAACTGTTGCGGCCCCGTCCGTTCCAACCGGTCATTCAGTTCCATAAGTCGTTCCCCGTTGTCCGAGCAACAGAAATGAAACACAGGGCCGTCATCGGCTACCAATTGCCACACCACGGCATTCATGTCGTCGGCATCACCTCGAAGCGTAAAAAACCGCCCGGAATAAATAACTGGTTCCTCTTGTTTGGCATCAATCGGAAAAATTTGGCACTCCAACACAAAAGTGCCGTCACCACTATGTTCCCGATTGCGCATGGTCAATATGCAACGAGCCGTCGAGCCATCATCCTTCATAAATTCTCCTTCGTAAACTCGTTCCTGCACACAGCCCAGCGATTCATCAGCAATAAGAATAGATTCCCGGTAAATAGGCTTACCTCGACGTTCGACAATCCATACCCCTCCTACCCGACGAATATTTTTCGCATCGTCGTCCTCCACATTCCACACACTTGCACCTGTGGGTAATACCCGTCTATCAAGGATCTCGCTCGATTCCCCATTCGAGAAAAAGAGTTCCACTTGCGAAGAATCGGCTGAAAAAACCAGATAAGCCGCTCCGGCATTCCCATCAGCAGACTCTGCGCGCACTCCCCGTTCAAAGACTCGGATACAATCTTGTAAAACCTCACACCATACATACCCGGCGGAGGCCCGACAGCCATGACTGTCCATGTCGCCACCCACAGGCCCGAGTTGCGCCACAACCGAGCGGGAGCTACTCCTACACCCCCAAACTACACAACAGAAGCACAACACAGCGACAATCACCTTCGCTACACACATGAACCTTTGTATCATCTCAAAGCCTCCTTATTCCATATCAAGTCACACTATACGACATAACACACAGCAAATATAACGACAATCTCACTGATTATCAACAGATAGCATATAAATATATCGCACTTCGCCTTATCGAAGCAAAAAATGATGCACCCACAAAAGAGGAAGAAACCCCGGCACAAAAAAAAGCCGCTGCGAAAATATCGCAACGGCTTCGGGGCGGAGTAAGGGGGATTCGAACCCCCGATACGCTTTTGGCGTATACACGCTTTCCAGGCGTGCCTCTTCAACCACTCGAGCATCACTCCATAGGGTTGTTCCCGTAAAAACGGGGGCAAATATAATACATTTTTCGGGTTCCCCGAAAATTTTTATAAAAAATAGTATTCCGTAGAGACGCTTTATCCCTGCCCTCATATTTATGGATACCGCATCGGAGTGCGAAATGACAATACACACAACACCCAAAAACGGTCAGAGCTAATAGCCTACCCCCGTGGAGAAAGGCCTTGTACGCTCCGCCACACCTCAGGGACACAACGAAGATTTTTTTATAAAGGTAGGTTATTGGAATTTATGAAGAAATCGGGAGACTTTACAAAAGCGAGAATACCCTCACCACTGGCCAAACAGACGAAAAGCATTGGCCGTGGCAGCCCCATCAACCTCAGCGACACTCATGCTCAAAATATCGGCAATACGCTGAGCCATGCGAGGCAAATACGAAGGCTCGTTGCGTTTACCCCGATAAGGCACGGGAGCCAGATAGGGAGCATCGGTTTCGAGTAAAATGCGATCGATACCTACCTCGCGCACCATATCTTCGAGGTGCGCATTTTTAAAGGTAACAATACCGTTTATCCCGAAGTAGTAATCGCCCTGCTTCCGCAACGTACGCACCTCCTCGGCCGTGCCGGTAAAACTGTGGAACACCCCTCGGAAGGGTGCGACTCGCCCCGATTGCAACAGGGCTACGATTTCGGAGAAAGCATCGCGGCAGTGGATAATTACAGGCAAATCCAGCTCGGCCGCCCAACCCGTCTGCACAACAAAAGACTCTTCCTGTTCCCGTGCATAAGTCTTATCCCAATAAAGGTCGAGACCTATCTCGCCCACAGCACAATAGTCGCCGGCAAACAACAACTCTTTCGTCCGGTCGAGCTGTTCCCGATAGTCGGCCCCTACCGAAGTAGGGTGCAGTCCCATCGCCATACGGCAATAACCCGGGAAAAGGTCGCTGGTAGCCTGCATCGCCGCCACTGTATCGAGATCGACATTGGGCAATATCACCCGCTCCACACCCGCTTCACGGGCACGGCGCACCACTTCGACGCGGTCTTCGTCAAACTCTTCGAGATAAATATGCGTATGTGTATCAATCATTCTCAGGCTGTTTTTCGCCGCTGCGATAATAATAGATGACACCATAATCGCGACAACGAGCCAACCGGGTTTCAAGCGGAAGAGCCGCATAATAGGCCTCTACTTGGTTCCACAAATCGAGGATAATGCGATCGGCCTCTTCGCGCAACGCGTCCAAACCCGACTGAGAGCGGGTCGTATTCAATTTATAGTTTTGTTGTTCCCGATAGGCGTCCTTAAAAATATCGTAATGTACCGTTACTTTGGCGATCGTAGGGTTATAAATAGGGGCTCCACCATGCGACAGCCGCTCGCGTTCTCCCTCGATGAGCCGCTCGCCCCAAATGAGGATATGCTTCTCGCTCGTCAAATCGGGTACCGTGAAATCTTCGGGGTCAAGGCCGTAAAACAGTTTATGTTCTTTGCGCACCTCGTTGCGCACAACTGCCAGATTAAGCACTTGTATAAAATGCGAAATATACAACCGTGCTGTTTTCAGGTGGGACTGATACTGCCGATTGGCTTCGGCCTGAGCCGTATAGCAATACTGGAATTGTTCCACCGCACTCTTGAATCGTCGCAGGAGCGCACGCGCTTCGTTCAAAGTTTTGTACGAAGCCGCCTGCTGCCCCACATCATACTCGTGTTCCATCGCCACCGCTTTTTCAAGGGCGGTGATACGAGCTTTATCTGTATTGGGTAACCGGCGGTAAGGCATAATGTAATATTTAGGTGAATCAATGGTCTCGTTTCATCAGCGAAGTAGCCAAATCATACAACGGCTGTTTTGCAGACTCGGCCACACCGATTTGCCGCAACGCATCGATAGCCCGGCGGCTGTATGTATCGACCTGTTGCAGGCACAACTCTCCTGCGCCCACCCGGTTGTACAAAGCTGTCACGGCTGCGATTTTTTCGGCAGGATCATACTCGGTCGCAGCCAACCAGCGCGACAGCTCCTCGGCATCGGCCCCTTCGGCACGGCGTTGTGCATTGATGAGCATATAGGTCTTCTTGTTGTTGAGAATATCACCGCCGATTTTTTTTCCGAATCGGGCCGGGTCGCCATACACGTCGAGCCAATCGTCCTGCAATTGGAACGCCAGCCCCAGCGACTCACCGAAACGATAGATAAGATCGGCATCCGTCTCGTTCGCGCCACCGATAATGGCTCCTATCTTCAACGCGCCTCCCAACAATACCGCCGTTTTCAAACGTATCATCTCGATGTACTCCTCTTCGGTCACATCGTCGCGGTGTTCAAACTCCATATCGAACTGTTGTCCTTCGCAGATCTCGAGTGCCGTTTTCAAGAACCAGTCGATGACCGCCCCTGTATGCGGAGCCTCCGTACGGGCTATGTAACGGAAAGCTATTATTTCCATCGCATCGCCCGAAAGTATTGCCGTATTCTCGTTCCACACCTTGTGGACGGTAGGTTTCCCCCGACGCACATCGGCTTTGTCCATCACATCGTCATGCAATAGTGTAAAGTTGTGGAATATCTCCAATCCAACCGCAGCATTCAACGCAAGCCGGCAATCGCCGCCAAACAGTTCGCAAGCGAGAAGGGCCAACAGCGGGCGCACCCGTTTGCCTCCCAACGACAACTCATAGCGTACCGGCGCATACAGACCATCGGGCGACGCGGCATATTCTATTTTCAAAAGTTCGGACTCTATCGTATCGAAATATTTTTGCAACGCTTCCATAAACCACCTAAAATTTTATGCACGATATAGAATGGAGGTCAAATTTAATCATTTTCATCGAGCCTAACAAGCCTATGCGCAAATAAGTTTGCCGATAATCCCCTCTCGTTATATACTTTATTCCCGTTTTTCACGTTATTAAGACATCGAAAACCATTCTGCCCGGAATGTAAAATCGGGATTTACCGCTCTGCCAACCGGGAATTTTGGTTATCTTTGAACCCCGAAAAAGAATTATGAAGCACTCGATTCGATACATCACGGCACTCCTGTTTCTCTCGATTGGCTTGGTCGGGAAAGGGCAAGAAGGGACAAGTTCGTTCGACTTCCTCAATATCCCCACCTCGACCCACGCCTACGCTCTGGGAGGGACCAACATATCGATTATCGACGAAGACATCAACCTTATCAATCAAAATCCTGCGCTCATGGGGCCGGAATCAGATATGCAACTCGGCCTGAACTACATGAAATATGTCGGCGACATCAATCTGGCAGGGGCGACATTCGGTAAAGCGGCCGGAGAGCGTGGGGCTTGGGCTGCCGGCATACAATATTATGGATATGGCAAAATGAAAAGCGCCGACGAGACCGGTGTGATTACCGGTGAATTTTCGCCCAAGGACATTGTGTTCAACGGCATTTACTCCCACGACTTCAACGCCACCCTACGGGGCGGCATCAACGCCAAAGTTATCTACTCGTCTTACGAGCAATACACCTCATGGGCACTCGCCGTCGATCTCGGCATCAACTACTACAATGCCGACAAAGACTTGTCGCTTTCAATGGTCGCCCGCAATTTGGGCGGACAAATCAAACGGTACAACGAAACGTTCGAACGTATGCCTTTCGACTTGCAAATAGGCTACACACAAAGCCTCGAACATGCACCCATACGCATATCGGTCACAGCCCGGCACCTCACCCGGTGGAACCTGCCTTATCCCACCATCGAGAACAGTTCCTATACCGGGAGCAGCAACATTGTCGAGAAAAACAAATTTGCCGACAACCTGTTCCGCCACCTCATTTTCGGGGTGGAATTCCTACCCACCGACCGAATTTACATCGGGCTGGGATACAACTACAAAACCCGTACCGACATGAAAACAGCCAGCCGGAATTTCCTCTCGGGGTTCAGTATCGGCGGAGGCATCAAAGTCCGCATGTTCGGTATCGGCGTAGCTCTTGCCCAACAACACACGGGGGCGACCACGCTCATGGTCAACCTCTCTACCAATCTTTTTGAATTCAAAAAATAGACAATCATGGATAAACCTCGCATAACCATTGCCATCGACGGATTTTCCTCTTGCGGGAAAAGCACCATGGCCAAAGCTCTTGCCCGTCACATAGGATATATCTATATCGACAGCGGGGCCATGTACCGAGCCGTCACCCTTTACTGTCTCGACCACGGCCTTATCGACGGCGACACCGTCAACACGACAGCCTTGTTGCCGCTTATGAACGATATTCAAATCGACTTTCGTCCCGATGCCCGATCGGGCAAGACACACACGTTTCTCAACGGCAGAGATGTCGAACAAGAGATTCGTTCCATGCGGGTTTCCGACAAAGTGAGTCCTGTAAGCGCCATTCCTTTCGTGCGCACCGCCATGGTGGCCGCCCAACAAAAAATGGGCGAGCGGAAGGGTATCGTCATGGACGGCAGGGATATAGGCACGACCGTATTCCCCCATGCCGAACTGAAAATATTTGTGACGGCTTCGGCCGAAACCCGTGCGCAACGCCGTGTCGATGAACTGCGGGCAAAAGGCGTCGAAGTCGATTTCGATGAAGTAGTCGCCAACATCAACAAGCGCGACCATATCGACCAAACCCGTAAGGAAAGCCCTTTGAGAAAAGCCGACGACGCTATCCTCCTCGACAATTCCCACATGACAATCGAAGCACAAGACAAATGGCTCATTGACCGATACGAAGAGACGATTAAAAAATTGCAATATTAAACCACACAAAAGGGCACAACAGATGGCACGCATAGAGATAGACGAACACTCGGGGTTCTGTTTCGGAGTTGTCACAGCCATACGCAAGGCCGAAGAGGAACTCGACCGCAGCGGGCGGCTCTACTGCCTCGGCGACATCGTTCACAACAGCAATGAAGTGGAGCGGCTCAAAGCCAAAGGACTCATCACCATCGACCACGAGCAACTCAAACAGTTGCGCGACGTGAAAGTATTGCTGCGTGCCCACGGAGAACCGCCCGAAACCTATCGTATCGCGGCCGAGAACAACATCGAAATCATCGATGCCACTTGTCCCGTCGTACTCCAACTGCAACGGAAAATAAAAACCGCCTACGACTCCAACCCGCCCGAAGAGGCCCAAATCGTCATCTACGGGAAAACAGGCCACGCCGAAGTCAACGGGCTGGTGGGGCAAACCCACGGTCAAGCCGTTGTCATCGAAAACAGTCAAGACCTCGACAAAATAGACTTGCGTAAAAAACTACTTCTCTACTCCCAAACCACCAAGTCGGTCGAGGGTTTCCGGCATATCGCCGACGAAATCAAGCAACTGAAACCCGACGGTAGGTTCGAATCATTCGACACCATCTGCCGGCAAGTCGCCAACCGCATACCCAATATCCGGGAATTTGCCCGACGGCACGACCTCGTGCTTTTTGTCTGTGGCCAAAAAAGTTCCAACGGCCGCGTGCTTTTCGGCGAATGCCAGCAAGTCAACCCCTGCTCGCACCTCGTCTCCGACATTACCGAAATAGACCCTCGCTGGCTCAAAGGGAAAGAGAGCATTGGCATTTGCGGAGCCACCTCCACCCCCCGCTGGCTCATGACCGAGGTTCAAGAATATATTGCCCGGCTATTAAAGGGAGAAAAAGAATGAATATCCGTCTGACCAAGGAACAAAAACAAGCGAAAAAAATCGTGTTACAAAAACATTAATTCTCAACTATCGTTATCTATCTTGTACGGGTATTCGATTTTTATCTTTATCTTTGCCGTCAACTAAACATATATAGGTTATGTCGCAAATTAAATGTATAGGTATCTTGACTTCGGGAGGCGACGCCCCCGGAATGAATGCGGCCATTCGTGCGGTGACGCGTGCCGCCATCTACAACGGATTCGAGGTAAAAGGGATTTATCGCGGATATAAAGGCCTCATTACAGGAGAAATATTGCCTTTCAAAACGCAAAACGTAAGCAACATCATACAACAGGGTGGAACCATACTGAAAACCGCCCGTTGCCAAGAATTCAAAACTCCCGAAGGGCGGAAAATCGCCTACGACACACTCGTCAAAGAGGGCATCGATGCCCTTGTGGTCATCGGTGGGGACGGGACCCTCACCGGAGCCCGCATCTTCGCCTCGGAATTCAATTTCCCTATTGTGGGGTTGCCCGGCACGATAGACAATGACCTCTATGGAACCGACACGACAATCGGATACGACACCGCCCTGAATACCATCATGGATGCCGTCGATAAAATTCGCGATACAGCTACTTCGCACGAGCGGCTTTTTTTTATCGAAGTCATGGGGCGCGATGCCGGATTCCTCGCACTCAACGGTGCTATCGCCACCGGAGCCGAAGCCGCCATCATTCCCGAGATTTCGACCGAGGTTGACCAACTCGAAGAACTCATCAAAAACGGATTCCGCAAATCGAAAAACAGCAGTATCGTGCTGGTAGCCGAAAGCCCCATCACGGGCGGAGCCATGCATTTGGCCGAGCGCGTACAAAAAGAATATCCCCAGTACGACGTACGGGTAACGATTTTGGGACACATTCAACGAGGCGGCTCTCCCACAGCACACGACCGCATTCTCGCCAGTCGCATGGGTTCGGCCGCAATCGACGCCCTGCTCGAAGACCAGCGCAATGTCATGATCGGTATCCGCAATAACGAAATCGAATACGTCCCCTTCAACAAAGCAATCAAAAACGACAAACCCATCGACCGCGAATTGCTCAACACCCTGAGAAGACTCTCGATCTGAAACAAGACAAAAACATTCTATCTCACACCGGAACCGCCTGACAAATCATCGGGCAGTTCCGGTTTCCTTTCCTTGCAATCCCTTGAATACACCTTCCAAAAGAGAAGCACCACCACTCCGAACCATCTCATGGATTACGCCATACATCGGAGGAATAAAAACCCCCGGTAAAATGCAAATTTTATTTGCATTTACAATTCCCTTCCGCTATCTTTGTGAGAATTAGATTTCAACGTTATGGAACCGTCCGATCAAGCATACACCAACGAAGAGCAACTTATCGAAGATAAATTTAAAGAACTGCTCAACGGCTATCTCAACTCAAACCATCGGAAAAAAGTAGAGATCATCGAACGTGCGTTCAAATTTGCCAAAGAGGCACACAAAGGAATCAGGCGACGGTCGGGCGAACCTTACATACTGCACCCCATCGCCGTGGCCCGAATCGTGAGCCAAGAGATAGGGTTGGGCTCCACTTCGATATGTTCAGCCCTGCTGCACGATGTCGTCGAAGATACCGAATATACGGTCGAGGACATAGAGAACCATTTCGGTAAAAAGATAGCTTCGATTGTCGATGGACTCACCAAAATATCGGGAGGTATCTTCGGAGACCAAGCATCGGCCCAAGCCGAAAACTTCCGCCGGCTGCTGCTGACCATGTCCGAAGACATTCGGGTAATCCTCATCAAAATGGCCGACCGCCTGCACAACATGCGCACCCTCGGCTCCATGCTCCCCAGCAAACAATACAAAATCGCCGGCGAAACGCTCTATATATATGCCCCGTTGGCCCATCGGCTCGGGCTGTTTGCCATCAAGACCGAGCTCGAAGACCTCGCTTTCAAATACGAACACCCCGAGGCCTACAACCAAATCAAACAAAAAATTGCCGAAACCGAAGAGTCGCGCCAACAAATCTACAACAACTTCTCCAAGCCCATTATCGCCAAACTCAAAGAGATGGGATTGGATTTCGAGATGAAAGCCCGGGTAAAGTCGATCTACTCTATTTGGAACAAAATGGAGTCGAAACACATTCCCTTCGAGGAAGTATATGACCTCTATGCCGTACGGATTATCTTTAAATGCCCCAACGAAGCCGACGAAAAAAAAGATTGCTGGTTGATATACTCGGTCATCACCGACATCTACAAACTGCATCCCGAACGTACCCGCGACTGGGTAAGCCGCCCCAAAGCCAACGGATACAAAGCCCTGCACCTCACGGTCATGGGGCCCGACGGCAACTGGATAGAGGTACAGATTCGCAGCGAAAAGATGGACGAAATCGCCGAACGCGGATTCGCGGCCCACTGGAAATATAAAGTCGGGAACTCCGACGAAGAATCGGAACTCGACATCTGGCTCAAAACCATCAAAGACATTCTCGAGCACCCCGAACCCAACGCCATCGACTTCCTCGATACCATCAAGCTCAACCTGTTCAGTACCGAGATTTTCGTGTTCACCCCCAAAGGCGAACTTATCACCCTGCCCAAAGACGCTACGGCACTCGACTTGGCATTTACCCTACACTCCGACCTCGGCTTCCACTGCATCGCCGCCAAAGTCAACCATCGATTAGTGCCATTGAGCCAAAAACTACAAAGTGGTGACCAAGTAGAAATACTTACCTCCAAATCGCAAACTCCCAAAGAAGAGTGGCTCAACCTCGTCACTACCGCCAAAGCGCGTAGCCGACTCACCGCCGCCCTGCGGAAAGACCGGCGCAAAATCATCGCCAAAGGAGAAAAACGATTGAAAGAGTACCTCGAAAACAACCATATCGAATACTCCAACGAGATCATAACCAAAGTGGTGAGCAACCTCGGTATGCAACATCGGGACGACCTCTTCTATAAAATAGGAATCGACGAAATAATCCCCAACGAAAACATCAAGAAAATCATCAAAGGGAAAAGCCAAAATCCCTTTATGCGCTATTTGAAACTCTCGTTCGGCAACAGCAACGGCAAAGAGGACCCCGCCAAAACCACACCCGCGAAACCCATAGCGATAGATCGCAAACAAACCTATATCCTGCGCGACGAAAACGGAATAAAGAACTACAAAGTGGCAGACTGCTGCTGTCCCATTCCCGGCGACGACGTCTTGGGCTATGTAGAGGACGATGAAACCGTCGTCGTCCACAAACGGGAGTGCCCTGTGGCCATGCGACTGAAATCGAGTTTCGGCCCCAGACTGGTCTCCACACAATGGGAAGCCAGCAAAGCACTGTCCTTCCCCGCGAAAATAGAGATACAAGGCATCGACCGAATGGGTATCCTCAACGAAATAACCCGCGTCATCTCCAACGAACTGATGATCGACATGAGAGCTCTCTCGATACAAGCTACCGAAGGTGTTTTCACCGGTACGGTAAATATCATGGTGCACGACACCCGAGTCGTCGAATCGCTCTGTAACAAACTACGAAAAATAAAAGGCGTGCAAAAAGCCACACGCTGCAAAGAATAATCCCGCAAAATCATGGAGAAAAACCGCATAAAAGAATTCCTGTCCAGCACACGAGTCTTACAATTTATCTTTTTTATCGCAGCCGTAGCGTTAGTCACCTATTTCTTCCCGGGTGAAGGAAAATTCCGTTACACCTTCCAAGAAGGGAAACCATGGAAATACGGATTGCTCACAGCCCCTTTCGACTTCCCTATCTATAAAGACGAAGCCGTGATCCAACAAGAGCGGGACAGCATCATGCTCGATTTCCAACCGGTATTCTCAATAAACAAATCGACAGGGACCAAAGCCGTCAACGATTTCGAAAAATCGTTGTCCGCCCACACCGACATGACCATCACCCCCGCCCTGCGCAGGGAGTTGACACAAGCCCTGCGCGAAACCTATCAAAAAGGGATTATCGAATCCGGCGCTTATACCCGCCTGCAATCGGGCAAATTCAAAGAGATACGGATTATCGAAAACAACGTAGCCCGGGAGATTCCCGTATCCGAATTGCAATCGCCCCGTGAAGCCTATGAAAACATACTCGGCCGTTTCTCCGATTCCTACTCCCGGCACGTATTGCAAAACTGCAACCTCAATGATTTTCTAAATACAAATATTACCTTCGACAGCATCACGACCGAAAAGCTCAAAGAGAATCTGCTCCAACGCATCGCCCTCTCCGACGGGATTGTACAAGCCGGCGAACGTATCGTTGACCGCGGGGAAATAATCACCCCCGAGACCTACCGCATACTCAAATCCTTCGAAACGGTATCGCTCAAAAAGAGCGTAGGCAACAACCACCGCGGCTACACCCTGCTGGGACAAGTCATCGTATTTACCTGCCTGTTTGCCTTCTTCTATCTCTTCCTCGCCCTGTTCCGCCCGCAAACATTCAACGAAATGCGTACGCTCGGATTCATCATGATGCTCATCGTAGGCATATCGCTCATTGCATTCCTCCTTTCGGAACTCCGGTTATTAGGCATCTATCTGGTGCCATTCGCCATTATCCCGATCATCATCGTTACCTTTTTCGACTCCCGCACGGCGCTGTACGTACACCTCATCACCGTACTCATCTGCTCTTTCACGGCCCCGTTTGCCCTCGAATTCATATTCCTGCAACTCATTGTGGGCATGACGGCCATCGACAGCCTCAGCGACCTCTCCCGCCGCTCCCAACTCATGCGCTGCGCCCTGCTCGTCTTTCTCGCCTACTCCTTTGCCTATGCAGGATATACCCTGTTCACCGAAGGCGACCTCTCGAAACTGAACTACAACATGTTCATCTACTTCGGGATCAACTGCGTCTTCCTGCTCTTTGCCTATCTGCTCATTTATATATTCGAGAAAATCTTCGGATTTATCTCCACCGTTACACTCGTCGAACTATCCGACGTCAACAACCCTATACTGCGCCAACTCTCCGAAGAGTGCCCCGGAACCTTCCAACACTCCCTGCAAATATCCAATCTCGCGGCCGAGGCAGCCAACAAGATCGGTGCCAAAGCTCAACTGGTACGGACCGGAGCCCTCTACCACGACATCGGGAAACTCAAAAATCCCGCCTTTTTCACCGAGAACCAATCGGGCTTCAACCCTCACACCCCGCTCTCGTTTGAACAGAGTGCGCAAATCGTTATTTCTCACGTCAACGACGGGCTCAAGATGGCCGACAAACAGAGCCTGCCCCAAGCCATCAAAGACTTTATCGCTACCCACCACGGACGAGGGAAAGCCAAGTTCTTCTACAACTCCTATTGCAACAAATACCCCGACCGCCCCGTCGATGAAGCCAAATTCACCTATCCCGGACCAAACCCCTTCACCAAAGAGACCGGTATCCTCATGATGGCCGACGCAGTCGAAGCGGCATCGAGAAGCCTCAAAGAGTACACCAACGAGAGTATCTCCCAACTCGTCAACCGCATTATTGACTCCCAAGTCGCCGACGGCCTGTTGCGTGATACCCCCCTCAGCTTCCGCGACGTAGAAACGATAAAAAATACCTTTATCGAGAAACTCAAAACCATCTACCATACACGCATCAGCTATCCCGAGCTCAACAAGTCCAAAGAGGGGAACGCGGAGACCAAGGATAATTCCTGTCCCGATCAAAAATCAAAATAAAAATGATATGTCTTACAAAGCCATTATCGTATGATACACTTTACCGATAAAGGTTTCATAATCATTTAGAATCACTCCGTTTCCAAAACGGCTATAATCATGATGGGTCAACTCGAGAGATGGATTTAAAACCCTATAATAATCCATATACTCCCTACTATTAGAGAGGTCGTTATTATCCGGAATATGTACGATATAGATCAATGTCTTATTCGGGGTATGATAATAAACATCGGCATTATCCCTCGAAAGAATCACATATTTCTCGGCATTGTGATCTGTAAACGTTTCCCACCGGCTCAACTGTCCCGAACGTTGATAATACGGGAGTTTATCGAGAATAATAAAAATCTGGAAATAAGGGCAATTCCCACTTCGTATATTAGCGGTTTCCCCGAGCATATTCTCAAAATAATTGTTGGAATTTTGGGAATAATTCTGCATAACGAATTTGATTGAAAGCCCGGCCACAGCCCGATTCCCCTTTTTAACAGTTATATCTACCGCTTTATCGATATAACGGCCCTTTATCTTGACTTCCTTACCCTCTTTATATCCTTGCGAAAAGACACTGTACTCGGCCCCTAATTTCTCTGCCAGATCTCGAGCTATGGCACCATGTAAAGGTTTCAATTTAGCAGTACTCCGGGAAGTCCCCGAGGCAAGGAATTCCCTAAATGAATTAGAAAGGACGCTCAAAAAGCTCGAGTTGTTTAGAGGGAAATTTATCATCTCTTCCTGCATATTCCACCTGTATTTTATAATTTATATACTCTTCTATATCTTTTGAACTAAATGTATAATATCCCCCGTTTTTATAATTTTTAAGCAACGATATATAACGAATGAATTCTTCATCTCGGATTATTCGTTCGAGTTGTTCAAACGTAATTTGCTCTTGAGGAAGAATATACAACCCGCTATATAGTCCGGAGCCCGGAGGGACTACGGTCAACTTAATGCTGTCAACTCCCTTTATACATGTATTCATTGCAAATTTCATCGCGCTCACGTCTCTCAAAGCCTGTGTACGACCATATAAATACCAGTCTGGCGTCTCTTCTTTTTTCCTCCCTTTCAAAAGCCTTTCAGCATTTTCTTCCAAATATTTACAAACAGCTCCATATCTCAGTAGTTGCTTATATGGAAGCGGATTCCCCTTTTCATCATACGGATAGAGCGCTCTCTGCCACTTCCCCGTCGAGGCTTTCAATACCGGAATCGTACACTCTTCAAATGGAAGGTCTCCGATAAATACATCATCAAACAGAGTCGCAAATCCATTTTTAACACGGACATAAGGTTGCGCATTTGAATATTTTATCCGCCTCAAAAAATCCAAGTCTCTCCGGTTCGAAAAATAAAACTTACGATTCATCAATATATCCTCGTATCGCAAAGTATCGATACAACACACCTTATTGGTTCGAGAATCATAAATGTTATATTCTATACTGTCATTACCATTTTGCTTCTCAAATCGAGAAATCAATGTATATGTAGTAGCCCTGAAAGGTTGAAAATGCTCCATATCCACGACTCCTGTCAAATATCGGTTATAAGCAATCTCATTCCGCATATTCTCTCCGGCAAGACTATTCAGCCATGAACTTGGCGTAATATAACACAACCGCCCGCCCGCCGACAGCATACGAAACCCCAATTCAAAAAAGACCAAAAACAAATCGGTCATACCGCCATTGGCAAAAGTAAATTGTTTCACATCGGCATAATCGGCATCTAAATTATGGACTCTTACATACGGAGGATTCCCTACCACAAAGTCCATCATTCCATCATATTTCCCAATTTTAAGGGCATTCCCTTCAACAATATCCCAAGTAATACCGGCAAGGCCGTATTGAACAATAACCGCATTTAATTTTTCAATGCATCTGCGACAAGTAGCCGCATCTATCTCTATCCCATGAACATATTCTTGCAACTCCTCTTTAAGAGTCTGGAGATCATTATGCTGTTTCAAAAAAGCACGACAATATCGGCCCACGACTTCACAAAGGAAAGCACCCTCTCCGCAACTATTATCAATTACATGTTTCTTCAAAATAAAAGAAGAGGATATATAGCCACAATAATCTAAAATATCGGAAACCAGATAGTCCGGTGTAAATACTTGTCCACTATGTTTTTCCCGTAAACGTCCCATAACAAGACAAAGATAATATATTTATTACTTCTTCTCCTGCTCCTCCTCGAAAAAATTCCTTTTTATCACCCTGCCACAACCCCCGGGGTAAACGGTATTTCTTTTGCAAAAAATTGCAGAAGAGATGGGCATTGTATTTCACGACGAAGAGATAACGATTGAAGCAAATAGACTTAGAAACGAACAATTAAAACAATATTATTGCCCCGAAACGGGCGAAGGGAGCGATATAGGCGAACGAATACCCTTGCCCTTGCCCGACGCCCCTCTCCCCCTCCAATATATCCCGCAAGCACTCCTCGAAAACGAACCTTTGGCCCAGCAACTGGCCAAAGCGGGAAGTCTTGCCCGACATATAGAACAATATGGCAACCCCTTGCCCGAAGAATCGGTGTCGAAGACGTGCCAAAAAGAATCGAAGAAAAAATCGAAAAAAGAAAAGAAGGAGGGGAACGATGACGAAACCGGCGAACAGCCCCTCGTCCACACCCCCGCTTCTCTATGGCAGACGTGGATAAAACTACGGATTCGGTACGATTTCGAGTTTTGGGCATACAGTTTCGTGCGCATCAAAGACAAACAGGGAGCCGAAAATATTCCGTTCAAACTGAACCGCCCTCAACGCCGCATACTGGGTATGCTCGAAGAGATGCGCACCACCGGGCAGCCCATTCGCCTCATCTTGCTCAAAGCCCGCCAATGGGGTGGTTCCACCCTCATACAGGTCTACATGGCATGGATTCAACTGGTGCATCGCCGCAACTGGAACAGTGTGATTTGCGCCCATCTCAAAGAGTCGGCCGCCAACATCAAAGGCATGTACACCAAACTGCTCGCCAACTATCCCGACTGGTTGCTCGACGGAGAGCCGGCTAAGTTCAAACCCTTCGAACGAATGGCCAACACATCGGTCATCACCGGACGCGACTGCCGGGTGACTATCGGTTCGGCCGAAAGCCAAGAGGCGGTCCGGGGCATCGATGCGGCCATGGCACACCTCTCGGAGGTTGCCTTCTGGCGAAACAGCCGTATGAAATCGCCCGAACAACTGGTACGCTCGGTATGCAGTTCCGTCATGCTCCTCCCCTACACGATGGTTGTCATGGAGAGTACCGCCAACGGTACCGGCTCCTATTTCCACCAAGAGTGCCAACGGGCAAAAAATGGCGAAAGCGACAAACGATTTGCCTTTGTCCCTTGGTTCGAAATCGAAATGTATGCCATTCCCGTCAACGATTACAAATCGCTCATCGCCACCCTTACCGACTACGAACGCATGCTCTGGAAACGGGGAGCTACCCTCGAAGCGATTGCATGGTATCGCCGCAAACGCAAGGAATATGCCCGGCACACCGATATGATGGCCGAATATCCCAGCGACGACATCGAGGCTTTCTGCTACTCGGGCGAACGGGTATTCGACCCCACGCTGATAGAAAATTTGCGCCGAAGTTGCTGCCCGCCCCGCTTCGAAGGCGACATTCACGGTCAAGGGCTCTCGGGGATAGAGGCCCTGCAAAAGATAGAGCTGGAAAGCAAACCGCAAGGCCCTTTAAGCATTTGGGAATATCCGTCGGAAAAACACGAAATGCGCGACCGCTATTTGGCTGTCGTCGATATTGGAGGCCGGTCCAGCACCTCCGACTATTCGGTTATTGCCATCTTCGACCGCTACTGGATGCTCGAAGGAGGGCCTGCCGAAATCGTCGCCCAATGGCGGGGGCACATCGACCATGACTTGTTGGCATGGAAATCGGCACAAATGGCAACCTACTACCAAAACGCCCTCTTGGTTATCGAGAGCAACACCCTCGAAACCGAATACGACGACAGCGAACACTCGGCCTATATCCTCGACACCCTCTCGCGTTACTACGACAACCTCTATGCCCGGCAAACCCCGCCCGACAGCATAGGACAGCGACCTCCCTCCCGTTGGGGATTCCACATGAACCGGGCTACCAAAGTATTGGTCATCGACGCGCAAAAGAATGCCTTGCGCGAAGGGGCTTACATCGAACACGACTCACAGGCTTGCTACGAACACGATGTATTCGAGCGTAAACCCAACGGCAGTTACGGCGCTATGGAGGGGCATCACGACGATATACTCATCACCCGCTGCATAGGGAATTACATTTGCAGCAAAGATTTGCCGTCGATCGTGCAACAACGGCATCGGGGCGATTCGATTGTCAACGAGTCGTCGATATGACCGATTCTTCTCTCCCATAGTATGATAAGAATCCCTAATAATCCGAAAAATAACCCGGCCGAGAACCGTATTATGATACAAAGCCTATATCTTTGCACCCCAGACGGAAGAGGGGCATGGATTCTCATCCACAGAGATGAATAGCGATTTTTTCATTCCCCTCATCTCGGGACTTTTTCATTTATAAAAAACGATATGAAAACAAAATATATAACAGGGATAGCTTTCATTTGTGCGTTGTTCATCTTTTCGTGTCAAGCCAAAAACCCGGCCGAAGAGAATAGGTCGAAACCGGCGCAGGAACAACGGGTAAAACCCCGCCAACTCACCAAAGCCGAATTCCTTTCGAAAGTAGCCAACTTCGAGAAGACCCCCGACCGTTGGGAATATCTCGGCGACAAGCCTTGCATTGTCGATTTCTATGCCTCATGGTGCGGCCCCTGCCGCCAACAAGCCCCCATATTGGAAGAGATTGCCGCCGAATATGCCGGGAAAATCGACGTCTATAAAATCGATATAGAGAAAGAGCCCCAACTGGCGGCTATCTTCGGAGTCCAAAGTATTCCCACCCTACTCTTCTGTCCCATGAAGAATCAGCCTCAAATTGCTGCGGGACTTATGAACAAAGAAACTCTGCAAAGAGCCATTAAAGAGGTATTACTCCCCTAAACAGCGTCGTAACCCAACTTAGGGGAAAACTTCCGTGCCACCCCGAAAGACAAGCATGCGAGCTATTCATAACCCTCTCCCCACAACCGCAAGGCAATGAGGGCGCACCCCTCGGCATCGGCCAACGCATGGTGATGATGCTCGAAAGGAATACCCAAATAGGCACACACCGTGGGTAACCGGTAATTCTCAATCGCCGTACGCGGGATTACCCGCCGAGCTTTCGTAAGGGTACAAAGGAAATTCCCCCAAACATAATCGATGCCATACATACGGCAAGTTGCCCGCAATACTCGCTCATCGAAAGCCTTGTTGTGGGCTACCAACGGCAACCCTTCGATAAAAGGTGCTATCTCGCTCCACACCTGCCCGAAGTTAGGCGCATGACAGGTATCGGAGGGGAAAATACCGTGAATTTCCTCTGAAAAACGACGCACATAATAGTCGGGTTCAGGACAGACCAACCGGTGTATGCGGTGTGTCACCTCACCGCCATGCACCACCACAACCCCCACCGAACAAATGCTGGTAGGCTCGTAATTGGCAGTTTCGAAATCTATGGCGGCAAAGTCTTTCATAAACATCTCTCTTTCGAGCGATAAAGGTACTGAAAAATCGGGAAAATCGCCACACCGAATTTTTCGCCCAAATTTTGTCGGGCGTGAGATAAGCCCTACCTTTGTTCCGACAAAACCATTAGAAAACAACCAGCATGAAAATAGGTATCATCGTTGCTATGGCAAGCGAGTTGGCTTGCGTTCGACGCCTTTTCGAAAATCCCCGGGAAGAGCGGCACAACGCCTCGCTCTTTATTATCGGGAACAGCGGGGATCACCAGTTTATCCTCACCCAAAGCGGCATAGGCAAAGTAGCGTCGGCCATACGGGCCTACGAACTCATCGACCGCTACGCTCCCGACTGCGTGCTGAACACCGGCATAGCCGGCGGCATAGACCCGTCGATGCAAGTCATGGACATCGTGGTGGGCGATGAAATAGTCTATCACGATGTATGGTGCGGCCAAGGCAATGAATGGGGGCAGGTGCAAGGATTTCCCACCCGATACCACAGCGACCCCGCATTGGTAGAAAAAGCGTTGCAAATCAAAACCGATCTGCGCCTCTACAAAGGATTGGTATGCAGCGGCGACCGTTTCATCACCGCCCCCGGAGAGTTGGCCGAGATTAAACAAGCCTTCCCCGAAGGCATGGCCGTCGATATGGAGTCGGGCTCCATTGCTCAGGTATGTCATATATGCGGGATACCCTTCCTCAGCTTCCGTATCATCAGCGACACCCCCGGCATCGATAGACACATTGACCAATACAACCATTTCTGGGACAATGCCCCCCACCGTTCGTTCGAGATTCTCACCCGGCTTATCGAAAAATTATAACATTCCCACATATAAATACCAACCGATATGAAAAAAATACCCAGTTTTACCATCGACCACATTCATCTGCTGCGCGGCATCTACGTCTCGCGAAAAGATTATATGGGCGACCACGTAGTCACCACCTTCGACATTCGCATGAAAGAACCCAACCGCGAGCCGGCAATCGGCTACGGAGCCCTGCACACCATCGAACACCTTGCCGCCACCTACTTGCGCAACCACCCGGTATGGGGCGACAAAATCGTATTCTGGGGACCAATGGGCTGCTGCACCGGCAACTACTTCCTCTTGCAAGGCGACCTCGACTCGAAAGATATAGTCGAACTCATGCGTGAAACTTTCCGCTTTATCCGCGACTTCGAAGGCGAAATACCCGGAGCCGCCCCCCGCGATTGCGGCAACTACCTGTTGCACGACCTGCCCATGGCTCGCTGGGAAGCCGACAAATACCTGCGCGAGGTCCTCGACGTCATCGAGGAGAAAAATATCGTCTATCCTACGGTCAAGGAGTAAGGAATCCACAAGACAATTCTCCCCGGTATAAATATTTATCATACCGGGGATTTTCATATCCAAACAGGAGTATCTCTCCCCTTTTTCCCTCAAACTAAGTAGGGATAACCCAAAAATCACTACAAATAGGTATTGGGCAAGCAGGCAAGAATCTATTACTTTGAACCATCAAACCAAACAGCGGTCGATATGATAAAAAGAACAGGTATATTCTACGGCTCCTCGACCGGCACGACCGAAAGAGTACCCCATACGACCGCTCAAAAAAACATGAACTCGTAAAGCCAATAATAACCAATATTCAAAAAAACAGATCTACATTGCAAGAAAAAATCCAAAAAGATTGGAGTTTGTTTTTAGTTAGCAAAAACCCCACCGCGCCGCGAGGCACAGTGGGGTTTAACTTACTTTATTATCGGTTTCAAGAAAACCCTCCTGCTGTCAATCTTATTTCAACCGGGCGAGGACCTCTTTCATGCGGCGCATAGCTTCGGTAATATTCTCTTCGGAGGTAGCATAGGAGAGGCGCAAATAGCTGGGTGCGCCGAAAGCATCGCCGGCCACGGTAGCCACATGGCCCTCTTCGAGGATATACATGGCGAGGTCGGACGAAGTGTTGATTTGACGGTCGCCGGCACTCTTGCCCAGATAGCAACTCACTTCGGGGAAGAGATAGAAAGCCCCTTGCGGGTTGTTGACTTTCAACCCGGGAATCTCCTTGGCCAAGCCCACCACCAAGTCGCGGCGGCGTTCGAAGGCTTGCCGCATGACCTCAACGCAGCTCTGGTCTCCGGCAAATGCGGCAGCGGCAGCTTTTTGGGCAATCGACGAAGCTCCCGAAGTGTATTGCCCCTGCAATTTGTTGCAAGCCTTGGCTACCCACAACGGGGCGGCGATAAAGCCGATACGCCAACCCGTCATGGCATATCCTTTGGATACCCCGTTGACAATTATTACCCGGTCGCGAATGGAAGGGAACTGGGCTATACTTTGGTGCGCCCCCACATAATTGATATGTTCGTATATCTCATCGGCAATAACGAAGACACCGGGGTGACGCTCCAATACCTCGGCCAATGCTTTCAGTTCGTCATGCAAATAGACGCTTCCCGTAGGGTTGGAGGGGGAACAGAGGATAAGCATCTTGGTCCGGGGAGTGATCGCCGCTTCGAGTTGCTCGGCCGTCATTTTGAATTCCTGTTCGATACCCGTCTCGACAATTACATTCTTCCCCTCGGCCAATTTCACCATTTCGACATAGCTCACCCAATAGGGAGCCGGCAAAACCACTTCATCACCGGGATTGACCAAAGCAAGGATCGTATTGCAAATAGATTGTTTCGCACCATTGGAAACAACTATTTGCTCGGGGGTAAAATCAAGATCGTTTTCGTTTTTAAGTTTTGCACAGATAGCCTTTCGCAAATCCATATATCCGGGCACGGGCGAATAGAACGAAAAATTGTCGTCTATCGCTTTCTTTGCGGCCTCTTTGATATGTTGAGGCGTGTTGAAATCGGGTTCTCCCACACTTAGGTTAATAACATCGACTCCCTGTGCTTTCAGTTCATTACTTTTTTGCGACATGGCCAATGTTTGCGACGGAGCAAGTGCTGCCAAACGATCGGATACTTGATTCATGAGAATAGCTTTTTAGGGTTTTATTTCCTGCAAAGATAGCAAATACAAATCAATTCGCCAACAAATAACCTCATTCTCTCGCAAATTTCTGTTTACAAACTTTTTTTATGAGCAAAAAGCAATGTCGAGATAGCATTTTCATAAAAAGACTCTTCCCGCTCGGAATATACAATCCTCAAACGGGAAGAGTCTTCAAAAAAATACCACGATGCTGGTCGTTCGTACAACCTATCGTCCCCTTTTTCAGGCCGGGGCTCTCCCGGCCACAACAATACAATACGTCTGTCTGCGTTATGCCGCAACCATGACAGAGGCAATTTCTTTTACGGCTTCGCCTTCGAAACACATGGGATTCATCACCGGCTCATAGTCAAAGGGGATAAACTCCGAAACTTGTGCTGTGGCAAACGTATGGTCGGCATCGATAAAGAGAGTCAGTTTTGCTCCCGCCTTATGACCTACGGCGCGATGCAACGAAGTTACCGACTGGAAATTGCCCGATTCGACAATCTGTTTCAAGCGGGAAACCTCTCCGCTCTCAAAAAGCAGTTCGTGTTTTTTCAATACCTTGCCATTGGTTTTACTCACGGCAATCTTGTTGCCCATAGCGACCTTTATCAAACCATAGACGCCAAAGCAAACTCCCAAAACGACCAAAAAAAGTTTCAACGACGATTGCGGATCTGCGACTATCGCCGAACCGGCAAATGCCAATATGGCAATCAACATCGAAAACACTCCGTTCATGGAGAGTTTCTTTTTCATTTCTACATAAGGATTTTCTGCAAATTTCGATACAGTAGTATCTTTTTCTATATTTTCCATTTTAATAAGCTGATGTTTAGTTATAAATTTATGATTTTTGGCTGTCGCCAAACTCTCCTGCCGACAAGACAAGAATCCGTGTGCCGCACAACCGCATGCGACAAGCGGGCCGGAAGCGGCGACCGACTTCCGAAAGGGAAAGAGGTTGTCCCCTCTACATCAGCTAAATAAGGAGTTTACAGAATGTATATAGATAATGCCCGTCGTAACATAATCGGGATTTATAATCCCCATAGTCGTTTTTAACCTCCTTTTCATGCAACGAGGCCAACAGGCAATAAAATTGCTGCTCGCTGGCAAAATCGGTGTGATTCCACACCCGAGAGACCAAAGGCGACGCAGGGACCCGAGGCTGAGTTACAGCAGCGATACGCTCGACAGGGACAAGCGCCACAAAATTCTGTATCGGAACCGACTGTGTGCTGTCATCAATCAGCGAATAGGGATATTGCGTATTTTCAGATTTCACGAACTCCCGCTCCACATCGGCCGAACAAAGCGCAGCCGACGACAGCCCGAACACAAGGGCCAACGTGAAAACGAGTATATTCCTGATAAAATCTTTCATGCTGCAAACATACGCAAAATTTCGGGAGTTCATCATATATTAATCGAAATTTTATCTCTCACCCGCTCGCGACAATCCCTTACTACCGAAAAACCGAGCCGAATCGAAAAAAACACCTCGCTCTCATCGGTAACAAACACATACTCCGGCCGTACACATTTTCATAGGGGAAACAGGTCTTCCCCATATCGTCGTCCATAGAGATCGAAATGGCAGAGGTGATGATCGAGGGAAAGGTTCCTTACGCCTCGGGCATCGCAAAAAAATGGGGAGTCGGACGAGACTACTCCCGCACAAATACCTACAAAAAGCGATTGTACACCCTTTGGGAGAACGGTAATTTTGCAGCGGATTTAGAATGTAAAAACAGATTAAACGTGAAAACTCTGATTTCGCTCTTTTTATATGGTACGATTTTAGTGCTCTCACTCCCGGCACAGGCACAACATCACCACCACCGACGGGGTGGCGGGGCCGAAATATCGGGAATAATCATCTCGAAAAATACCGAAGATAAAAAAGAGGTAGACTTCGCTACCGTCTACCTGAAAGGGACCACTTTTGCCGGCACCACCAACGACAAGGGATACTACCGCATAAAAGCACCCTGCGGCGACTACATGCTGGTCGTATCGGCCATCGGATACAAAACTTTCGAAAAACCCATCTCGCTGCGAAAAGGGAAATCCACAACCCTCGACATCACACTCACCCCGGTAGACTGCGAATTGAACGAAGTGACCGTCTTTTCTACCGGTGTGAACCGAGTACAACGCTCGGCCTTCAATGCCGTAGCCCTCGATACCAAAGAACTGAGAAACACGACCAAAAACCTGAGCGATGCCCTCGCCAAAGCCCCCGGTATGAAATTACGCGAATCGGGCGGCGTGGGTTCCGATATGCAAGTAATGCTCGACGGGTTCAGCGGCAAACATGTGAAAATCTTTATCGACGGCGTGCCGCAAGAGGGGGTGGGCAGCTCCTTCGGGTTGAACAATATTCCCGTAGGATTTGCCGACCGTATCGAAATCTACAAAGGTGTGGTCCCCGTGGGCTTCGGCACCGACGCCATAGGTGGGGTCATCAACATCGTCACCAATCAAAAGCGCCGGCAGTGGTTTTTAGATGCCTCCTACTCCTACGGTTCATTCAACACCCACAAGTCTAACGTCAACTTCGGGCAAACATTCAAAAACGGATTCACCTACGAGATCAACGCCTTCCAAAACTATTCCGACAACAACTACAACATCGATGCCGACCACGTGGAGCAATGGAAAGAAGATGGTTCATCGGTGATTACCAACGAAATATTTCGGGTAAAGCGTTTCAACGACACCTTTCACAATGAGGCAATCGTCATGAAAGCCGGATTTGTGGATAAGTCGTGGGCCGACCGCTTGATGGTGAGCTTCACCGGCTCGAACATGTACAAGGAGATACAGACCGGAGTGCGCCAACATACGGTCTTCGGGGAAAAGCACCGTCGGGGACTGTCGCTCATGCCCTCGCTCGAATATAGCAAACGCGACCTCTTTGTCAAAGGGTTGAAAGTATCGCTCACTGCCAACTACAACCGCAACATCACCACCAATATCGACACAGCCAGCTACCGTTACAACTGGTTCGGAGAGCGTAAACTGCAAACCAACGGCCGCGGCGAACAGAGCGAGCAACATGCCTGCTCCTACAACAATAACTGGAATGCCACGGCAACCATTGTCTATCGCATCTCACAAGTTCACACGCTCACCTTCAACAACGTGTGGAACGCCTTCCATCGCTCCAACTCGTCGCTACTCACCGGCACCGAAATCAAAAACGAATTTGCCAAAGATACCCGCAAGGACATTGCCGGCCTCTCCTATCGGCTCATGCCCTCGGAACATTGGAACCTCTCCTTTTTCGGGAAATATTACCACCAATATGTATCGGGCCCCATGGCCACCGACGACAAAGGGACCGAATTTGTCATGATCGAGCGCAACGTCAATGCGGCCGGATATGGCGCGGCAGGCACCTACTTCCTGCTGCCCGAATTGCAGGCCAAACTATCCTACGAAAAAGCGTACCGACTGCCCTCCATCGAAGAGATGTTTGGCGACGAAGATTTGGAGAGCGGCGAAGTAAACATCCGTCCCGAAAAGAGCGACAATTTCAACTTCAACCTCAGCTATTCGAAAAGCGTGGGAAAACATTCGCTCTATGCCGAGGGCGGACTCCTCTACCGCAACACCAAAGATTATATCCAACGCAACATTCAAGACCTGAGCGGAGGCAAAGAGAACGCCACCTACACCAACTATGGGAAGGTAGTGACCAAAGGTTTCAACCTGTCGCTGCGCTACCGCTTCGGCCGTTGGTTCGACATCGGCGGTAATTTCACCCAAATGGACGTGCGCGATATGGAGAAATACCAGATAGGAAGCACGGGCAATTCGACACCCAACCTCACCTACAAAGCCCGCATGGCCAACATCCCCTATCGGTTTGCCGACAGCGACATCAACCTCTATTGGCCCGACTTCGGTCGTAAAGGTAATCTCCTCACCGTAACCTACGACAATCGTTATCTGCACAGCTTCTGTTACAACTCCGAGGTAATCGGCACCAATAGCAGCGAATACATCGTCCCCGACCAGTTTTCGCACAACCTCACGATCGGGCTTAGTCTGAAAAACGGTCGATACAACCTGTCGTTCGAGTGTCAAAACCTCACCGACGAAAAACTCTACGACAATTTCAGCCTTCAAAAAGCAGGCCGGGCTTTTTACGGAAAGATACGTATCCACTTCGGCGAATAACACAATAAATATATGTTTAAAAACTGCAAGCACATGAAAAAAATCTCCTTTTGGGCCGCCAATGCGGCTATGATGATGACCGGTATGATGTTCATATCGTGTGAAGAAGATGGTCCCGCCGCACCCGCCGATGTAGCCGGCATGACCGAAGTATCGAAAGGCAACTATGTCATTGCCGCCTCGGTAGGGACTGGCGACAACGCCACCAACGTATTGCTCACAGCCGACCGGCTGGACGACCCCAACTACAAGGTAACCCCGACAGCACAAGGCACACAGAACGACGGAGCGACTTACTGGGTTTTCTACGGACAAAAATCGCTCTTTGCTCTCAACTACAACCAAGGTGAAGCGGGGCAAACAGCCTCCTATGACCTAAATTCGAATTTCGAAATGGTGAAAAACGCCAACACCTACAAGTTGAGCCGCTTCACCACCTACGGCTTTTACAACGACTATATCATGACCACCTCGACGGGTAAAGGGACTATCGACGGCCAAAGCTATTCCTATACCAACACCAAAGGCGAGACTGTCACCGAAACCTACTACCCGAGGCACTTCCTGCCGGCCTATATCGACGCCCGCAACGAAACAGCCAAAGACGGGGCCGGAGCCACCAATGCAAAACTGCGGTCGGAAAACCTTCTCGGCAATGGCGAGTATGTAACACTCGCCGGGCTCGAACAGGTAGGCAACTACCTCTACTCGGCTGCCGTTCCCATGGGCTTGAGCCAATGGGGTTACATACAAACCGTCAACGGAAAGGAACACGGCTTCGTGCGCGAAGGCTACGAGGACCTCGTCAAAACCGAATCGGGCGGCTCGGGCAGCAGTTCGTACAATGCCAATGAGTTGCAATGGACACAATATCCCGACGAATGCTGGGTCGCCATTTTCAAAGATGAAACCCTCCAAGAACACCGGGTTATCAAAAGCGACAAGATAAGCTATGCCTGCGGCCGCAACCGCTCGCAATATTACCAAATGTTGTGGAAAGCCGACGACGGCTACATCTATCTCCTCTCTCCGAGTTATGCCAAGACCATGAAAGACTCCCGCCAACAGACCACCTTGCCGGCCGGAGCGGTACGCATCAACACCAACTCGGCATGGGACCAAATCGACTTTGACCCCAACTATTACAAAACGCTGAAAAACCCCGACGGCAGCGAAGCCGCATTCCTGCGAAGCTGGTATATCTCGGGCAACTACATCATGCTGCTGGCCTATGACGAACAGGGATTCAGCGGCACAGCCAACCGGCTGGCCATCTTCGACACACAGGGCGACGGCACACTCAAAACAATCACAGGCTTCCCCTCCGACGTCAGCGGATTCAGCAACACCCCTTACATCAGCGACAACGGCGACGCCTACGTAGTCGTAAGCACCACGAGCGGATACCCCGCCGTATACAAAATAAATCCCGCAACAGCCACCGCGACCAAAGGCCTCACTATCGTGGCCACTACCGTGAGCGGAATTGGTCGGCTGAATGCCCGATAATCCTTTGCCCGAAAAAAAGAACCTGCCATCGAACTTATCGCAGGTTCTTTTTATTTATACATATCAATAAGGAGAAATTATGATGAAAAAAACATTTCGTAAAATACACCTATGGCTATCGATACCTTTCGGACTCATCATCTCATTGATCTGTTTTACCGGCGCCCTGCTCGTATATGAAGATCAAATCACCCGCCTCACCAACCACGACCTTTATTATGTAGAAAACCCCGGTAAACACACTCTACCCATAGGCAACTTGGTAGAGACGGTAGCAGCCCAACTGCCCGAGGGCATCTCGGTAAAGGGTGTCACCGTCTATCCTCAACCCGACCGCACCTACCAAGTGAACCTCTCGGCGCCCCGGGGTGCGGCAGTCTATGTCGATCCTTACACAGGCATAATCAAAGGTGAATGTCAACGTTCTCCCTTCTTCCGAACCGTATTCTCGCTACACCGCTGGCTGCTCGACAGCCCACCGTCCGACGACGGTATATTCTGGGGGAAACGCATTACGGGTGTGACAGTTCTGCTGTTTGTCTTCATATTGCTCTCCGGCGTAGTCCTTTGGTGGCCTCGCTCCCGGCAGGACTTGACAAACGGGGTGAAGATAGCCCTGCACAAAGGGAAAACCCGATTCTGGTACGATCTACACGCCGTAGGCGGCGTCTATGCGTTACTGCTGGTATTGGTCATGGCACTCACGGGTCTCACATGGTCGTTCGACTGGTACCGCTCCGGCTTCTACAAAATCTTCGGCGTAGAGATGATGACCTCGACCTCCGCCGACAAGAAGAAATCCCAAAAAGGAGAACCCGGCAAGAGCGAGAATCTTCAATCGGCAACAACAAATCGATTTACATACTGGCAACAAGTATATGACCAACTCGCCAAAGAGAATCCAGAGAACTTGAAAATCGAAATTTCAAACGGAACGGCCAGCGTATCGAACAATCGATTAGGAAATACACGAGGAGCCGACCGCTACTCCTTCGACCCGCGATCGGGCAAAATTACAGGAGCCTCACCCTACAAGACCATGGACAACTCGGGCAAAATAAGGGGGTGGATTTATTCCGTACATGTAGGTAGTTGGGGAGGCAGCGTCACCCGTATTCTGTGGTTTCTCACCGCTCTGCTGGGGGCCAGCCTACCGCTCACAGGATATTACCTGTGGATAAAACGGCTTTACCGGAAAAAGAAAAAACGGATTGTCCATTGATCCGAAACCTCAAAAAAAGCGTGTGCCGGGAAAGTTGCAAAGAGTCTCCACATTTTCCCGGCACACGTTTGTAAAGTAAAATCGGTTAAAATTTCTGCATATCGACCAGTCGTTTGTAATACCGGTCGAGTTTGATAAGTTCGTCGTGGCGGCCTCGCTCCACGATTTCGCCCTCATGCATCACACAGATGAGGTCGGCATCCTTAATCGTCGAGAGACGGTGGGCAATAACCAGCGTGGTACGGTTGCGCATAAGGTTTTCGAGAGCCTCTTGTACCAGCCGCTCCGATTCGGTATCGAGTGCCGATGTGGCCTCATCGAGAATAAGGATAGGCGGGTTTTTAAGGATAGCCCGTGCAATGCTCACCCGTTGCCGCTGTCCGCCCGACAAGCGGCTGCCCCTGTCACCGATACAAGTATTGTACCCATCTTCGGTAGCCATGATGAAGTCGTGGGCATTGGCAATCTTGGCCGCCTCGATCACCTGTTCCATCGTAGCATTTTCCACGCCAAAGGTAATGTTGTTGTAAAACGAGTCGTTGAAGAGAATAGCCTCTTGGTTCACATTGCCCATCAATCCGCGCAAGTCATGAACCCGGAAGTCCTTTACATTGATACCATCGATGTAAATGCCGCCTTCGTTCACATCGTAAAAACGAGGCAACAAGTCGGCCATCGTCGATTTGCCGGAGCCCGACTGTCCCACCAAAGCAACGGTCTGACCTTTCTTAATGGTGAGATTCACATGCTTCACCACATTCTCGGTATTATATCGGAAAGAGACATCGCGATACTCGATACCCTCTTTCATATCGTCCAGATCTACCGGATTCTCGGGGTCTTGTATAGGATTCTTGGCCGAGAGGATAAGATCGACCCGCGTCATGGAAGCCAACCCTTTCTGTATCGAATAGGCCGCTTTGGAGAGGTCTTTCGCCGGATTGATAATACTGTAAAAAATAACCAAATAGTAGATAAACGAAGCGGCATCGATACTGCTCGTCCCCGAAAGGATAAGCGACCCTCCATACCACAAAACGATACAGATGGTACACGTTCCCAAAAACTCGCTCATGGGGTGGGCCAACGCCTGCCGGCGGTTGATACGGTTGGATATTTTATAAAACACATTGTTCTCGACGTGAAACCATTTGATCATTTTGGTCTCGGCATTGAAAGCTTTGATAATACGCAAGCCGCCCAACGTCTCTTCGATGATCGACATCAACAATCCCCATTGGTTCTGGCCTTCAAGGGAGCGACGTTTAAGTTTCTTTCCCACCTGTCCCATAATATATCCGGCAGTAGGGAGCAAAATCAATACGAAAATCGTGAGTTGCCAACTAATGGCAAACATGGTTCCCAAACAGACGATAATCATAATCGGGTTCTTGAACATCATGTCGAGCGAAGCCATGATGGAGTTTTCTATCTCCCCCACATCGCCCGACATACGTGCCATCACATCGCCCTTTTTCTCACTGGTGAAAAACCCGATGGGCAGGCTCACCACCTTCTCATACACATAGTTGCGAATATCCCGTACGATACCCGACCGCAAAGGAATCATAAAGTGCGAACTCAAATAAGTGGCCGTCGTCTTGAAGAAAGTCATTACCATGAGAAAAACACCCAAAATGAGCAATGCAAAACCGGGCCCGCGCACATCGATAATCGTCGTAATGTAATAATAAAAATTATTGACTATCACATCTTTCATCGAGGCCGACCCCCATTCCATAAACGTATAGGTAGCCTGTTTCAATTTGAACAATATCTCCAAAATAGGTATGATAAGCGCAAACGAAAAGAGCGTAAGTATCGACGCCAAAATATTGAAAAAGATGTTGAGAATCAGATAATATTTATAGGGGGGCACAAATCGCCGCAGAATGGAAAAAAAATCTTTCATAATTTGCTTATTATGTCCGGAGAGAACTCCGAGCCAATTCGTTGCAAAGATACAACAATTACCACGACGACCGAAACCATAGCGAAAAAAGTTTTTATCCCCACTCAAAAGCCCAACCGGATTATTCTCAATACCATACCTCAAAACTCCGGAATGATGTCACAAGCTATTCTTTCGACCCAAATTCTTGCATAGCCCAGATTATTATAATACTTTTGCACCCAAAGCAAACAAGCGGCGATATTATCTTTTTAGCCGATAGCAAGTTATGAACGATACGAGTCACACATTATCGATTATTATCCCCGCTTACAACGAGGAAAAGACCATTGCCGAACTTTTACAACGAGTTCTCGATGCCGACTTAGGAGAAAATATCGGGAAAGAAATTGTCGTTGTAAACGACTGTTCGACCGACTCGACCGACCAAATCGTTAAGAATTTTATCGCCACACACCCCGATGCCCCCATTTCCTATTTGAAGCACGAGAAGAACTACGGCAAAGGCATGGCCGTCCGCACCGGGATAAAAGCCGTCACAGGCGACTTCGTGGTAATGCAAGACGCCGATCTCGAACTCGACCCGAACGATTTTGCCAAAATGCTCCCGTTCCTTCTATCGGGAGAATATCGGGTGGTATATGGGTCACGGTTCCTTGCCGAGGAAAACTCTCACACCTATTTCAGTTACCAGTTGGGTGGCAAGTTCTTGTCGATCATGACAAACCTCTTGTATCGGCAACACATCACCGACGAACCCACCTGCTACAAAATGTTTACCGCCGACCTGCTCAAATCGATTCCGCTCGATTGCGTCGGTTTTGAATTCTGTCCCGAAGTAACCGCCAAAGTCTCGCGGCTGGGCCACAAAATCAAAGAAGTGCCTATCCGATACTATCCCCGCTCTATCGAAGAGGGGAAGAAACTGCGCCTGAGCGACGGATTCAAGGCCATAGGCACACTATTGAAATACCGTTTCTGGAAAAATCGAAAATAATGAAAGCCCATTCCTCAAAATCACAAAACGCCCCTTCACAAAAAGGGAAAGCAACGACTACCTCCCCCGGAGGCTTCACGTTTTCGTGGATTATCAAAAACATTCTGGCTGTCGTCATCGTCTTGTTCCTATTCAATAAATTGGTACTCAAAATCGAACCGGGGAACAATTGGGCTTCGGGATACAATTGGGCCTACAACATGCTCAAAGGGAATGCAAAAACCATACGGCAATATGCCTACACGACTACCGACAACCGGTTTGAAATGAAACTGGGACTCTCGCATGTCTATCTACGTTACCTCAAAGAGAACACTCCCGAGAATGCCGTGATCCTGTTGCCGTCGCAAGAGGCTTTCTTCCCCAAGGGCGAAGAGCATATCTTCTCGGGCGAACCATTCAACAAATTATGGGCCACCCGGTTCCTATATCCCCGCCGGGTCATTATTCCCTCGGAACTGGGCAAGACTCCATGGAGCGAAAGAATTACACATGTAGCTATCGTCAACGGCCGAGGATATGAATATCTCGACTACGAGGTGGGACAGAAAGCCCCTCACACCGTATTGCCTATTCGTATAAAACAGTAACCGCCATGCTTATATTCGGAATCGTATTGACTTGCCTGTCAGGCATTCTATTAACCGCATTCATCAGCTCACGTTTTTCGTGGACCGAACGCATAGGATTGTCTTTCCCGTTGGGAATGACCTTGCAAACCATTGTGATGGCTTTGCTCGACTTGGTACATATTCCTTTAACGGCGGCTTCGGTCCTGACCGCCGGAGCAGTCGTATTTGCCCTGTTGCTGTTTCTCGTAATCCGCTACCGGGGCATCGACAGCCTGCGTTTCACCCCGGCCATGCTCAACGATTGGCGGCAGGCCAACCTGCTATGGGTGCTGTTGCTCGTCATCATCGCCTATTGCGAGTACATGAACTTCTCGAAGTGTATCTTCTTCCCGCCCAGCGACCGCGACAGCCTCGCCGCCTTCGACACGCTGGGCTTTGTGGCCGCACACGACCACACCTATATGCGCATGAGCCTATTCGATGCCGACTACAATCCCTCGATACACCGGGCCGGCGGTAGTATAGCCTATGCTCCTTTCGTGCAAATGAGTTATGCCTATGTCTATCTGCTGGGCGCCGAGACCTCGAAAGCGATACCCGCTTTGATGTATCTCTTCTTCATCATCGCCTTCTACGGTATCCTGCGGCGCAATACGGGCAAAACCCTCGCCGCCCTCGCCACGTTGTTCATGATGATGGCCCCCGAAATGCTCGCCTTCTCGTCACTCTCGGCCACCAATGTCATGCAAGCCGTTTTCGCCAGTCTGGGAATCGCCTATACCGCCAGTTGGCTCCGTAGCCGCAACGACCACGAACTCTATGCCGGCGCACTGCTCCTGGGAGCCAATATGTGGTGCCGCAACGAAGGTGTTATTTTTATCGGTGCGGCTTGTATCGTGTTGCTGGTCGATTGCATACGCCGTAAAAGCTACCGCAAAGGGTTGTATTTCACCGGTTTGGCGTTAATTCCCGCAGTCATTTGGTTCATCTATATGAAAATAGGCGGACTCTATACCGAAGGCATGGCCATTACCCACCTGTTTTGGGACGGAGAAAAAGCAGGTAACATCGTCAACGGATTTTGGGCCCTGTTCACCAATCCCCTATACTACGGCTGTACATTCCCAGTATTCGCTATCTTTATCTTGGCCGACATATGGTTTATGATCAAAGGGAAAGGCAACCTTGCCCTGTTAAGTATGATCGTGTTGAGTATCCTTTTTTACGGATTGGTCATCTACCATGTCAATTATGTGTGGGACTCGATACAAAACGTATTGGCCTACTCGGCAAAACGCTTTTTCTTCTGCTTCGTGCCCATGTGCTGGTACTTTGTAGCAACCGCACAAATCACCCGCAAAGGCTCGGATTATATTGAGAAATTTCTCTCTCTGAAATAAATATTAATCTAAAAAATGTAAAAATCACGAAGTCCATTTAAACCTTACCGACGAGGTAAGGTCATATAGGCATTATGATCAATAGATAGATTGATTTTTCAGAAATGTGTAAAAAAGGTATTTTAGTCCTGTTCGCGTGTATTTTTCTCTTGATGTCCGCTCCGGGTGCGTGGGCGCAATTTTCAATTTCGGGGATTGTCAAAGATAAAACCGACGAAATGCCATTGCCCAAGGTGAGCGTGCGGGTATTGTCGGCCAACGACAGTACGTTTGTCTCCGGAGCGTCGAGCCGCGACAACGGCTCTTTTGCCGTGAATATAACCAAAGCCGGCCGCTATATCGCGGCCTTTTCGTATCTGGGTTACAAGACAACCTATATCCCCGTGCAGCTCACAGCCAACCAACGCCGGCGAAACATTGGCCCGGTCCTGCTCGAAAGCAACGACATATTATTGAGCGAAGCGGTAGTGATAGGAAAAGCCCCCGAAGTTGTGGTCAAAGAAGATACCGTGGAATTTAACGCCGACTCGTACAAAACCCAACCCAACTCGGTAGTCGAGGACCTGTTGAAAAAACTGCCGGGCGTCGAAGTGGACAGCGAAGGAAAGATTACCCACGCCGGGAAAGAGATCACCAAGATACTGGTCGATGGGAAAGAGTTCTTCTCCGACGACCCCAAGATAGCCACCAAAAACCTGCCGGTCGATATTATCGAAAAGTTGCAAGTCGTAGATCGCAAATCGGATCTCGCCCGCCTCACCGGCGTTGACGACGGCGAAGAGGAGACCGTGATAAACCTTACCATCAAAGAGGGCATGAAACACGGCTGGTTCGGCAATGTGTCGGGCGGATACGGCCTCGACGGGCGTTACGAAGCCGGAGCGATGGTCAACCGTTTCTTCGGCGATAACCAAGTGACCATTCTCGCCGGATCGAACAATACCAACAACATGGGGTTCACCGACATGGGCGGAGGCCGTTTCCGTCGGTTCGGCGGCATGAACGGAATCAATACCAGCCACAACGTGGGGATAAACTTCAACGTAGGTAAGGAAGAAATATTCCGTGTAGGCGGAGACGTGAACTACAACAGTAGCAACCGCGACGTACTGCAACGCACCGAACGGCAAAACCTCTTTGCCGATAGTACCTCCTATTATAGCGGCTACAACAAGATGAAAGACAAAGGGCAAAACATTCGTGGCAATTTCAGAATGCGTTGGAACATCGACTCGCTCAATACCATCGAATTCCGCCCCCGTTTCTCGGTAGCGCTTTCCAAATCGGACAGCTACGACTCGGCGCTCACCACCGCCGGCAATTTAGCCCGCAGCAAAGTCAATTTCAGCGAAAGCAATAATTACAATAACGGCACAGGATATGACCTCTCGGGCGAATTGGTTTACAACCACAAATTCCGCTCCCGCCCGGGCCGTTCGTTCAGCATACAAGCCGAGTACAGTTACAGCGACACCAAAGAGGACGGCTGGACCAAAGCTCTATACAAATACTACCTGCTCGACACAGACAGCATCGACCAAATGGACGATAACCACACATGGACCAACAGCTACGGCGGACGTTTGACTTGGACCGAACCGTTGGGCGATGTAAAAAAGGGACGATTCCTCACCTTCTCTTACCGATTCCGGGCCAACTTCAACAACGCCGACAAATATACCTACGACATACTCACCGACCCGCTCAATGTACTCCCCAATGACACGGTGCGCAACGACGACCTGAGCAACAGTTTCCGCAACGACTACTTCATGCACCGAGCACAAGTGGGATTCAAGCAGGTAACCGCCAACTATACCTACGACGTGGGTATGGCCGTGGTCCCCTCCTCCTCCCAATCGACCGACTTGATCAACAGCGACCGGAACATCGACAAACGCACGGTCTTCAACATCGCCCCATACCTCCGTTATCGGTACAAGATGGGGAAACAACGTTCGCTGCGCATCGACTACCGAGGTTCTTCGTCGCAGCCTACGATGGCTCAACTGCAACCGGTCGAGGACCGGTCGGACCCCTTGCGTATCGTAGTGGGCAACCCCGAACTGAAACCTTCGTTCCAAAACAGATTGAATGTACGGTTCAACGACTACGACCAAGCCAGCCAACGAGCCATCATGGCCATGTTCAACGCCGGCTTTACCACCAACAGTATCATTTCGGAAACCTCCTACGACGACCTCACCGGAAGCCAGCGCACCACCTACCGCAACGTAAACGGCGTGTGGAACGCCTCGGGTATGTTCATGTATAGCACTCCATTCCGCAACAAGCACTGGCAACTGAACAGTTTCAGCCGCCTCAGCTACAACAACAATGTGGGATACAACAACGGCATGCGCAACGACGCCGGATCGTTCAACGCCATCGAAAACTTGGGACTATCTTTCCGGTCGGACTACTTCGATGCCGAATTGCGAGGAAACTATCGCTACCTGTTGGCCACCAACAGCATGCAAAACCAAAACGACCAAAGTACCCACAACTACGGCGGTACATTCAACGTGAGCGGTTATCTGCCGTGGTCCATCACGTTGGGCACCGACATCACTTACAGCGGTTCGGCAGGATACTCGGCGGGTTACAACACCGAGAGTTGGCTGTGGAATGCCCAAGCCTCCTACCAATTCCTCAAAGGGAAAAACGCCACGATTGCCTTGAAAGTCTATGATATTCTGGGTCAACGCAACAGCATACGCCGTACGATTACAGGTAACTATATCCAAGATGTGGAATACAACACACTGGGGTCCTATGGGTTGATAACCTTTACCTACCGGTTCAATACTTTTGGCGACAACCGTCCCGGCGGCCCCGGCGAACGAGGCCCGCACGGCTTCGGTCCTCCCCCGGGCGGTCCGGGAAGACGGTTTTAACCGACAGCGATAATCGCACCTCCTTCTAATCTTTATACACAAAAACGAAGCTGCGCCCGGCAACACATCGGACACAGCTTCGTTTTCCACATGCCCCCTCGTCCTGCGAAGAGGCTGTTCCTCTCAATGTACGGTGACCATCGTCGCCCCGAAACCATATTCCCGGAAAGAAGCGTCTTGGCAAGTACAGTTCTTATATTTGTCACGAATCTCTTTGAGCAAGGCATTACGCAGCACGCCCTCTCCCTTCCCGTGGATAAAGACGATTTTACGGCCTTTGGCCTGACGATATTGGTCGAGCGTTTCACGCACCTTGCCCAACTGGTAATCGAGGATTTCCGAATTGGAGAGCCCCGCCGTCGTATCGAGCAGAGCCGAAGCATGCAAATCGACTTCGATGATACCGGGTTTATCGGCATGACGGGTGACCGGTTTGCGCACAAGAGCATCGGCACTCTTTTTCATCTTCATGGCCCGCTCGAGGTCGGCCGCATCAAAGACCATCGGCCGCACGGGCGTATCGTTTTTCACGAGGTCGATGCACCACGAAGGCTCGTCGAAATAGAGGCTTTCGCGGAATGTGTGCAATTTGAAGAACTTGGTCGTATCGAGGCGATACTCCACCGCAACAGGACTCTTCAATGCAAAATGCCTATCTTTCTTGAATGCAATATACTGGACGCAAATGCGCTCGAGCGTATTCACCTCGTCCTGTCCGAACTCTTCGAGCAACACCTGTATGTTCGGCTCCACTACTCCCGCATAACGGGTACGCCACCCCTCGTCGTCCCGGCTGAGATATGCAAAATAGAGATAATAATTGCTGTCATTAACCAAATAGGAGGAAAAACGGGTCGTACTGAGATGTTTGCTCTCATCGGGAAGATAGGCCAATGTAATGTTGAGCCGTTCGCCCTCGGGGCGCTCCTCGATGTCCGGTGCATCATCGTCGTCTTCCGTCTCGTGGGAAAACGATTCCACCGGAGCCACCTCCACCACTCTCGAAACGGGAACAGGAGCTGCTTTCTTAACCGGTTCGGCCGGCTCTACCACCACACATTCGCGTGCCAACACGGGAGTTTCAAACCCATCTTCGTCAACATACGCAATATCTTTCACTATTCTCACCACTACCCCGCCGCCTACGGCATTGAGGTAACGCACTCTATCGCCTACTTTTACCATAATTCCACTGTTTTTTATCGAACACCGATTGCCGAAGTCGCAGATTTCGCTACGGCAAACCATGCTATATTCGGCAAAGTTGCTTATTTTTGCACGATATTCAAAACAGATTATGCTAAAAACTCAGAATATTCGCATCGAGGATTTCAATTATCCGCTACCCGATGAACGCATCGCCAAGTTCCCGCTTCCGCAACGCGACCACTCCAAACTACTGGTTTACCGCCAAGGTACGATCGAAGAACATCGCTTCTACGAGTTGCCCGAGGTATTACCGGCCGACAGCCTGCTGGTATTCAACAACACCCGGGTGATACAAGCCCGGTTGCACTTTCGGAAAGAAACCGGCGCACTCATCGAAGTCTTTTGCCTCGAACCGCTCGCACCACACGAATATTCCCTTTCGTTCCAATCGACCGGTTCTTGCTCGTGGCTCTGCTTAGTGGGCAACTCCAAAAAATGGAAAAACGGGGTTCTCTCGCAGCTTGTCGAGATAGGCGGGAAAGCCGTCAACTTCCATGCCGAACGAGGATTGCCTCACGGCAATGCCTATGAAGTGAGATTTTCATGGAACGACCCCGATGTGACTTTCGCCTCTCTCCTCGACCATGCCGGCGAACTGCCTATACCTCCCTACCTGAACCGGGAAACCGAGGAAAGCGATAAAACCACCTACCAAACCGTCTATTCCAAAATCGAAGGTTCGGTAGCCGCTCCCACCGCCGGACTCCATTTTACCCCCGAAGTTTTGGAACAACTCAAAGCCAAGAATATCCCCTCCCTCGAACTGACCTTGCACGTAGGGGCCGGGACCTTCAAGCCGGTAAAAAGCGAGACCCTCGAAGGGCACGAAATGCACACCGAATACATCTCGGTAAGCCGCGACCTCATCGACACACTCTGCCATACCGACCGCCGGGTAATCGCCGTGGGGACCACCTCGGTACGCACGCTCGAGAGCCTCTACTACATAGGCAAAACTCTGGAAACGAATCCACAAGCCACACCCCAGTCGCTCACCGTGGCCCAATGGCAGCCCTACGACGGCAGTGCCGACATCAATCCCCGCCAAGCGCTGCGCAACATTGTGGAATACCTCGACCGAAACGGGCTGCCGCGACTGGTTACCGCTACCCAGATTATCATTGCCCCGGGCTACCGCTACCATATCGTACAAGGAATGGTCACCAACTTCCACCAGCCGCAAAGCACCCTGCTCTTGCTGGTATCGGCCTTTGTCAACGGTCGTTGGCAAGAGATATACGACTATGCCCTCGGCCACGACTTCCGTTTTCTCAGTTATGGCGACAGCTCGTTACTGTTGCCCTGAATCGCCCATTTACACCGGTCGAAACACAATAAAACGCAAAAAAAAACGTATCTATAATAACATGCAGTCACACACGAGCGGGTGGGAAAGCCTTCCGCCCGTTTGTTGTCTGCCCGAACAGACAAGATGAAGATAAAGACGGTACTTTGGGGATTGGCGACCACGGTGTTGCTGGGTGCTTGTTCAGGGGCGAAACTAAGCGTCGCCAACGAACAGTATGCCCGTGGCGAATTTTATGACGCCGCCCAAACTTACCGGAAAGTTTACAGCAAAACCAACCCCCGCAAAGACCGCAAATTACGCGGAGAAATCGCCTTCAAAATGGGTGAATGCTACCGACGCATCAACATGGCGGCACGCAGCTCGGCAGCCTATCAAAACGCCATACGATATGAGTACCCCGACAGCATGGCGCTCTTCTACCTCGCCCGCAGCCAGCAATACGAAGGGAAATACACCGAGGCAATCAAAAATTACCAAGCATTTCTCGAAACAAACCCGCAAAGTGCTCTCGCAAAAAACGGGCTGCGAGGGTGTAATCTGGCCCTCCAATGGAAAGAGCAACCCACCCGATATGTCGTCAAAAAAGCAGCGATACTCAACTCGCGCCGCAGCGATTTCTCCCCCATGTTTTTAGGAGCCGATTTCGATCAGCTCTACTTCACCTCATCGACCGAGAAAGCATTGGGGAAAAACAAAAGCGCGATTACGGGAAGCAAAAACTGCGACATCTATTTCGCCAAGAAAAACGAAGTGGGAGCATGGCAGAAACCCGAGCCCGTAGAGGGTGATGTCAATACCGAAGACGACGAAGGTGTCATCAGTTTCAGCCCCGACGGAACGACCATGTACCTGAGCAAAGCCCGCCGAGAGCCCAACTCCGACACCTCGGTCGAGATCTATACCTCCACCCGTACAGGCGCTCAATGGAGTGCCCCGCAGAAATACGAAATTATAGCCGATACCCTCTCGGCGTTCGGTCACCCCGCCGTATCGCCCGACGGTGAATACCTCTATTTCGTCTCGGATATGCCGGGCGGATACGGGGGAAAAGACATTTGGCGCATATCGCTCACCGACAAAGAAGGCTCGCTCGAAAACTTAGGAGTACAAATCAATACCCCGGGCGACGAAATGTTTCCTTACATTCGCTCGAACGGCGATCTCTATTTCGCTTCAGACGGGCACCCGGGCATGGGAGGGCTCGACATTTTCAAGGCGAGAATGAACGAATCGGGCTTTTGGCAAATCGAGAACATGAAAGCACCCATCAACTCGCAAGCCGATGATTTCGGGATTACATTCGGAGAAGAAGAAACCGGATTTTTCTCGTCGAATCGTGGTGACGGACGTGGCTACGACAACATTTACAGTTTCGAGTTGCCCTCGATAAGCATTTGGATAAGCGGGACAGTCATTGACAAAGATGACGAACCGGTACCCGAGGCCATTATCCGCATCGTAGGGAACGACGGGTCGAATCAAAAAGAAATTGCCCGCAAAGACGGCAGTTTCCGGTTCAAACTCGACCGGGGCGTACACTACGTCATGCTTGCCAGTTGCCGGGGATACCTCAACTCAAAACAAGAGTTCGTATCCGATACCGAAGAAAAAGATGCCGAGTACGGGGTTAACTTCGTTCTCTCCTCGATCAGCAAGCCAATCCTCATCGAGAATATCTTCTACGACTTCGACCGCGCCACCTTACGGCCCGAATCGGAAACCTCGCTCAACGAATTGGTCAAAATGCTCGACGACAACCCCAACGTATCGATTGAGTTGGGTGCGCACACCGACTTGAAAGGAAGCGACCAATACAATCTGCGGCTCTCGGAACGACGGGCCCAGTCGGTAGTCGATTACCTCATCAAATCGGGTATCGATCCCCGCCGTTTACAGCCCAAAGGTTACGGCGAAAGCAAACCCAAAGTCATCACCAAGAAACTGGCAACTCAATATCCGCAATTCAAAGAGGGCGATGTACTCGATGAAGCATATATCAACACACTGGCTCCCGAAGACCAAGAAATTGCCAACCAGATAAACCGGCGCACCGAATTCCAAGTCCTCTCCATCACGTGGAATTTATACTGATAAAATACTCGTAAGCGGTTATCGCAACCGCAGGGTATCGCCTACCGAGGGAGAATAGTCGTCGGGGAGTTTATTCATCTTGTAGAGATTCTTCAAGCGGATTCCGTACCGCTGTGCAATGGCATGCATCGAGTCGCCCGAACGAACCACGCAATACTCATAACCCTTCTCGGCCTTCTTCTTTTTCTTTTCGAGATAGACGATGTCGCCCGCTTCCAAGGGATACTCTTTGGGAATCTCATTATATTTCGCCAGTTTCTTCACCGAGAAACCGAACTCTTGTGCAATAGACTCGAGCGTATCGCCGTTGCGAGCCTCCACATAAAGCAATCCCCACGAACGATATACCGGGTGCGGATTGGCCACGATGACCGGCGGGAGGTCTTGAACCCGAATAGGCTTGAAATTTTGCCGGTCGTATTTATAGAGTTCATAAAGTTCGATTGTCTGAATCAGTTTGTTGGCATACGACTTGTCGGTAGCGTAACCACACTGTTTCAATCCCTTTGCCCAACCCCGGTAGTCGGTCACCTTCAACTCGAAAAGCGAGGCATACCGAGGCCGTTTGAGAAACCGGGCATGGTCGTCGAAAGAGTCTTCGGGACTGTCATACTTCCTGAAACAGTCATCTTTCTTATCGTCGTCGTGATACACCCGTTTCCCCTTCCAGTCGCTGTGGCATTTGATACCGAAATGGTTGTTCGACTTGCGGGCCAGTTCACTACGCCCCGCACCCGATTCGAGCAAGCCCTGCGCCAAAGTGATACTGGCCGGAATCCCATACAGCTTTTGATGCTTGACCGCCAAAGAGTTGTATTTTTCGATATAATCGAGGTAGGCTTTATTTTTATGCTGTGCCGAAAGATACGGCATCGACAACACAATAATCGACAAAAATAGGACGTATCGCAATCTCATAGTTTGTTTTTAAACTTAAAAATAGGTGATAACAATTTCCGTTCTCAAAAATATAACTATATTTGTAGTAAGTATAAACCGACTTAATTGAAGTTATGGAAAACCGGAATATCACCGCAAAGATAACAGTTTGCTCGTATGAAGAGCTAAACGACAAAGAGAAAAAATTGATCGATGCTGCCAAAGAGGCGTCCAACCGCTCTTATGCCCCCTACTCCCGCTTTCAAGTGGGAGCCGCTGCGCTCCTTGACGGAGATCTCGTGGTAACAGGCAGCAATCAGGAAAATGCCGCCTATCCCTCGGGAACATGCGCCGAACGGACTACCCTGTTCTATGCCAACTCGCAATATCCCGACCGTGCAGTAAAAGCATTGGCTATCGCAGCCCAAACCGGAGGGGAATTCATCGATCACCCCACAGCCCCCTGCGGAGCCTGCCGGCAAGTAATCCTCGAAACCGAAGAACGATACAAGCAGCCCATACGCATTTATCTCTACGGGACCGACGAGATTTTCATCGTTGACTCCGTACGCACACTGTTACCTCTCTGTTTCGGGAAAAACGATTTGCCTGAACAGGTCGAATAGTACAAAAATAACTTATCTTTGTAACCTCGAAGCAGAAGCGGCCGAGGCTGACGACCAATAAACAAGACAGCCCCGGCAACCGCAAGGCAAACATTGTCCGACTCTGCTTTGTAACTCTTATATTGAACAGCTCTTAGAGGAATCGATATGGACAACTATATTGTTTCGGCACGAAAATACAGACCTTCGACATTCCGGTCGGTCGTAGGGCAAAAGGCATTGACTCAAACGTTGAAAAACGCCATCGACTCGAAAAAACTCGCCCACGCCTATCTCTTCTGCGGCCCCCGCGGCGTAGGAAAGACTTCGTGCGCCCGCATCTTCGCCAAAACAATCAACTGTTTCCACCCCACCGAGAACGGCGAGGCTTGCAATGAATGCGAGTCGTGCCGGGCTTTCAACGAACAACGTTCCTACAACATCATCGAACTCGATGCGGCCTCGAACAACTCGGTTGACGACATTCGCACGCTCATCGACCAAGTGCGCATCCCGCCCCAAATAGGGCAGTACAAAGTATTCATCATCGACGAGGTCCACATGCTCTCGGCAGCCGCCTTCAACGCCTTCTTGAAAACGTTGGAAGAACCTCCCCACCATGCCATTTTCATCTTGGCGACGACCGAGAAGCACAAGATACTGCCCACGATCCTGTCGCGATGCCAAGTATATGATTTCCAGCGCATCACAACAGCCGACATAGCCGAGCACCTGCAATATGTAGCTTCACAAGAAGGAATCTCGGCCGAGCCCGAAGCCCTGAATGTCATCGCCCAAAAAGCCGATGGAGGTATGCGCGACGCCCTCTCGGTATTCGACCAAGTAGTTAGTTTCTCGGGTGGGAATATTACCTACAAATCGGTTATCGAGAACCTCAACGTACTGGATTATGAATACTATTTCAGACTGGTCGATGCCTTTTTGCAAAACAACGTACCGCAAGCCTTGATGATATTCAAGGAGATTCGCGACAATGGCTTCGAAGCCCAGTTCTTCATCGGCGGATTAAGCCGGCATCTGCGGGACCTGTTAGTCTGCAAAGACCCGGTGACACTACCTCTACTCGAAGTAAGCGCATCGGTAGCCCAACGCTACGGGGAGCAAGCACAAAAGTGTCCCTTGCCGTTCCTGTATCGGGCCATGGAACTAAGCAACCGCTGCGACCTCGACTATCGGATAAGCAACAACAAGCAATTTTTGGTAGAACTGACATTGATACAAATCTGCCAAATTACCAACCCGATAACCACCACACCCGAGGGTCAACCGCTCCAAAAGATTACACCGGCCCCACAAACGGCCCAGCCGACCCCACAAGCCCGGCAAGGCGCACAAGCCCCACAGCAACAGGCTCCGGCAAATACGGCAGCAACTCAAACCTCCGAACCGCAAGCAGCCTACCGGATTGCAGCGACCCCCTCGACAATACAAAGTACAAGACCCGGCACAACACACACGCCGACTCCCGCTCCGGCCGCCTCCGCCGCCAAAAAAGCGGCACCGGTACGTATCTCGATCCACCAAAAGCACGAAGAGAGCCAGCCCCAAGAAAACACGCCTGCCACTCCGAAAATCCTCGATACCCCCTTTACGATAGAAGCACTCACCGCCGCGTGGCTGGGATATACCCAAACGATCCCGACCGAAGTACTTCTCGTCAACACAATGCAAAGTTGTCGGCCGCAACTCATCGATAACCACACATTCTCCGTATCGGTCGATTCGCAAATTCAGGTCGATTGTATCAACGAGCATTTCCACGAATTGATGTCGTTCTTGCAAAACAAGTTGCAAAACAACCAGTTCTCCATGCAACTGCGCATCAACCAATCGGGAGAAAAAGAGATTATTTTCAGCCCCAAAGACGTATTGGTCAAGATGATCGAGAAAAATCCCGATGTCAAGGATCTATACGACACCTTCGACCTCGAGATCGCATAGTTCCCACTATCGCCACCCTCGGCAACCATCACAGTGAAACCGATAGCCATTACCCTAACCGACGGTTGCCCCGTCACAGAGGGATACCATACTCGTGTTTCACCTCGTCCATCACGAAAGTACTCATGAGCGACCCCATACTCTCTATCGTCCCCAACACATTGATAATAAACTCTTGATAATATTTCATATCAGGAGCACAGATTTTGAGCAGATAATCATAATCGCCCGAAATGTTGTAGCACTCGGTCACCTCGGGAATCTCACGTACGATACGGGTAAATTCGGCCGCAATGTCACGATTGAGCCGACTGAGTTTCACACTGCAAAAGACCACAAATCCCCGGTTAAGTTTGTCGGGATCGAGTACCGCCACATACTTTTTGATATAGCCGTTGGATTCGAGCCGCTTCACCCGTTCGAATACCGGTGTGGGCGACAAGTTTACCTGCGCCGCCAACTCCTTGGTCGTGAGGCGCGAATTGTTCTGCAAAACCCGCAGAATCTGCAAGTCGATTTTATCCAATACTTCCATAGAACCAAATTCTTCGGGAGAACTCTCCCAACAGACAATATTTTATTTTATTCTAAACAACATTCCAAATATAGATATATTTCCCATAATTCAGAATTTTCTTGTTTGATAATTCTACAATATATAGATTTGCATAGGAGAATTACAGAATTATTTTTAAAACTACAAACAATAATGGCACAAAAGAAATTACACTTCGAGACCCTGCAACTCCATGTAGGACAGGAACAGCCCGACCCGGCCACCGATGCGAGGGCTGTCCCCATTTACCAAACCACCTCATACGTATTCAGCGACTCGGCCCACGCCGCCGCCCGATTCGACTTGAAAGAGCCGGGCAACATCTATGGCCGGCTGGGCAATCCCACCCAAGACGTGCTCGAAAAACGAATCGCCGCTCTTGAAGGGGGCGTGGCCGCTTTAGCCGTAGCCTCGGGAGCCGCAGCCGTCACCTACGCCTTCTTGAACCTCGCTGTCACCGGTGACCACATCGTTGCTGCCAAAACCATCTACGGAGGCACCTACAATCTGCTCGACAACACCTTGCCCGCCTATGGCGTGACCACCACCTTTGTCGATCCGGCCGACCTCTCCAATTTCGAGAATGCCATACAGCCCAATACCAAAGCTCTCTTCATCGAGACTTTGGGCAACCCGAACTCGGGAATCATCGACATCGACGCCGTAGCCGAAATAGCTCATCGCCACCGCATTCCGCTCGTCATCGACAACACTTTCGGAACGCCCTACCTCATTCGCCCCATCGAACACGGGGCCGACATCGTGGTACACTCGGCCACCAAATTCATCGGCGGCCACGGCACCTCATTGGGTGGCGTCATCATCGACTCGGGACGTTTCGACTGGGCTGCCTCAGGTAAATTCCCCCAACTGAGCGAACCCGATCCCAGCTACCACGGAGCCCGCTTCACCGACGTAGCCGGGCCAGCAGCCTACGTCACCCGCATACGGGCCGTGATTCTGCGCGACACTGGTGCCGCCATCAGTCCCTTCAACGCCTTCCTGCTGTTGCAAGGGCTCGAAACTCTCTCGCTACGCGTCGAACGCCATGTCGAGAATGCCCTGCGCGTGGTCGATTTCCTCGCCCATCACCCCAAGGTGGCGCGAGTGAACCACCCGGCTTTGCCCGACCACCCCGACCATGCCCTCTACAAACGCTATTTCCCCCACGGAGCAGGCTCGATATTCACCTTCGACATCAAAGGGGGTGAAGCCGAAGCTCACCGCTTCATCGACAACCTCGAAATATTCTCCCTGCTGGCCAACGTGGCCGACGTAAAATCGCTGGTCATTCACCCGGCATCGACCACCCATGCCCAACTTACCGACGCTCAGAAAGAGGAGCAAGCCATCTATCCCGGCACCGTGCGCCTCTCGATCGGTACCGAACATATCGACGACCTCATCGACGACCTCTCGCAGGCTCTCGAAAAGGTATAATCCCGATACAAGAGGGGTATTCCCGGCTCGTATTCGACATGAATATCCCTTTATCGGACAGGAAAGCAAGGCCTAAAAACCGGCCAGATGCTCGTTGGGCATCTGGCCGGTAATTTTTCTGAAAGTATCCACAAGATCCATATTCTTTTATATCCGGGCGGAACAACACAAATGCCACACCGAAATAAGAACTGAAAAAATACCATCACCCCGGGAAGAGCCAGCCAAAAAATAAAGACAAGCATTGTCTAAAAACAGCAATTTCCGCACGCCCAAGAGCGATGCCGGCAACCGGGTGAATAAGCCCGACACCAACGGCAGCACCTCTCGGTTCATTTTTAAAATAAACCCCACACTCGTTTTGAAGTCACGATATTATTCCCAAAAACAGAAGTTTCATTTTCCTAAACAATTAAAATGAATACCTTTGCATAAGGAATAATTCTATTGGGATAAATTACCATGAAAAGAGGCGAAGAGACATACGACATCTTTCTCAGTTACCGGCGAAACGGAGGACTCGAAACCGCCAAACATATTTTCGACCTGCTCACACGGGACGGCTATCGGGTGAGTTTCGACATCGACACCCTGCGTTCTGGCGATTTCGACACCCAACTGTTGCAACGCATCGACCAGTGTACCGACTTTATCCTTATTCTCAACGCCGGAGCTTTCGACCGCAGCATAGACCCGACTGTTGACCGCAACAAAGATTGGTTGCGAATCGAATTGGCTTATGCCCTCGAAAAGGGGAAAAACATCATTCCCGTGATGCTCAACGGCTTCACCGAGTTTCCCGACAACCTGCCCGACGACATCGTTGCCGTAAGGAGGAAAAACGGGCCCAAACACGACAACTATTATTTCGACGCCTTCTATGACAAGCTCCTCCGATTCCTCAACTCCACCCCGGCCTGTCGAAAAAAAGAATTGCCCCAGCAAGCCGACAACGATGATGCCATACTCAAAGTAGAGAGCGACTTAGCCTGCCACATATATATCGATGGCGAAGAGTGGGATACGGTGCAATCGGGAGAGATTTGCCGCATTCCCCTGCGAGGAGGCAGCTATCGCCTGCGATTCGTCAGCACAGAAAACCCGGCCGACTGTATTGAAGATAAAAAATTCCGCATCGCCAAAGATACCGAAGAGTGGTATTCGGTCGTTCTGACCCCCATAAAACAAAAAAGGGAGAAACAAGAAGAACGGAGAAAATACCTCCTCCAACTACCCGACAGTACCTTCACACCTCATGAAAAAAATGGGAAATGGGGATATATCAACAACCCGACGGGAGAGATACTCATCGATTACCAATTTGATGAAGCAGAGGATTTCCACGAAGGGTTAGCCTCCGCAGCCCAAGCCGACAAATGGGGGTTCATCGACAAAACCGGATTCGCGATAGTCCCCTTTCTATACGACATGACCTATGATGCCGAAAACGGGACAGGAGTAATCCAAAAAGGAGGGAAGCAGGGTCTTATCGACCTCTCGGGGAAAGAGATCTCTCCTTGCATATGGGATTTTATTTATAACCATAGCATCGACGAAGAGGCCATCGAAGTCGAAAATAATGAAAAGTTCGGCTTCATCGACCGCACAGGAGAAATAATCACTCCGTGTATATGGGATAAAAATCATGGATTCTGCGAAGGATTGGCCGCCGTCATGAACCAAGGCAAATGGGGATTTATTGACAAAAAGGGGGAAATGGTAATTCCCTGTATTTACGATGATGCCAATTCCTTCAACGAAGGATTGGCGTGTGTCAAACAAGGTGAAAAATATGGATTCCTCGATAAAAAGGGAGAAATGGTAGTTCCCTGTATTTACGACGATGCCTATTCTTTCGAAGAAGGATTAGCTTGTGTTCAGCGAGGAGAAAAATATGGATTTATCGACAAAAAGGGTGTAGAAGTCATTCCATTCATATACGATGAAGCATGGAACTTCAACAAAGGGTTAGCCTGTATCCAGCAAGAGGGGAAGTGGGGATCTATCGACAAAAACGGAAATATGATTATCCCCTGCATATACGACTATGCCTATTTCTTTAACGACGGATTGGCAAACGTCCAAAAAGAAGGGAAACAGGGCTATATCGACAACAAGGGAAATTGGGTAAAAGATAAAGAGTAACCCCTCTACCTTTTACTATCGAACAGGAAACCATAGCATACAAATCCGGCCAAATGCCCGACGGGCATCTGGCCGGTAATTTTTAGCGGGATATTCCTACTCCTGTACTTTTTTAAGACACTTCATCGTACGGTCCTGCTACAAACCGGTATATTTCTGGATTCCGCATCAAGTGCGGAATGACAAAAACGGAGCATCGCAATGCGGCAGACCAATCCTATGCAAAGACCGCAAAGGCCCCTACTGCTGGTTAAGCAGGAAATGTTTGAAGGCATTGAAACCTACGGGCATCAAGATGCTCTGTTTCTCTCCCTGCATGAATTTGCGCAATTTCTCGGGCACCGGAATCGATTCGCCGATGGTCGCCTCGACCGTATCGAGAAATTTGGCGGGGTGTGCCGTCTCGAGACAAATACCCACCTCTCCGGGTTGCAAGCCATCGACCAAAGCCTGATAGCCACAAGCCCCGTGGGGATCGAGCAAATATTTTTCATTATGGAATGTCTCCCGCATGGTGCGGCGAATCTCCTCATCGGTATAGCTCACCCCGCCAATATCGGCACAAATAGCCTCGTGAGAATGGCCGTAAAGGTCGAGAATACGGGCGAAATTACTGGGGTCGCCCACGTCCATGGCATTGGCGATGGTAGCAATCGAGGGCCGCGGAGTATATGCACCCGTGCGCAAGTATTGCAAGAATACGTCGTTGCGGTTATTGGCGGCGATAAAACGCTTCACGGGAAGCCCCATGCGTTTGGCAATAAGCCCGGCGGTGATATTGCCGAAATTACCGCTGGGCACACTGAACACCACTTGTTCGGGATTCTCGACCATACCGCACAACTGGGCATAAGCATAGAAGTAGTAGAACGACTGGGGCAGGAAGCGGGCCACGTTGATGGAGTTGGCCGAAGTGAGGTAGAGTTTCTCGTTCAGCTCCTTATCCATAAAGGCACTCTTCACCAACGCCTGACAGTCGTCGAAAGTCCCGCTCACTTCGAGCGCCGTAATATTGCTTCCGAGAGTGGTAAACTGTTTCTCCTGTATCTCGCTCACTTTTCCCTGCGGATAGAGGACAAAGACTTTTACACCGGGCACATTCAAAAAACCGTTGGCCACAGCACTACCCGTATCGCCCGAAGTCGCCACCAGCACATTGACTTGACGGTCACCCTCCTGTCGATTGAAATAGGCGAGCAAACGAGCCATGAAACGCGCCCCCACATCTTTGAAAGCAAGTGTCGGGCCATGGAAAAGCTCCAAACTATATCGGTTTTCGGCCACCTGCACCAACGGAATATCGAAGTTGAGCGCATCGTAAACAATCTCTTTCAACTTATCGGCCTCGACCTCCTCGCCAAAGAAAGCTTCGGCCACCACAAACGAGATTTCGCGCAGCGTCATCTCCTTCATATTCTGGTAAAAAGCCGGGGGAAACCGGCGAATCACCTCGGGCATAAAGAGCCCCCTATCTGCTGCCAGCCCCTTCACCACCGCATCGTGAAGAGTAACCGGCGAAGTTTTTTTGTTCGTACTGTAAAATTTCATCGCTCCTTGTATTTATTCTCGAAAGAACTCTTTCATAAACTCATCTCCGACCAACGACCCATAAGCTCCCGCCTTCACACTAAACTCGTCATAGCGGGTGACCTCGTCGGGCTCGGCTCCGGGCTTGTAGATGACAAACGGGACGGGAGCCGCCGTGTGGGTGCGCACCCGGCAAGGCGTAGGGTGGTCGGGCAGCAGGGCTATCGCCACCGGCTCGCCCATTCGACTCACCGCCTCGATCAAGGGCTGTAAGACGCGATGGTCGAGATACTCGACCGTGCGGAGCTTCAAATCGGCATCGCCTTCATGACCGGCCTCGTCGCTGGCCTCGATATGCAAATATACAAAATCATGAGCATATAACGCATCGATTGCCGCCTGAACTTTGCCTTCATAATTGGTATCATAAAGGCCAGTCGCCCCCTCGACCTCGACCGGTTGCAAACCGGCATAAACACCGATACCCCGAATGAGATCAACGGCCGAAATCACCACACCGCTCCGTATGCCGTACCGTTGGGCCAAAGTCTCCATACTGGGCTTATATCCCGGCGACCACGGCCAAATGCTGTTGGCCGGGTCTTTCCCCTCGGCTACACGCCGCAAGTTGACAGGGTGTGTGGGCAATATCTGTTGCGAACGCAAGATAAGTTCGTTCAGACGGTCGGCCGTCGCCTTCGCTTCGGGAACAAGCGGACGAACCATCACATCGCGGAACGGAGTACCGGGGACATCGTGCGGAGGGGTACAATCGACCCGCTTGTCGCCGCCTTTGAGTTTCAACAAATGACGATAAGAGACTCCCCGGTAAAAATTGGCATCGCCTCCACCCAATTCTTGCTGTAAGAACTCGATCAACTCTCCGGCCTCGGCCGTCGAGATGTGACCGGCCGAATGATTTTTGATTAAACCGTTCTCGATACAGACGATATTGCAACGCATGGCCATCTCGCCCGGCTCTATATCGATGCCCATACTGGCCGCCTCCAAAGAGCCGCGCCCCTCGAATACCCGGTCGAGGTCATACCCCAGTACAGCCAAATTGGCAATTTCGCTGCCCGGGTGATAGCCGTCGGGAACCGTTTTCAGCACTCCGCAGCGGCCGTGAGCCGCCAGCCAATCCATCGCCGGCGTATCGGCAGCCTGCAAAGGGGTACGTCCCCCCAGTTGTTCAACAGGCTCGTCGGCCATTCCATCGCCCAAAACTATGATATGTTTCATCGGTCAAATTTTTAATTATCGAATATTGGCAATCCCTATGATATCGGCAAAGACTCCGGCTGCCGTCACTTCGGCTCCCGCTCCGTAACCCTTGATCACCATGGGGTACTCGCGATAACGGTCGGTGGTAAACATGATGACGTTGTTGCTCCCTTCGAGATGATAGAAAGGATGAGCCGGATCGATCTCCTGTAAGCCGACCTCCACCTCGCCATGGTCGAGCGTGGCGACAAAGCGCAACACTTTTCCCCGGCTGGCCACTTGCCGGCGGTACTGCTCAAAGTCGGCATCGTAATAGGGAATTTTCTCCCAAAAATCGTCGAGCGTTCCCTCGAAATACGATTCGGGAATAAACAAGTTTTTCTTCACATCGCTCTGTTCCACCCGGTATCCGGCCTCACGGGCCAAAATCACCAACTTGCGGATAACGTCCTGCCCGCACAAATCGATACGAGGATCGGGCTCGCTGTATCCCGCCTCTTTGGCCATACGCACGGCCCGGCTCAACGGCACTTCGGCACTCACCACATTGAAAATGTAATTGAGCGTACCCGAAACAACCGCCTCGATTTTCAGGATCTTGTCACCGCTGTTGATGAGGTTGTTGATCGTATTGATAATAGGAAGGCCGGCCCCCACGTTGGTCTCGAAAAGATATTTCACATCGCGTTTGCGGGCGATTTGTTTCAACTCCCGATAAGAATCGTACGACCCCGAAGCCCCTATCTTGTTGGAAGCGACAACCGACACGTTATGGTCAAGCAATGTCTTATACAGGGCTGCGATGTCGGGGCTTGCCGTACAATCGACAAAAACCGAGTTGAAGATATTCATTTTTATAATCTCGTCCCGAATTTTGGCCGGCGAAGCCTTTATCTCGGAACGGTCGAGCAATTCTTGATAGTGTTCGATGTCGATACCCTCACGGTCGAAAAGGCATTTACGGGAGTTGGCAATTCCCACCAACCGCAACTGCAACGCCTTGGTATCGAGCAACCGTTGCTGCTGTTTACAGATTTGTCGCAACAAATCTTTCCCGACAGTCCCTACCCCGGCCACAAAAAGGTTGAGGACTTGCGACTCGGAGAGGAAAAACGAGTCATGTATGACGTTGAGTGCTTTGCGAAGGCTCCCCAACGCAATCACAAACGAAATATTGGTCTCCGAAGCACCCTGAGCACAGGCAATCACATTGATACCGTTCCGCCCCAGCACATTGAAGAGCTTGCCGGCAATACCGGGCGTGTGTTTCATATTCTCGCCCACGATAGCAACCGTAGCCAAATCTTTCTCGGCCTCGATAGCGCTAATCTCGCCCACGGCCATCTCCTGCTTGAACTCGTCGCGCAAAACCTTCACCGCCAAATCGGCATCGGCATTACGCACGGCAAAGGTAGTATTGTTCTCCGACGATGCCTGCGAAACCAAAAAGACACTGATACCCGAATCGGCCAACCGCTTGAATATACGTGAATTGATACCGATAACACCTACCATGCCCATACCCGACAGGGTGATGAGACAAGTATCGTTGATCGACGAAATACCCTTAATCGCTTTCCCTTCGGCATGCGAGTTATCCTCCGAAATAAGAGTCCCGGGAGCCGATGGATTAAAAGTGTTTTTGATGAGGATAGGAATATTCTCGTGGAATACCGGGTAAATCGTAGGCGGATAAATAACTTTCGCCCCGAAGTTGCACAACTCCATCGCCTCGATAAACGACAGCCGCTCAATGACATAAGCGGTATTGATGACCCGGGGATCGGCGGTCATGAAACCATCGACATCGGTCCAAATTTCGAGTTGCGAAGCTTTGAGCGCAGTCGCCAAAATCGAAGCCGTATAGTCCGACCCCCCTCGCCCCAGATTGGTCACATCGCCGTTATTTTTGTCCGAGGCGATAAATCCCGCAACGACAGCCACCCGGGGCAATTCGGAAAAGTACCGCAACACCAGTTTGTTCGTCTCCTCAAAATCGACAACGTGTTTACCAAACTGCACTTGGGTCTTGATAAAAAACCGGGAATCGTAATGAACAGCCCCCTCGATTACCCGGCTGACAATGAGTGATGACAACCGTTCGCCGTAGCTGACAATCGTATCGAGCGTTTTGGCCGACAAGTCTTTAATCAGGGAAACCCCTCTGAAAATATTTCCCATCTCGTCGAGAAGCGGTTCGATCAGTTCCAACAATCCGGCTTGCTTATCCGCATCGACAGCTCTCCGCACCATATCGCGGTGCCGCTCGACTATTTCGTGGAAGCGAGGCTCATAGGCACAACCTCCCTCCGCAGCAATCTTTGCCGTTTCGATAAGTTTGTCGGTAATCCCCCCAAGGGCCGATACCACGACAATCACGGGTTCCCGACAACTCTCGACGATATGCTTGACATTCGACATGCTCTCGACCGAGCCTACCGACGTACCTCCAAATTTCAATACTTTCATATCTGTATCATTCTATCCATGCTTCTCTCCCCACTCTGTTTCGGCAAAGAGAGTTACACAAAGTTACAAAACTTAATTTACAAAGCTGTACCGCATTGCGGCAAATTGAGATAAAGAAAAAACGTCCGCCCCCCTAAGGGGTGGTACCCATTGTCGTAATACCGTTATAGAATAAGATATGTAGCATTGTTGTCTCTATATCAACATTTTCGGACTGCCGAATACCGATGAATGCGACACCCCGGGCAGTCCGCTCGTTTTTCAAATGTATTTTCTTTTTTGCAAAAGTAATCTTTTTTTTATTTTTCAAGCAAAATAAGTACAAAATGATTCATAAAAATCTATTTTATTTTACAATTTTGTATTTCAGTTCGGTTTTCAGGTATCATTTTGAATGTATCTTTTTGTTACAAAACAAACGGCCCAACAGGTTTTCCATAATATTTTACACGACAAAATGATATTTTCCACCATAATTTACTACTTTTGTACACAAAACAACAGGCAAAGTGTATCCTACCCGATCCGACACCGCTGTTGGGGATACCCTCTGCCCTATTTTTGTACGGAAATAACCCATTGCGTATGCTAGAAAATATAACATCGGTTCTTATCATCTACACCGGTGGAACCATCGGAATGGTGGAAAACAGCAAGACGGGAAGCCTCGAACCATTCAATTTCCACCACCTCCTCGATAAAGTTCCCGAACTGCGACAGCTCGGATTCTCCATCTCGACCGTACAATTCGAGCCGCCGATCGACTCCTCTGAAATAGAACCCGATTCATGGATAAAACTGGTACACATCATTGCCGACAACTATGACCTTTTCGACGGATTTGTCGTTCTGCACGGTACCGACACAATGTCCTACACGGCTTCGGCGCTCAGTTTCATGCTCGAAAATCTCAACAAACCCGTTATTCTCACCGGCTCACAACTCCCCATAGGCATGCTCCGTACCGATGGAAAAGAAAACCTGATTACAGCCATCGAAATCGCCGCGGCCAAAAACATCAATGGAGACCCTCTGGTCCCCGAAGTTTGCATCTTCTTCGGCAACAACCTGTTACGAGGAAACCGCACGACCAAAATAAGCGCCGAGAGTTTCCATGCCTTTGTATCGACCAACTATCCTCCTCTGGCACAAGTGGGCGTACATATCCATTACGACGAAAATCAAATTACCCATACCACCCGAAAACCGTTGCGCCCACATTATCTCATGAATACCAACATTGTGGTGCTGAAACTATTCCCCGGTATATCGGAGCAAACCGTACGCTCGATTCTGAATATCCCGGGATTGAAAGGAGTCGTACTGGAAACCTTCGGCTCGGGCAACGCTCCGGTAAAACAATGGTTTCTCGACCTGCTCAAAGAGGCTGTTGACAAAGGAATTGTCATCGTCAACGTAAGTCAATGTATGGGAGGAACCGTGCAGATGAACCGATACGGCACGGGCAGCAAACTCGAAAATGCCGGCGTAGTAAGCGGGTACGACAGTACCACCGAAGCCGCACTCACCAAACTGATGTTCCTCTTCGGCCACGATTATCCGGCCAAAGTAGTCAAGGAAAACATGAATTGCTCCCTCAGCGGCGAGATTACCCTCTCGCTGCATCATTGAAAAATGTGTGTATAAAATTAAGCCATACATTTTATTTCTATAATATTATATTTTATAACTTTGCACCGTTTTTGGGAAACTTAATATTTCATAAGAAGTGAAATTTTATTTTTCTACCTTCTTTTATTTGTATTTGTTGAAGAAAAGATTCCAACTTATTAGAAAAATAAAAGGATAATTCCCTCACTTCTTTTTGTAAAATGTCTCCATTGGGAATTAGGAGACTCAAAAAAGGATCAATGTGTTATTCAACTCGTTTGAATTTTTAATTTTCTTACCTACCGTTTTTTTACTATATTGGTTCGTTTTCAAATCTTTAAAATGGCAAAACTTCTTTATTGTTGTTGTTAGCTATATTTTTTACGGCTGGTGGGATTGGAGATTTCTTATCTTAATCGCTTTTACAACAATTTACAGTTTTTTCAGCGGATTATACATCGAAAAATATACCGATAATAAAAAAAGAAGTAGATGGATATGTGCATCCAGTATAATTATCAATCTATTGATCCTCGGTATCTTTAAATATTACAATTTCTTTAAAGAAAACTTAGAGCTATTATTTCAAGCCTTTGGAATACAATTAGATTGGGTTACTTTGGATATACTACTACCAGTAGGAATAAGTTTTTATACCTTCCAAGCATTAAGTTATACAATCGATATTTATAGAAAAAAACTTGATCCCACACACGATATTGTTGCATTCTTTGCATTTATCAGTTTTTTCCCGCAATTAGTAGCCGGACCTATTGAACGAGCGACCAATCTATTACCGCAATTCTATAAATCACGGCAATTCGATTATACCAAAGCCGTCGATGGCCTAAGACAAATTTTATGGGGATTATTTAAAAAGATGGTTGTTGCCGATAATTGTGCATTATATGTAAATCGTGTGTTTGCCGATTACACCGCATGTGATGGTCCCACTTTATTTTTTGGAGCCTTATTTTTTACATTCCAAATCTATGGTGATTTTTCAGGATACTCGGACATCGCCATTGGAACAGCCCGACTTTTTGGCTTCTCTTTAATGCGAAACTTCAATTTCCCCTATTTTTCACGAGATATTGCCGAATTCTGGAGAAGATGGCACATTTCACTTACCACATGGTTTAGAGATTATATCTATATACCTTTAGGAGGCAGCAGAGAAGGGAAGTGGAAAAGTGTGAGAAATACATTTATTATATTCCTCGTCAGTGGCTTTTGGCATGGTGCAAATTGGACTTTTATCACTTGGGGAGCATATCATGCCACATTGTTTCTCCCTTTGCTGTTAAGCGGGGAAAATAGAAAATATTTAGGTATTGTAGCCGAAGGGAAGTATTTTCCTTCCCTCAAAGAGTCATGCCAAATGATATTGACTTTTTTATTGGTTGTTTTCGGGTGGATTATTTTCCGAGCAGACAATGTAGGAGATGCTTGGCATTATATATATAATATGATTGCAACCTGGCAATGGGCTCTTCCCGAAATACATAAAAAAGCAGCATTGGGAATAGTGATTTTACTGTGTGTAGAATGGTTCCAACGAGAAAAACAACATGGATTACAAATAACTGGTAATGGCTTATTGAGGTTCCGGCTAATTAGATGGGCCCTTTATATAATTCTTATTTGTTTAATTATTCACATATCGGGAATGCAAGCCGACTTCATTTATTTTCAATTCTAAACAGTCTAATGATGAAAAAATTTTTAATCCGAATATTATTATTTTGGGGAATCTTCATTGGCATTTATTCTATTTTCATTATTAGATTCATTTATCTATCCAATAAAGTATCATTTGAAATAGAGCCAAATAAAAACATCTTAGTTTTAGGTGATTCTCAAGGGCAATTTTGTATAAGTGATACTATTATAGGCAACACCTATAATTTATGTAGATGGGGAGAAGGATATTTACCTAACTATCTAAAATTAAAACGAGTCCTTAATTCTCCAAACCAGATAGATACCTTACTTCTCATATTCACTCCATTAAAGACAGATAAAAATGCTGACAAAACAGATTTTTCTCCAGAAACAGTAAATCATACGCTGGGGAAATATTATCCATTCTTTTCAAAAGAAGAGTTCAAACTATTTTCCTTCCCTTATTTCATGCAAGGAGTATTACGGTCTGTAACTTATACTGATATATCATTTCAAAGTTTTGGTTCTTCGGGAATGCTTTACGGTAATCATATTGAAACCGTTATCGAAAAACAAAATAAAAAAACTCCCGATAAAACCTTTTATGGAAATAAAGTCGAGTTAAAATACTTAAATAAAATATTAAGTCTTTGTGCCGATCATAATATTCAAGTCATACTATTCTCTCCGCCCATGTACCAAGCTGATAAATTTTATGATACCTCCAATTTCTATAAAATCTATCATAAAGAATATTCTCATATCCCTTTTTGCGATATGACCGAAATTAATTTCCCAGACAGTTGCATGGCTGATATTAATCACCTAAATATACATGGAGCTCGTCGCATAAGCCATGAAATTAAGGAAATAGGATTACAGAATTTCGTCAGGAAATACCCTCCTTCTCGACAATCTATTTTTACGTTTCCATCTGCGACCAGCCAGTGACGATAATAAAGGGGACGGCCAGAGCAATAGCCAGAATCAGGAAGGGACTAATCTCCTCCAACTGGGCCACGCCCAACGTGAGGTAGAGGAAAAGAGCCATGACCAGAACCTTGATGCGATAGACGATGCGCGACATCTGGCGATAGGCCTGCTCCCGGTTCTCGTCGGTTATCTCGACCGGATAGTTACAACGCCGGGGGTGACGCTGCACCCAAGTGAGCAACCCATACAGCACCAAGGCTATCGCGGGCAACAGGAGGGCCGTCCATGTATCGCCCCGCCTATCAACCTCACCCCGAACATCGAAATGCAAAGGAATCTCTTCCTGGCCGTCAAACTGTATCCACAACGCTACTCCAAAAGTAGCCAAGAGGAAAAGCCATGCCGGTGTTTCTCTCCAGAATTGTTTCATGGTCAATCGTTTATTATCCGGGTTATCTTACTTTTTCAACATCAGTTTCTGCAAGCCGGGAGTCACCCAGCAATCGATACGGGCCGTATCGGTAGCATGCTGGTAGAGAAAGAGAGCCTCGATGCCCGGCAACGAATCGACCAACGCCCGGCTGCGATCGAGCCCCATCACCATAAAGGCCGTGGCATAGGCATCGGCGGTCATACAATCGGGAGCCAACACCGTAGCGCTCAACAGGGAGTGTTGCACGGGATAGCCTGTCACGGGATCTATCGTGTGGGCAATACGCTTGCCGTCAACGATGCGGTAGTTGCGGTAATTTCCCGAAGTCGCCAGCCCGGCATCGGTTATCTGCAACACCTCTTCGATCGTTCCGGCCTCACCGTCGGCAATCGTAGGGCGGTTCACCCCTACCCGCCACGCTTTCCCCTCGGGATTTTTCCCCCGGGCCACAACCTCACCGCCAATCTCCACCATAAAGTCATCGATACCACGGTCGGAAAGCAACTCTCCAATCACATCGCAAGCATACCCTTTGGCAATAGCCGAGAAATTGAGGGTCACCAGCGAATCGCTTTTGACCACCCGGTGGGCATCGAGCGAAAGTTTATCCATCCCCACATGGGTGAGCAGACTCTCTATCTGTACCGAATCGGGGAATGTCCCTTTTTTGAATCCGAATCCCCATGCATTGACCAAAGGCGACACCGTAGGATCGAAGGCTCCGCCCGTACGAGCGTAAATTTGTTGCGCTGCCGTAAACACATGGCGGAACCACGGGTCGGTCTCCACCGCTTCGTTACGGTTGACCCGCGAGATGAGCGAGGTATCGTTGAACGGGGAAAGAGAGGCATCGAAGCGCAACAACTGTTGCTTGATCTCCTCGGCCAGCGACTCGGACGACCGATAAGTGATATGATAAAAAGTGCCGAATATGACCCCTTCGTCATATTGGTAACGGCTGTTCCCACAGCGGCGAAACAGGCCGATTGTCAAGAAGACAACCAAAAACAAGACTATCGCGCCCCACGAACGTGCATATCGTCTATCCATAACCGGTTAAAAATAGAGATGTTCCAATAAAATTTTCACTCCGAGGCCTATCAAAATAATGCCTCCCAGCACCTCGGCATAGTGGTGTATATGGCGGCCGAATTGACGTCCGACATAAAGTCCAGCAATCGAAAATACAAATGTGACCCCGGCAATGACTATCGTAGGAACGACCATCGACATATTGAGGAAAGCAAACGAAATACCCACGGCCAGCGCGTCGATGCTCGTAGCCAGCGACAGGCCGATAAGCGTGCGCGTATCGGAGGGATCCATACAACACGGTTCTTCCTCGTTTTTGCGAGGCCACCCTTCCCAAATCATCTTGATTCCCAAGAAAAGCAATACCCCGAAAGCTACCCAATGGTCATACGCCTCGATATAACTTTTGAACCCGATTCCCAGAAACCACCCGATAAGAGGCATACCCCCTTGGAAAACAGCCATAAACGCAGCTATTTTCAAGACACGCGACAAAACGAAAGGTTTCAAAAGAACTCCCGAGGTCAACGATACGGCGAAGCTGTCCATGCACAGCCCCACCGCCAAAACAAAAAGAGCGAATAAAGACACAAGCTATATTGATTATTGTTTGGACACAAAGTTACACAACTTATCCACTCGGGCAGCATACCGGGACGAACAATTTGAAAAAAGCGGGGGAATCGCAGCCATTCGAAGCCACGGTTCCTCCGCCATCACACACATAACACAGTATATATAGAAAACACCTCACGGTGCAAAGGGTTCACGGGACAGGCTCGGCAGGAGTCAATGTATAGGTTAATTTATCCAAATCGACCTGCATGAGATAGTATCCTTGTGGAGAATATGAGATATTCTCGCCATCGAGTTTCAACCGCCCGGGGCCTCCATCGCCATATTTATCGCCCTGTCCCCAGTCGGGCAAAGTGGTTACTTTGAACTCTACTGCGGCATTCGGGTCTCCGCTGACCACAAAATTAACGTAACCCTCATACCTATTGTTCATTCGATAAGACTGCAATACAGGAGCCGCTGCTATATCCCAACCTTGATAATTGCCGGGCAGGTACAATTTGGGGTAAACGACCGGCTCGTTATAGGCTGTCACGGTAATATCGCGTGGCGACGAGGCCACAGTGTGGTCAGCCGTCAATTTAGCTACAACCCGAAGGTACAAGTTGCAGGGCTCTCCCGGCTCTCCGCCGAGAATAAGCGTAGCCATATTGAGCCGGGCCACCATTATCGAGACATAATCGGTATTCGATTCAGCCAATTGTATAGGGTCGGGAAAATCTTTCAGATTGTCAATTTCCAACACATAAACCGGAGCCGCCGAAAAGCCGTAATCGCCGGGCGACCACGAAAAAGTTTCGGCAATAAAGCCCGAGGCCGATTGGTTCAGCACCAAAGCCGGCTGTGTGAGGGGGGCCAATTCGGGGACGGCCTGTAATTCATATTTGGGTGTATCGGTGTCGTTACAAGCCAACAGCGCCAACAAGCCCATACATACCGATATTTTTATTAAAGCAGATTTCATAATGGTGTCGTTTTTACGGTTAATAGCCATAATTTTGCTGTATGCCGGGATTGGCGGCAATCTCTTTGGCCGGAATCGGATAGAGGTTATATTTCGTATCTATCGATTTACCGGCATATACGCCCCCTTTCCATGGCCACAGATAATCGCCGGAGGTGAATTTCTCAAAGCGAATCAAGTCGGTGCGCCGATGTCCTTCCCAATAAAGTTCCCGCATACGTTCCCGCAAAATCTCGTCGAGCGTAATCGACTCTATCGAGCCGTATAGCGGCATGCCGGCTCTCTCCCTCAGGTAGTTCATATAACTCCTCCCGGTCTCCCGGTCGGCTGCACCCCGGTAAGCACATTCGGCATACATCAGATAGACGTCGGCCAAACGGAACAGAGGGAAATCGGTATCGGGATACGACTCGGCCCGGCCTGCCGTATTCTCCCAATCGGTCGAGAGCAGATTGGTAAATTTCACCACCGAATATCCGTCTTGATAGGTCGATAGACTGGTGTTGTTGATACTTGTCCCTTCACTGAAAAAAGCATAACGATTGTCCTGCGGTGAGAACGAGAGGACTAATGTAGAGGTAGAGCGAGGCCCTGCCCAAGCATCGTTCAATCCATAATTCCGCGCCGATATTTTTCCTCCATAAGATCCTACGGTGAGATACATCGTACCGCCATAGGAGCGGGTAGAATCACTATCGAAAGGCACAACCATAAGAAGTTCGTTTTCGTTACCTCCCCGGGCATACCGATCGTTATCGCCACCGAAGAGGTATTTATATGTCTTGGCAAGTCCGTGATTCTCCCCTGTATTGTGACGGGCGATTATCTTCTCGCACTCGGCCGCGCACAAAGCATATTGGGGAGTACCGGTATAGACGCCGGCATTAAGATACAATTTCGCCCGAATCATACCGACGGCATCGCGCCCCACCCTTCCATACTGAGGTTGTAAAGGAATCGACTCCTCCACCGCGTCCAGTTCGTCCAAAATAAACCGGTATATTTCGGCTCTCGGCTTCTGTTGCGGAGCCTCCATGATCTTATTCTCCTCGGTTACGAAGGAGACGTTGCCAAACAAATCGATGGCGTGCCAGTAAGAGAGCGCACGCAACACCCGAGCCTCGGCCCGATAGGTCTGAATCTGAGCGGCGACATCGTCGGGCACATTGTTCTCGGCCAAAGCCGCAGGAGTAGTGTTGCGTAAGAAATCGTTACAAAGAGCGATTTGAAAAAAGATGCGGCTATACATGACATACACGAAACCGTTGGCCGACGACCAAGTGGACATACTCAATTCGGGCAATCCGGCATCGTTCCAACCCAATACGGCCTCGTCGGTAGGCAACTCCTGCAAATTCCAATAGGCCCGCAGATATTGAGCCTGCCCCTCGTCGAAGCCCTGTATATCGGGTTGCCCCGCCGGGCCTTCCTGTCCCGACACGGCCAATCCGGCATAGACCTTTGCCAATAACTGCGTGTAATACTGCGGATTGTCCTTAAAATCGGACAACTGTATGACATTATCATCGATAGGCTGCAAATCGAGGTCGCCCAAACAGGAGGTAAAAGCCATCGAAAGAACCAGACTCCCTCCCAGCAAATATTGATAGATACGAGATTTCATAATCATTCCATTTTTAAAGGTTAATAGGTGAGGACAACTCCTACCGTATAGGTTACGGGACGGGGGTAAACGTTATTGTCGATACCGGAGAACACCTCGGGGTCGAGACCCTTGTATCGGGTAATGACAAAAGGATTCTGGACAGCCCCGTAAACCCTCAATTTCAAAGCATTGTCGAGCAACTGCTTCCACGTATATCCCAGCGAAATATTGTCGCAGCGCAAGAAACTCGCATTTCTCAGATAGTAATCACTCATATATTGCTGGGTTTCGAATTTCGCTCCCCGGCGCATGATGTTGTTCAGGAAACCTGCACTGTTGTACATGGCGCTGTATATGGAATTCTGCGACAAAACATTGTCATAGACATAATTTCCCAAGTTGGCCCGCAGCGAGATGCCGAAATCGAAATTTTTCCAGTTGACCGTCGAATTGAACCCGATAACGACCTTCGGGTCACGGCTATGGTGGATATATTTGTCCGATTCATCGATGACACCGTCGCCGTTGCGGTCGGCATAAAGCCCCTCGATAGGATTGCCGTCGGTGTCATACACCTGTTCATACAACAAATAACTGTATGCCGGATACCCCACCTTATGCGCCTGCACCGTATTGCCCGTACCTCCGCCTATACCCCCCACGGGAATATAGTAATCGGCACTTTCGCTCTTGTTGAGTTTGGTTATTTTATTGGCATTCCAAGCCACATTCATGCCCAAATCCCACACGAAATCCGTGCGGTCGATGAGTTTGGTCTGGATATTGAACTCTATGCCCGTATTCTGCAAACGTCCCACATTGGTATAAATTTCATTGGTAAGGTTGGAACCGGCCGGTACGGGGATAAGGCTGATCAAGTCGTTGGTCTCGCGGAAATAATAATCCAGCGACCCGGTAATGCGATTGTTCAAAAAACCGAAATCGATACCGGCATTCCATGTAGTCGTCTCCTCCCATTTGATGTTGGGGTCATAACCGTCGGGGCGTATCGTTTCATAATAACGGTCGCCAAAAGGATAAGCCGCCGTAGGATAGCCTACCGTAAACAAAGGCATATAGGGGAAATAACTGTCGCCGATGTCTTGCTGGCCGGTAACCCCGTAGCCCAACCGCAATTTCAGTTCACTCATAGCCGCAGTGGCGCCCTCCATAAAAGGCTCGTTGATAATCTTCCAGCCCAATGCCACGGCAGGGAAAGCCCCCCAACGGTTATCTTTCGAAAAACGCGAAGTCGCATCGCCCCGCAACGTAACCGTGAGAAGATAGGTATCTTTATAAGAATAATTCACCCGCCCGAAAAAAGAAATCAGTTGCAAATGGTCGGTATAAGACGACTCAAACCAAGGTTCCCCGTCGGGCATCAACGTCGTGCGAGTCGCCCCGTCTTTGTAAAAGCGTTGCCACGAATAGCCCGCCATCGCATCGAGACGGCTCTGTATCGACTCAAAATCCTGCTTATAATTGAGATAAAAATCGAGCAGCAAATTCCGTTTCAGTTGGCTGAGCCGCTCGTCCTGCCCGAGGCCCGTTTTTTTATTCTCCTTATACGACAGCGGCGAGTCGGGAGTGAGTAGATTATGCTGTACACTATGGGAAATATCATATCCCAAATTCAAATTGGCATGCAATGCCGGCAAAAAAGGCAAGGCATAATCGAGTTGCAAGTTCCCTACACTGCGATAGACGTCGGCTTTCATCGAACGTTCTTCGATAAGCGAAACAGGATTGACGGGAGCGATGCCGATAAACTCGTCGGTTCCCGGTTTCAACCATGTAAAATAGCCATCGCCGATGGGCAGGTCATCTACCCGCACCGCTTGCGACGGATCGAAAGAAACAGCTCCCCCGATAGCCCCCTCGTCGGCAAAGCGGTTGCGCATGTAAAAGCCTTTCACATTGGCCGTCACACTCAACGCATTCTCAAAAAAACGAGGGTTCAACGTAATCGAAGCCGTCACACGATCCATGGCCGAGGTCTTCAAAATGCCATTCTGGTTGGTATAACTCACCGCCACACGATAGGGCAAAACCTTATACGTTCCCCCCACGCTGAGGCTATAATCGCTGCTGACCGAGGTCCGCAATATTTCGTCCTGCCAGCGGGTATTGGAAGTCCCCAGCAAATTATAGGCAGGACTACCCACCCCATAGTAATCGGCAATAACCTGCCGGAATTGGTCTCCGTCGAGCACCTCCACCGTATTGCGAGGAGTATTGACATACATATTGGCCGTAAAATTGATTTGCGGTTTTCCCGACTGCCCCCGTTTGGTCGTAATAATGATTACGCCATTGGAAGCTCTCGACCCATAAATAGCCGTAGCCGAAGCATCTTTCAAAATGGTAAACGACTCGATATTGTCGGGCGAAATCATCGATAAAGGATTGGACATTCCGGTGACTCCCGAATTATCGACCGGGACACCGTCGATTACGATCAACGGGTCGTTGGTCGCATTGAGCGAAGAACCTCCACGAATGCGAATATCGGCGCCCCCCTCGGGTTTACCGCCATTGAGCGTGACAACCACTCCCGGCGTTTTCCCGACCAATAAATCCTGTGCCGACGTAGCCAGCCCGGCATTGATCTCGTCGGGCTTGACCAACGTGACCGAGCCCGTCGCATCGCTCTTGCGGACCGTACCGTAACCTATCGCCACCACCTCTTGCAAGGCCACGGCATTTTCCTGTAAAACAATGGTAATCTGCGACCGCCCGCTCACCGCGACCTCCTGCGGATTATACCCCAGACAAGAGACCACAAGCGTGGCATCGGGCACAACCTCGAGACGGAACTTCCCGTCGAGGTCGGTCGCCGCGCCCGTCGCCGCACCGCGTACAATGACATTCGCCCCGATAACCGGCTCTCCCGAGTTATCGAGAACAGTCCCTTGTACAGTCATACGCTGCGCCGACAAAGTCCACGACAAAGCACAAAATCCCAGCAGCAATCCCAAACGGATTCGAGGGCGTAGTTTTTCACAAAGTTTTTTCATATCAGATACGTTTGATGGTTGAACTCATAGACGACTTACTCCCACTGAACAAAAGGAGCGGTCTCCTTCTACAAGCGTTTGCACCGTCTGTACCTGATAAAACAATGCCTCTGTTTTTTTGTTTGACGCCCGAATCGTTTTAAGCAATAGTCTTAAAACTCCTTTAAATAAAAAAACGAAGCGTTGGAAATTTCCCCTACGCTTCGTTTCCTCAATATTTTATATACGCTATTTCAACAAATCATTTTCTGACGAGGACATAGCAATAATCTTTATTCAATATGAGTGAATTATAACCATATCCCGTTTCAAAGCGAGCTATTATACCATTATTACGGCCATTTGCTTCATAAAGGTCAAATGCGGCTTGCGCATTATCCAAATCCTGCACTTTATCGCCAAATGCATCGGTCACATAAATCTCGCTAAGTGTTCCCAAATTATAGTCGGTATAATTTTGCAACATATCTTTCCAACGGGTAATTGTCTGATCGTCCTCAGGCACATAAGCCGAAATTTCAAGAATAGATTCCAAAGTCTTATCCGAATCGAAATTGGCCGTATAACTATTCCCTTTCAAGTCGATGGCACTGTCGAAATAAATGTAAGACATGGCAGTCCCAAACAAAATCTTATTGCCTATCGCATAGTATTCTTGCAGCACCTCATCTATATTCGCACCGATATACTTCCCTAATGTACTGAAATCGAGCGGCAGATAATTGCGACAAATCTCTACCCGAAACTTATCTTTATCCATAATGGGGCAGCAATAAACCTTCTTCTGGATACCGAATATCGGATATATCAACATATTAGCCTCCGAAGTAAGCAACGGGAGGGTCTCTTCGGTAGTCTGTTTGATTCCACCCTCACCGGTAGTATAGTTTTTGAACTTCGTTCCCAAGAATGATCCTAATTTGAAATCCCGGAAAGAGGTTACAAGCGATTCCCACACGGCATTTCCGTTATTTTCCGACTCACCGGTCAAGACCAACTCCATCGAAGAGATTACCGTTCCCTCCAATTTAAATGTTGCCTTATACCGGTTCCCTTTTTGATCCTGTACACAAAGGACTCCATTCTCTTGATCTTTCGTAGCTTCGCCGGCAGCAGCCCATATTTCATCGATATTCTTATCTACATAACTCGACAAATCGGAATAGGTTGTCTCCCAATAGGTATTGGTGTCTTCTTCCCCGCCTTCGGGTCCCGGCACTTCGGGCTCCTCGTTTTGTTGACTATCCCCATCGCAAGAAGGCAATGCAAGAAGTGACATAAATATGCAAAAAATCCATACAAATTTCTTTTTCATAGACCTTAATAATTAATAATTTACTACTATTTTCCTGTTATTCTTTCCAAATATCACTTTTTTTTCATTTACTTTGCAGTTGCAAAAATATAATATTATATATAAATTCATTTAAAACAAATAGGATTATGAAGAATTTTTATCTTATTTTAAGTTGCTGTGTTTTATGTTTATTCTCCGCACGGGGTGAAAGTTTCTCGGGCGACAATTTCAACGGTGCATGGGAAAGCGATAGCGGTAACCAAAAGGTACAGCCCACCGGGTGGCACGCCTTGTGTGTCAATATAGGTGGATTTACAAGCATGAAAGCCGGAACTGTAACCAAAGGCGGTGACGACACCGATGCCTACCCCATCATCGAGAACACCTTTGCCGGGAGCAATAGTGGTTGGCTCAAAACAGGTTATACCATTCCCGGAATCCTCTCGCTGGGGACTCCATGGATTTATGTGAATACCACTTACTACTCAGCCTCCACAGGCGACTTGGGTGTAGATGGCGGTATCGAATATACCTCGCGTCCCCAAAAGATCTCCTTCAAAGCCCAATACTACAATGCACCGGCCAGCGACATCGACGATGCGGCAAACATCAAAGTTTATTTGTGGAAAGGGTCTGCCCAATCGACCGACAAAAACGGAGACTCGCACACCGACGAGATGAGCGCCATTTTGGCCGGGAATGCCGGTGCAACCCTTATCGGCTCGGGTGAACTCACTATCGACGAGGACATCGACGCCTTTGAAGAAAAAGAGATTACAATCAATTACGTATCGGACGAGACCCCCGAAAAAATGAATATCGTGCTGTGTGCATCGGACTATCTGAGCAAACAACCTGAAAAACCGCTCGATGTAGCCGAAGGCAACTACCTCTACATCGACGATATAGCTGTCGTATATTCTTCGGGAATCGAAAACAGCAAAAATGCGGCATGGGAATTGACGGTTACCCGCCAAGGTCTCTCGATAAACGACACAACCGTTCAACCGGTAGCAATCTATGAAACCGATGGCAAACTGGTCAGCAACGGAGAGACCGACAACGGACAATATGCCTTCCCGTTTGCTCCGGGCAAAATATATCTTGTAAAGGTAGGTACCGCTGTTTTCAAAGTTTGTGCCCTCTAAATAAGGCTTTATGAAAAAACTCATTTTGTGCGCCATGCTGCTCTGCGGGATTTTCCTGTTCGGCAACATGGCGAGCAAGGCCGGTAACACAAAATTATCGGCCTTTTCACGTCAACAACTCGATCGGTTGGCCCAAGAGTCCCGGTTGAAAACGAACCGGCAGGTTTCCCTCTTGCCTATCTTGCTCCAATGCGACCCCACCACGACCGGCGACGATTTGCTGGCCTTCGGCGCTCAATCGTATGTATCGTTGGGAGGCGGATTCTTCACCGTGCAAATCGGGCAGAACGACTTGCCCCGTTTATTGGAGCAAGAATTCGTCGAAAAAGCCGAGCTATCCCAAAAAGCCACCCTGTCGCTGGACCAAGCCCGCTCCGAGACTCACGTTACCGAAGTACATAGCGGGGAATCTATCGTACTTCCCTACACGGGGAAGGGCGTTGTATTGGGATTCGTAGATTCGGGATTCGACGTAACGCACCCGGCTTTCCGTTCAAGTAACAGTGAAACGCTGCGCATCGTAAGATTTTGGGACCAACTGAATGGCAAGTTTTTACAAGACGAAGCAAGTATCATTGCCCAAGGGACCGACAATGAAGAACAAACTCACGGCACCCACGTGGCAGCCATAGCCGGTGGGGGATATTTCGGGCCGATAAACACCTCGGCCACCGAAAGCCTCGACCAAAACCCCTATTACGGAGTAGCATACGATGCCGATTTGGTCATGGTAGGTTCGACGCTGGAAGATACAGATATATTGAGCGGAATAAAATACATATTCAATTATGCCGATTCGATAGGCAAACCGGCTGTCGTGAATATCAGCCTGAACACCTCATACGGCCCGCACGACGGCACCTCTCTTTTCGACCAAGCTGTCGAGGCCATGGTAGGTGAGGGGAAAATACTGGTGGGGGCAATCGGGAACGATGCCAAAAACAAAACTCATGCCTCCATGGAGTTGAGCGATGAGGCTACATCGGTCTTGACATTCTTCAAACCTACCGGTTACGAATCGAACACCTTCGAGGTATGGGGCCAAACCGATGGGTTTTCAGTAACGGTTTCGTTGCTCAATTCCCAAGGTGAGAGCGTATGGAGTTGCAAGGCCGACGGTGCCGACCAGAGCTTTTCCGTCCCCGACGATTACAACTATTCCGAAGGGGGTGAGGTCGCTTGTTATACCGAACTGTGGAACGACACGAGACGCATGTACCGAATTGTCCTCAACAACTTCAACCTGAAAGGGTACGACATACAAGTGGGTGTAACGGGCTCGCCACAACACATCGACTTGTGGACCGACAAGAACAGCGGGCAATTCACCGACAATGGGAAAAGCACCCATGTAAACTTCGACACCGACTATACGTTGGGAGAACTGGGCGGGACAGGCCGACGGACCATATCGGTAGGAAACTATACGACCCGAAACGTATGGACCAACTACTCGGGCAAGAAACAATCCATGCTCATCGACTACCCGCTGAACAAAATCAACTACACTTCGAGTTGCGGGCCCACACCCGACGGTCGGGTAAAACCCGATGTGACAGCTCCCGGTGGAATGATTTTCAGTGCCGTATCGTCCTTCTCGGATTACTACAAGGAGAGCAGCACCAACACCGTAGCCTGTACGACAATCGACGGAAAAAACTATTTCTGGGGACAGATGACAGGCACCTCGCAGGCCTCGCCTTTTGTCGCCGGCGTAATTGCCACATGGCTCGAAGCAAACAACGGGTTGACGCCCGAAGAGGTTCAGCAAATCCTGAAAAAGACAGCCCGGGCCGACAGTTATACGGGAAGTTGCCCCAACTCGGTTTACGGCTATGGAAAAATCGATGCGTTGGCCGGCCTTCAAGAGATTCTTTCGCCGGGGGCGATTAACCTCGTACAGACGGCCGAAAAACCCTACCGACTCTATCGGGACGGCATCTTATTTACCTCCCAATCGAGACTTTCCCGCATGATAATCTCCACCCCCGACGGGATTATCCGTTACAATGCCACGCCCAAAGTGGATTCGGGAGACTGCATCGAATGGCAAGAACTGGGGTTGCACAGCGGTCTCTATATTCTGAACATCGATGGTTATTCCGAAAAAATCCTCGTCCACTAAATTAAAAAGATCTATAAAACGAGAGAGAGACTCACCCCGCAGGTAAGTCTCTCTCTTTTTATTTTATCCGTCGTCCTGTTTCAACTCATTTCCCACGCCCCTTATGTTGGCCGTTTTTATTCCCATGCCATTTCATCATGGCCCGCGGGAACTTCATTTGGGCATTTTTATATTTGAACAACTTCTCGCTCGACAAGAATGTCTTGAACTTATCGTAATATTCCCGATCGAGTTGAGCCATTTTCTCATCTTTTTCGAGCAGAGCCTCGGCGGCTTTCTGATACTCGGTATCGGTCACGGCAGTTGTCGAACGCGCTACCTTACGGGCAAAGTCACGAGCCTCCTTGTCCAACTTCCATTTCTTCCCCTCCAACTCCTCATACAAGGGGAAAAACTGTTTGGCTTCCTGTTCAGAAAGGCCTATCTGTTCCATCATGAAATCACGGCGGAACTTGCAAAGTTGTTCGTATTTCTCTTTTCGGTCCTGTTTCGATTGGGCCTCTTTATTCTGTGCCGAGAGCGATACCGGCAACCCAAACAGAAAAATTGCCGACCACACCAAAACCAATTTTCTCATAGCCACTGTACTTTCTTTAATATTCAACGTCGGTGTACAACATTTCATAAGCCGTATAATCATCGACATAATGAGCAATCCACTCATCTTCTATCGACCGCTCCTCGGCGGCCGAAGCCGTCATCTCTACGTCGGGGGTTTCACCGTTCTCCACAGAGAATATCCCGGTAAACATTTTCAGCATGAGCCATATACCGGCAAACATGGCGGCCATATAGACCCACGGCCTTACCCGTAACCACAACGTAGGTTGCTCGGACAACGGGATTTCCCGCTCAGGCAGGCTCTCGGCCATCTTCTCGGTAAAATCGGCGAAATAACTTTCCGGCACCTTCATGCCATGCTTCCGTCCGATCTCATCTAATAGGGGCGTCTTCTTTTCCATAACTACACCTTTTGTCTGTTAGACACAAAATGAATAAAAAGGTTTAAACCCTTTCTTCGAGATATTCTTCTATTTTTTTCGCCGCATGATGATACGACGCTTTCAATGCGCCTACCGAAGTACCCAAAATTTCCGACATATCTTCATACTTCATCTCATCGAAATAGCGCATATTGAACACAAGCCGCTGCTTCTCGGGAAGTTGCAAAATGGCCTCTTGCAAAAGTTTCTGCACTCGATTACCATCGAAATACGCCTCGCTCTCCACATTCAACAGGAGAAAATCGTCGGCATCATCGGCCGTAAGGTTACGGCGCTCACGCTCTTTGGCGAGGAACGTCAAGGTCTCGTTCACGGCGATACGATAGAGCCAAGTAGATAATTTGGCGTCACCCCTGAAATACTCGATACTTCCCCATGCCTTTAAAAAAGTATTTTGCAGCAGGTCATTGGCATCGTCGTGCGAGAGTACCATTTTCCGGATTTGCCAATATAACGGTTTGCTATATTGCTCCACAATCCTCGCAAATGCCTGTCGCACAGTCGCCGGATTTTGCAGTTGCTCGATGACAATATCTTCGTTATATCCTTGCATAATCTTGTTTTTCGGGGGATAAAGATACACAGAGCCAACGGTTTGTTCCTAACATATTTGATTCTTTTTTGTTATTTTTATTATTCGATTCACTCGACATTATATTATTCCATTATTTTTGTAACGATAAAAAAATAAACCGATAGATGTTATCTTGGAAAAAACAATCTGATTTTCATCTCGTCTTTCATGTTCTTTTGCCACCCGAAATATGGAAATAGATTCTATAATTTTAGCCTTCTTGCTTACGATGATCGCCGGACTTTCGACCGGAGTAGGCAGCCTCATCGCCTTTTTCGCCAAACGCACCAACACCAAGTTCCTTTCTGCGGCGTTGGGATTCTCGGCCGGCGTGATGGTTTATATCTCGTTTATGGAGCTGATGCCCGAAGCCGTGGAGATGCTTCGCGAAAACCTCACCCCTCGCATGGCCAATATCTACATGCTGGTGGCCTTTTTTGCAGGGACATCATTTATCGCATTGATTGACTTCCTCATTCCCGAGGACGAGAATCCCCACGAAATCCACCGGGTCGAAGAGATGTCGTCCCGACAACGGTTACAGCGCACCGGCGTACTGCTGGCGTTGGCCATCAGTATCCACAACTTCCCGGAGGGGCTCGCCACATTTGCCTCGGCACTGGGGAATCTCGACATCGCGATTCCTATCGTCATCGCCATCGCCATTCACAACATACCCGAGGGCATTGCCGTATCGGTCCCTATCTACCAAGCAACCGGCAGCCGCAAGAAAGCCTTTTGGTACTCCCTGCTCTCGGGTATGGCCGAACCGGTGGGAGCACTCATCGGGTTCCTATTCCTCTTGCCTTTTTGGACACCCATGATTCATGCCATATTACTGGCATTCGTCTCGGGAATCATGGTCTTCATCTCTTTCGACGAGTTGCTACCCGGAGCCGAAAAATACGGACATCACCACTATGGCATAGGAGGCGTTATCACCGGAATGGCCATCATGGCGGTAAGCCTGCTGCTTTTCCTGTAAAAAATCACTACTATTGATGATTGCAGGGGAAATTTTTCTCCCTTTACTTTGGGCTAAATTTTTACTGAAAAATAGTCCCCTGTCAAAGCATCTACATTTATGAAAAAAATTATACCCTCGGTATTATTGGGATTCTTATCACTCTCGGTCCAAAGCATGCCGCTGCCGGCTACCACCGATTCATTAGGAAACCGGCTGTACAATCTGAGTACGGTGACCATCATCAGCAATCCCAAATGGGAATCAAAGCTGTTCGAATTTCCCGGAGCCATATCCTACATCACGCCCGAGAATATCGACGAAATGAATATCCATTCGGTCAAGGACATTTCGACCATCGTACCCAACCTGTTTATCCCTAATTACGGCTCGAAACTTATCTCCTCGGCCTATATCCGGGGCATAGGGTCCCGCATCAATTCTCCCGCCGTAGGACTCTATGTCAACAATGTGCCCTATCTGGACAAAAGCGCTTTCGACTTCGATTTCATGGATATAGCCAGCATCGAGGTGTTAAAAGGGCCGCAAGGTACGCTCTACGGCCGGAACACTATGGCCGGGCTCGTCAATATAAAGACCCTGTCTCCATTGGAAAAGCAGGGTTCCAAAATAAAATTGAGTTTCGGGAACTACAATTTATGGGGAGTGGCAGCCTCGACCTGCCAAAAGATTACCGACCATCTCGCCTTCTCGGTAAACGCCCGTTACCGGCAAGACGACGGATATTTCAAAAACCAATACACCCGACAAAACAGCGGGAGTACCCGCTCGGGGGGCGGACGGCTGCAAATCGACTGGCGGGTAAACCGGCAATGGAAATTGAGCCTCAGCGGCGACTACGAGAGTAGCGACCAACAGGGATACCCCTACGCCTATTACGACAAGGGCTCGCAAAAGGTCGGCGACATAAGCTACAACGACGAAGCGTCGTACCGCCGCGACATTTTCACTTCGGGACTGTCGGCACAATATCTCAACGAACAATTCGTCTTTACCTCGACGACAGGATACCAATACCTCGACGACGACATGCGCTTGGATCAAGATTTCACCCCGCTCGCCATATTCACCTTGCAACAAAAACAAAAAATGCATGCCATCTCACAGGAGTTTGCCGTCAAATCGCACAAAGGTGGCCGATGGGATTGGGTCGGCGGACTATTCGGGTTTTACCAAGATACCCATACGAAAGGGCCCGTCAACTTCCGGCAAGACGGCATAGACCTACTTATCACCCAGCAGACCAACAACCAGCTGGCTGCGTTGAAACAAAATCCCAACTTGGCTGGTATGCCCGACATTACCGTAGCCATCGACAACGAAAATCTCTATATCGACGGCACATACAAAACGCCCACCTACGGCGCGGCAGCCTTCGGCCAAGCCTCGCTCAACCATATTTTCATCGACGGGCTGTCGGCTACGGCCGGATTGCGCATCGATTACGAACGCACACAAATCTACCACCACACACATGCCATCGACGACCTCACAGGACAAGCCCTTGTATCGATCAACGCCGGGGGGCATCCCGTCTCCATTCAACAACCTTTCTCGCTCCCCTTGGGCATCGACGGGAAAGAGGCGATGGAGACCATAGAGTTATCGCCCAAATTCGAGTTGAAATATACAATCGACCCCGACAACTTCCTCTATGTATCGGCAAGCCGGGGATACCGATCGGGAGGTTATAACTTCCAAATGTTTTCCAACTTGATACAATCGCAAATTCGCAGCGGCATGATGAGCGAACTGATGAAAAACATGGGCGGTATGGGAGGAAACGGGAACTCCGGTTCACGCCCCATCGCCAGTCGCAGTTCTTCGGGAATGCCCGTTCTCGAAACTTCGACCGACGTGAATCAAGCGATTTCATACAAGCCCGAGCATAGCTGGAATTACGAAATAGGAGGCCGTTCGCAGCTCCTCGGCCACCGGCTCTTCGCCGACCTGACATTGTTCTATATCGACTGTCACGACCAACAAATCGCTGTCGTAAGCGGATACGGCCGATACACCAAAAACTCGGGACGCACCGCCAGTTACGGATTGGAAGCCTCGCTCAAAGCCATTCCCACCCAACGGCTGCTACTCTCGGCCTCATACGGTTACACCCATGCCACATTCAAAAACTACAACGACGGCGAAAACGACTACAAAGGCAATTCCGTGCCCTTCGCTCCCGCCCACACACTGGCCCTCTCGGGAGCCTATACCCTGCCGCTCGACAAAGAGACCGACATCACCTTCGACCTGCAATATTTAGGACAAGGGAAAATCTATTGGACCGAAGCCAACGACGTGGCACAAAATTTCTACGGATTGGTAAATGCTTCTATTATCCTCTCGGGGAAATATGCCGACCTGAAACTTTGGGGGAAAAATCTGCTGAACCAGCGCTACCAAGCATTCTATTTCGAAACGATGAATGCCGAGAACCTGTCGGCGCCCAACAGTTTCGTGCAACGCGGCCGGCCGTTCACAATCGGCGCCGACATTACCATCAAATTCTAACTCCATACATACCCAAAACAAAGAGCGACGGACCTCCCGTCGCTCTTTGTTTTCATATCGAAAAGGACAATTCCTATTCGGCAAAAGTCAATCCTTGCAATTTCTCCCAGTCGCCACGGGTAAAATCGGGAATTTGTACCGGAACGGAACCGTTGCGAACCGAATAATCGGTCAACTCGACCAAGCACGACCATTCGGCAGCATCATAAACGTCCATGTCGAGAGGCAATCCGTTCTTCAAGCAATGGATCAATCGGTAATCCATAATAAAGTCCATACCGCCGTGACCGCCTACCTCACGAGCTTTGTCGCCAATCTCTTTGCAGAAAGGATGATCATATACTTTGAGCAACGAATCGAGAGATTGTTTCCCCAAGAATTCGTGGGCATTGGGTTCCAAAGCGATACCTTCTACCGGATATTTTTGGGCAAAACCTTTGGTACCGCTCACCAAATGGATACGGTCATAAGGCCTCGGGCTGGTTACATCGTGTTGAATCAATATTGTTTTCCCTTTGGCGGTCCTGATAAGCGTGGTATTCATATCACCCATATCGATTTGAGCCGTATCCTCTCCGGCAATGCCATGCTCGGCGGCATACAAGTGCATTCCCTTTTGAGCCGTTGACATGGAAACCAATGTAGCCATACGGTCACCACGGTGAATATTCAATATTTGGGCAATAGGACCTAACCCATGCGTGGGATATGGATTCCCTGCTGCCTTCTTTTGAGCTTTCAAACGCCACATATTCTTATACCCCGTAGCCGTTGTATCGTAGTTGTAAGAGCGCAAGTCGTGGATATAAGCACCCTCGGTGTGCATAACCTCTCCAAAGACGCCTTGTTGAGCCATGTTGAGGGTTGCCATCTCGAAAAAGTCGTAACAACAGTTCTCCAACATCATGCAATGGCGGCGAGTCTGCTCGGCAGTATTCACCAAATCCCAGCATTCGGCCACGGTCATGGCGGCAGGTACCTCCACGGCCACATGTTTCCCTTGTTTCATGGCATAAACCGCCATAGGAGCATGTGAATGCCAGTCGGTACAAATGTAAACCAAGTCGATGTCTTCTCGTCCGCACAACTCTTTCCATGCCTCTTCGCCAACATATATATCGGCAACGGGACGGTCGTGAGCTACAAGAATCTCATTGGCCTTGTTGACATTCGACGAATCCAAATCGCACAAAGCGACTACCTTCGCATCGGGCAAATAAACATACCGTTCGATAGCGCCTTTCCCTCTGGACCCAAGGCCGATAAATCCTACTCTTACCGAATCCAAAGGCTCACAAGCCAACTTCAATACGTTTTCCTGTCCAGCCGGTCTTGCCGGTTCCTCGAATGGATTACGGGGAGTCGTCGCACATGCGCTGAGCAATAATACAGCGGCAAGTGCATAAAACATTTTTCTCTTCATAACACAATTATTTTAGCATAAATAATGAATCAATCTCTTTTTTAATCGCCAAAGCATCGAGGGGAGAAAGTAATCATACCCTGTGTTTCATGGTGTCAAATACGATACGTGTTTCTCTTGGTGTAGTAAAGATATACAAAAGATAAATAAGTAGATGGTTATCCCGAGAAAAACAACATTTTTTATATATCGAAAGAATGCGAAAGAGTTTTTTAGAAAGGTAATACCTATCCAAAACAATCCAAACCGACCCATAACTCACGACGACAAAATGGGTATTGGTCGATAAGAAAAACTTCTCGAATTTCTCCCGACGTTGCATGTTCACCATCGGGACTAATGGAGTCAAGCATATTAAAAAACACTAAATATATGTTCTCAAATCAAAATGTAATTTATATTTGTATTACCCTCACAAGGGAATCCAAGGGCCAACGGATTCAACCCTTTCAATAAGAACAAATCTACGGTCTGACCAAACAGAAAAAAGGAAACCCGAGGCGTATCCATCTGAGAGACATGAAACAAAAACGATATTCCCTGCTCCTTGCGATTCTTTTGTCGGTATTCATCAACGGATACTCCCAAGTTGCAGCCTCAATCGAAAGTTCAATAGAAAAAATGCTTGCCTCTTTTAGGCCCCAATACCTGAACATCGATGAGATAAAACTCAATAAAATTGTCGTCGGGAAAGGCAACCGGCTCACTATCGAAATGAACGACGAGTTCTCCTATCTCCCTTTTCGGGAGCAACTTGTCAAGGAGATGTACGACTCGGTCCGGTCTATTCTTCCCCAAAACTTAAAAGAAAAAACTCTCTCTATCCGGGCCGGCGGGTACGAAATAGGACAACTAATCCCCTTTGCCGACAAACAGGCAAAGTTCGCCACCCGTTGCAACAGCCCTATCGTTACTCCCGTAACCCGACTTTACTCTCCCTCAAAAGGGCTGCTCAACCGGCACATTGCCCTGTGGCAAAGCCACGGATACTATTTCGAGCAATCGCTCAACCGTTGGGAATGGCAACGCGCCCGCATCTTCCAAACCGTAGAAGACCTCTATACCCAAAGTTTCGTCATGCCCTTCCTCACCCCCATGCTCCTGAATGCGGGAGCCTACATTTTCTCCCCCCGAGAGCGCGATACCAACCGGTATGAACTTATTGCCGACAACGACAACGCAGCCACATACACCGAGACCGAGAATGAACGGTACAACTGGAAAAGCGGGAAGCAAGGGTTTGCCCATACCTCACCGGTTTATACCCAATCGCAAAATCCTTTCGAAGGGGGGACTTACCGAAAAACCGCCACGACAACCGACCCGGCTCACACCATAACCGCCCGATGGTCGGCTACCATACCCCAAACCGGCGAATACGCAGTTTATATCGCCTACCACTCCCTCAAAAACAGCGCAGAAGATGCCCTATATACCGTATGTTACAAAGGAGGGGAACGGCAATTCAAAGTAAACCAAACCATGGGGGGAGGCACATGGATATATTTAGGCCATTTCGCTTTCGATGCCGGACAAGAAGCCCGGGTAGAGTTGAGTAACCTCTCGCACGAGAATGGGAAGGTCATCACGGCCGACGCTGTGAAGATAGGAGGGGGATACGGTAATATTGCCCGTCGGGTAAACGACTCCCATATCGCCGAAAATCCCGAGCAATTACCGATAAGCTATTCCTGTACGACCAGCGGATACCCTCGTTTTGCCGAAGCGGCCCGCTACTGGCTGCAATGGGCCGGATTCCCCGAAAAAGTCTATTCACCCAGCCGGGGAGAAAACGACTATACCGACGACTACAAATGCCGGGGCGCTTGGGTTAACTACTTGGCAGGAGGCTCGCAGGTACTCCCCGACAGTGCCGGACTGAACATACCCATCGACCTTGCCCTTGCATTCCACTCCGACGCCGGGACGACCAAAAGCGATTCGATCGTAGGAAGCCTCGGAATCTATTTCACCGGGAAAGAACGGAAAACCTACCACAAAAACATATCCCGACAGGTATCGCGATACCTCACTGACTTGATACTCACACAAATTACCGACGATATTCACCGGACCTACAACCCCGAATGGAGCCGTCGGGGCATGTGGAACAAATCTTATTTCGAAGCCCGTGTCCCCGAAGTACCCACCATGTTGCTCGAGCTACTCTCCCATCAGAATTTCGCCGATATGCGTTACGGGCTCGATCCCCGATTCCGATTCTTGGTTTCCCGAGCCGTTTACAAAGGGATATTGAAATTCATCGCCGAGCAAAACGGTTACGGCTACATGGTACAACCCCTGCCTGTGAGCCACATGCGCACCGAATTTGTCGGGACGAATGAAATAAAACTGACTTGGCGGCCTGTCGAGGATCCCCTCGAACCAACCGCCTCACCCGAGAGATACATCGTCTATACCCGAATCAACGACGGTGCATTCGACAACGGCCGCCTCCTGTCCGACACCACATTCTCCACCCGTATCCTGTCCGACTCGATTTACAGTTTCAAGATTACGGCGGTAAACCGGGGAGGCGAAAGTTTTCCCTCCGAGACACTATCGCTATGCCGGGTCTCTCACGAAAAGGACGTGGTCATGGTCGTTAACGGGTTCGACCGCGTAAGTGCCCCCGACAGTTTCGAGATAGACACCCTCGTTGCCGGATTCAATACCCGCAAAGACTTCGGGGTACCCTACCTTCGCGACATCTGTTTCACCGGTGAGCAGTACGAGTTCCGACGCGAAATTCCGTGGCTCGACGACGACAACCCGGGATTCGGAGCCAGCCGCGCCGACTACGAAACCCAAGTCATTGCCGGGAATACATTCGACTACCCCTACACCCACGGGTTATCGATTGTCAAGGCTGGCTATTCGTTCGTATCGAGCAGCGACGAGGCTGTCTCCGAAGGATTGATAGCGCTGAACTACTACCGTATAACCGACCTGATTCTCGGGAAAGAGAAACAAGTATGTACAGGCAACCAATCCGGCCGTGCATCATTCAAAACTTTCCCCAAGGCTCTGCAAAAAGTACTCTCCGACTATTGTGACGAGGGACGAAAGCTATTCGTGTCGGGAGCTTATGTCGCCACCGATTTGTGGGACAACGGAATCTCGAGCGACAGCGACAAACAATTTGCCCACGAGATTCTGCACTACACTTGGCGCACCGGGCAAGCCTCGGCAACCGGGCGTGTAAAACCGGCCGACTCGCCATTCGCTCCATTCAATACCCTTACAATCGAATTCCACAACACCCTCAACGAAGAGTGCTACGCCGCCGAATCACCCGACGGAATAGAACCTTTTGGAAAAGGAAGTTACACAATCCAGCGGTATGCCGATAGCAACATCGGTGCCGGCATTTTCTACCGGGGCGACCGCTACGACACCTGTATCTTGGGATACCCGTTTGAAACCATCAAGGCCGAAGTAGAACGCAATGACCTCATGCGCGCTATTCTGTCGGCGTTCGACGGCAACCATAAAACGGCTCTTCACCCAAAGAGATAAATCATAAACTCCATTTTCAATCCATGCGACGACGAAAACGATAAACCATTCTCAAAAAAAGAGCAGGTTGCAGAGGACCTTGAAAGGATGCAGAAGTGTAGATATTTTTAATCTTAAATATTTATCTGGTATCCGGAGCTTCCAGTCATATTTCCCTGACAGAGACCACATAAAATACAAATAATCCCTATCTTTGTTTTTTGACTGTAAAAAAATAAACATAATGAAAGATCTTGCCTTAGGAAAAAATGTGTTAGAATTCTGCAACCATCCCCATCACATGACAGAAGAAGGAGACAATATGGACTACAATACCCTGACTGGCGGATATTTAGGCATACATCACCCCTCTTTTATTACCTTGGATCTGGAAAAAGTTGTAGCTATCAAGCAAATATCAATGAAGCTTATAGACTGGGATGACGACTGCAATAAGTCGGAACCTCGCAACACAAAACAACATTATGCCTATAGACTTTTATACTCTGAAGATAAACTTACTTGGACGATACTCTACGATACGACAGCAACAGACAAGGTGTATAGGCGTGGCTGGCAGTGGGGCGTATTCGACCAGCCAATCAGAATGAGGTATTTCAGGATTCATGCACTACATAATCCCGCCAACTCAGGCTTCCACGTTGTCAGACTCCGCCTGTTTGACGAGGAGAATCCAACACTTCAAATCGGGGATCGCCTAGATATTCAGACTCCTTATAGTCTAGAAGTGGGCGATGCTGTTCCTATTTCCACTAGGATAATGAACCTTGTTCAGAGGCTCTCTGATACGGTATCAGAATCTCATAAACAAACTAATGACTATAAGTCTTTGGTAAATGAAGTACTGGGCGAATCAATGGTCTTCGACACTGTCGACGGGAGGGTGGATCAGTTCAGACAGATTATCACACCTTACGTGGCAGGAAATCTGAAGTCCGATTATGAAAAGGACAGTTTTCAAAATATCACCAGTTGGGTGGTATCGGGCCTTATGCTTGGCTTGAACATTATTTTTGACATCTTTCAGACACAACATGCTCCGCAAGTTATTTTCTTACGCTGGCTATTCTTTATAATTACGCTTGCTTATGCCTTGTATCTTGTCAAGGACAATTTGAAATCATTTTTATTTAGTAAAAAACATCATGGCAAAACAATATCCCAAACGCCGGGAGTCGAGACTAAAAATAGACTTAATGCGGATACCATTTCCAGTCTTCGCCAGACTGACGGGGCCGAGGTGCCGATGTTTCTTTTCAATGATACTGTTGGAGACTATAACACGCAAACAGGCTTCCATAAAATACCGAATCCCGGATATCTTGAGATTATACTAAAGGAAGATATCAAGATTTCCTATTTCCGCTTCCTGTTATGGGACAATTGCGGGACTTTGAAGCAACAGCCAAGCCGACGCAAATATCATTACAGGATGCTACTCGGCCGATCATCAGAAAATGGCGGTATTATTTGGGAGGCTGTTTATGATAATAGTCTCAACCCATCCAACGGCTGGCAGGAATTCTTTTTTGAGAATGGTGCTAGACAAATAAAGGCCATAAAACTCCAGTTCCTGCATACTTTGGCTTTAAGCAACAAGAACAATGAAAATACCGTGACCCAACTTGTTTCTATCCAAGCCTATGAAAATCCAACCGAGAATATATGCAGATGGACGGACGCTTGTCCAAGATCCATGTATGCCATCCCGACCAAAGGATTGAGCAGAAACAAGATAATAATAGGAGGTTCAGACTTCAATATAGGGTATATGGCTGAAAGTAAGATTACAAGTAAAATAAATCTCTATCTTCTACAACTGGAACATGAGTGTTTTGACTCCTCCGAAGCAGACAAGATACGGAAGCTTAGGAATGATTTGCAGCCGAATACTAACGATGACATTAGCCGGCAAATAGACATATTCTGCAATTCATTATTAACACCTGTCAACGAAAGGAGAACGGCTCTGAAGAAAAAATCGGTATGGATATCTTTTGTGACCATAGTCCTTTTGTCCATTGAGTTTTTGGATATCAGCGACAGTTATAAGTTGATTATACTGTCCGTTATTTCGGTTCTCGTAATCTTTCTTGCCTTTAGAAAAAAACTGTTGGACAGGAAAAACCAATCCGTATAGCAGTCGATAATCAATAAGTTTCTTCGTGAGGGGCACGTACCACAAGCACCTCAGATACTTGCACCGTGCGTAGAGAAGCCCTCTTCATTGGGCCATAAACCCATAAACCCAAGAAGCCCGGCGGGAGTTTTTCAGAACATCTCCGCCGGGCTTTTTTTATTAACCCAATCGATCTATTTTATTACCATTTTCCCATTATATACCTGTCCCTCCGATTTCACAGAGACGACATATACACCAGAGGACAAATGCTCGACGTTCAAACAAGCTACCGAATGGTTGAGACTCTCATGCATGACAACCTCTCCACTTGAATTGACCACAGAAATCTCGCAGACTGCACTCCCGGGACAAGTTACAGTTACATAATCCCGAGCCGGATTGGGAGAAATCGTGAATCCCGTTGCCTCATTTTCTTCTATACCTACCGACACCGCATAGTGCCAAGAAGCCGATTCGGTAAAAACCGAATAGTTATCCAAATCATCATGTGCAAAAGCAGCATAATAATAGTTCCCTTTTTCTAAATTCGTATCGGTAAATGTCTCATCGGAACCATCATAAACGATATTCCCATCGGTCACATTTTGAGCGAACCGGTCGTTGCGGCGGACAATAGTCGTCGCCTCGAAATCGGGAGCCGGATTAATAAGGCCCGTCATCTCTATGTTATCGAGTGTAAGCACACCTCCGGTACACGGAGTCCCGCTGGGAACGACAAAATGCAACGAAATCACCCGCGAAGCATCGCTTTTCTGATTTGCATTGGCATGCCACGAAAAGGGTTGAAATGTACGGATATCGACTTTTGCCTTTTGCCACTCGGTAGAATTCAACGGCAAAGATTCGTCGTACCACCAATCATCGGCAACACCATCTAAATCGTAATCGTCCTTTACGATAAGTCGCAACGTGCGCCCCGAGCCATCGCCTTTATACCAGAACTCCAAATAGGGAGAATTCGAGAAATTCTGTGCCCGGTCAAAAGTAAACACCGCAGCATATTCGCCCCAAGCCTCGGCAATGTCGTAATTCATTTGGAGTCCTTTTCCTTCGTAGCCGTCAACCTCCTCGAAAGAGCCGCTACCGCCACTTTCGCCTACACCTTCGACTCCCGATATTCCCGACTCGAAATCATCTACCAGAACATTCACGGGAACTTCATAAATGGGATCTTTCCAAGTAAGCACAATATTCCCATTGACAAAAGCACCCGTAAATTCGGTGGGAGCAGGAGGCGGAGTCGTATCGTTTACAATCGAAATTTTCCCCTTGGCATAATTCTTTACCGGAGGGTTCACCCCGTCGTCAATAGTCCCGTAAATCCAATAATCGCCTTTGGGCTGCAAATAACGTACATTCCAAACATACGAATCGATGACTTGTATATCGCTGGACAAATCGGTTACAATAGGAGTCCCGTTTATACTGTCCGAAGAATAATACAAATTGATTTTAGCGGTTCCTTGCGGGTCGAAACACGACCACTTGATCTTACAACTATCGGTCACCGCTTCGGTATTTTCGTTCGGTTCGGTAATATAGAGGCTCGGCATCAATCCGCCGCGAGAAAATTCATACGAATAAAATTCCACTCCGTCTCTATCGCGGGCGATCAAAGTAACCTTCTCGCCATTCTCCGATACATCGATTGTCGAGAATCCGGCTATTTTGTTAAATATCAAGCTATACGGTTTATCGGCCATGTTATATTGGTCGCGATTGCTCCCGTTCATAGCTCCCGGACGCAGATAGTGAACCCCTGCTTTATACAAATGTTCAAAATTGTGTTCATCGGCACCGAACACGAGTATATGTTTGCCTTCCAACGCATGTTTCTCAAGCAGCGGCGCAATATACTCCTTTTGGCTGGCCGACCATTGCCCGTGATAACTGGTCGAATATACATTCACATGAGCAAATATAAATATCCATTTATTATCGGCGTTGGCCAATTGCTCGTCGAGCCATGTAAGTTGTTTCGAACCGGTAGCAAACGACGGGTCGTCTTTCCCTTCGTTCCAGTTGCAACCGATAATCTTCACATCACCATAATCCATGGCAAAATAGGCCTCGCCCCTCGGGTCGATTCGCTCGTCGGTATCGATAAATCCGTGCGACGGAACCGAGAAATAATCGTAGTACGTAGTCGGGCCGTTCTCGTCCGACTTATCCATGGTTTCGTGATTCCCGATAATGGAAGTCAATGTCTTGGCCGAAAGCATGGGTTCACCGGGGATAAAGAACGATGAATTCCAATTACGCAAATCACCTTTGGTCACCAAATCACCAATAGTCAACCACATATCGGGATTGGTTTCCAACATCACAGGCGCCGAATGCTGCCAAATACCTTCATCATTATCATGCACATCGCTGAATGCGACTAAACGGAAATCGGTTCCTTTCTCGGGAGCCGTCTTGGCCATACAAACCTTTTCATAACGGCGCAGCTCATCGCCCACCTGATAATAATATTCGGTAAACGGCTCGAGCCCGGTCAATTCGATTACATGGACAAAACCTTCGCCCTCTACATTCCACCCGGTCTCGGCTGTAACCTGTTGTCCCAAATCGGGAGTCGTGCCATAATACACCGTTCCCGAGGCATTCGAATCGAGAGTCTGCCAAAGGATACGCACCGAGGTTGTCGTAGGCGACATACTGTATGGTTCCTTGAAACATTCATACGGCAACTCTCCCACCGGTGCATTTTCCGACGAAACGCCCCAACGAGGATCTCCCAACGTGCTGCCGTCGTCGCCCGCACCTACCGCCGGCGAATCTTTATAAAGTTGGAAATTCCCATTTGCAGCATCGACAAACAAAGGATTTTGCGATATTATATTTTCCCGCAGCGCACTGCCATATAAATCGACATTATAGGAGATTACATTCTTGATAATACTTTCATCACCATACGCCGTGAAACTCTTTGTGTCGTCTTTTCGCTCCGAAAAAGCAGCAATCGAGTTTTTTATCGTAGATTTACCGGCATTGAACAGATATACCCCACGACGGTCGAAACAGTTATAAAATGTACAATGGTCGATCAACACCACAGGAGTAAGTACCAGTTCATCTCCGCAATTAATGCGGAAAAAGTAGTTGCTCCCCGTATTGAAATTGAAAAAAGTCGAATTGGTTACACTAATCGAATTGGTCTGAGCAGGAGCGTCGGATACATAAATAGCTTTGTTTTCCGTACTACTGTCCGACCCTTCAAAAATACAATTATCGACCACAAGCGACTCTATTTTTCCCGACAAAGAGAGATACAAGAAACGATTGGTATAATTGCGTATGGTACAACCCACTATCTCTACCGATTTGCCATTCGTCGAATTATCGACACGAATAGCATCGGCAACCTCGTTATTCCCGTCGAACACAATGCCCGAAATTGTCGTCTCCCCTTCTTGCACCGAAACCCGACCTTGGATAACCGGCGGAGTCTCCAACCCTGCGGCAGCCTGCAAAGTCAACGACTTGTCGATGGTAACATTCCCTACATAGGTACCCGACGACAATTCTATTATATCGCCCGGCGACGCCCCCGTTATCGCATCGGAAATCGACCCCGACTCTGGAACCGGGACAACGGCTGCCTGTGCATAAAAAGCCAACAAGCAACCCATCAATAACAACATTTTTTTCATCGTAATAAAATTAAAAGTTAATTAAACAACTATACACGCAACACAGAACTTTTCTTGTTTTTGATACGGCCATTGTCATTCTGCAAGAGCGACCATAGCAATAGTCGCCAATATCAGACCGATCAATAAAATAGTCCCGGGGAATACCGCATAAATAATCAACGACAACACCACGGTTATCAAAGGAGCCAATCCGGTCAAAGGGGAGACGATAACAGCTTTGCCATAACGGTAAGCATAGACCAAGGTCAACGCACCCACTGCATTCAACAATTGTATCACAAAAGCCGACGAAATCAAAGGCAGGCCCGTATTCATGGGGAGTGAAAAATCGGTCATCACATAAGCGGCAGGTATCAGCAATACTCCCGATATTGTCATGTAAACAAATATGCTCTCGGCCTTAGCCACTCTATTCCCGAGTTTCATAAAATAGGCTTGTACTCCCCACATGACAAATACACTGGTCGCCAACACCAACCACATGCCGCCCTCCACATTGCCACCGCCTTGTTGGACCGACAAAAAGAATATGGCCAATAAAGCTACGATTATTCCCCATCGTTGCCGTTTTGTCGGCCGCTCTTTCAACAGCCACAACGAAAGCGCGATGGTAACAACTGGCGACATGGACACAAACGGGAATATAATGTAGGCCGGGCCCATGCGCAACGCTTGGAATAACAAGAGCTGTCCCACAGCGCCCAACAAGCCTACCATCATACCATAGAATATCGCCCGTCCCGAAACATCGAGTTTCCATTTAATCTTCCACAAAGCAACTATGGCACATGGGACCATGGAGATGGCCCATACGATATACCCCAATGTAGCCGGGAATCCGGCTTTGGTAGGCATCTCGCTGAACGCACCCCACACACCCCACAACAAGGTTGTCACCCATGCATAAACCAGCCATTTTTCAACCTTCATGGTCTCAAAGATTTTTATTCGCCTTTTACATCAGCCTCAAATTCAATCTTTTGGCCATCAACCAAATGATCACATTCAATAGTAATTTCCATATCGGTACTGCCGGCCGATATGCCTACCCAACGGCTCTCGCCCGGTTGCAAATCGATAAGGCTCGACTCAGAACGCACTCCGTTGACAGCCACATAGGCATCGCGATAGATAGGAGCCACACCCGTATTTTTAATCTTGACACAAGTAGAATCTTCTTTCACTCTCACATCGGTTATCTCGTAGCGGTAGCCACACAACATACTGGCCTGTTTGATACGGGCCATGGTTTGGTACGAAGGCTGGTTGTTACCGATCATATAGGTGATATGGAAACGTTTGGACTCTCCCTCGAAATTGCGGCCATGAATACCATCGGGATAATCCAGAACGTGCTCTTGGTCATATTTGGTATAATAGCCGAATTCACCTCCGGCCGGCGAAGTTTTGTACCGATTCTCACCGAAGAACTTCCAATTCTTGCCATTATACTCGTCGTGTGTCTCGTGCATGAAAGAGTCGTCAAACAAACCGAATTTCAGATTTTTCAACGACGCATCGGCTTCGAGCGGCGTATAGTCGGGACTGGCCGCATCGATCGACACGCTCCACGGCGTATTTTTGAACGTTTCGCTCATCAACTTGAAAAACTCGGCTTGAAACTCTTTCGAGGGAAAAGTCTGCCCCATGATACAAGGGCCGTCATAAATGTGGTACTCGGCCCATAAGCCAAATCCCGTTTGGAGGAAAGCCAAACGCGGGTCGTTGTCATACCGCTCGGCAAATTTCTGATAAAACTCCTTGTGAAACCGTTGCAATTCGGGGTGGCGCCAATCGGGGAATCCGGTTTGTTTTCCCTCGCTCAATGCCACAGTCTCCTCATAATCGGGCAAATCCCTGATGTATTGAGGCACGGCACTGTCAAATCCCGGATAGGTGTACCAGAACCGAATGATTGCCTGATGCTTGCGAGAAGCGACAGCATCGAGAATTTGTTCGAGAGGAGTCCAATCATACACCCCTTTTTCCTTGACAATGTCTTTATACTGCATATAGGAATATTCGAGACTTATCGCATCGGTATTCCGTTTCTCATTATCGGCCCACAAAACAATCCCAGTCATAGGTTGCACCCCTGTAATATGCGATTGCAACGACACCTTTACGAAATCGTCGAAATTGGGTTCTCCATTCTCTGTTTTCACTGCCGACTCCTTGCACGAGGAGAGCAGCAACACAATTATAGAAGCAGCAAAAAGTAAAGTATTCTTCATGTTATCTCGCACTTTAATTTAAGGAAATGAAAGCGGAGCGGCGGTCTCGCCGCTCCGCAAAATAGAAGAAAGAAATGATATGTGATTTAGAGTGTGGTAGGAGTAAACGTTACCGTAAACTTCTTGCCATTGGTCGGGATAATCGTATAATAATTCCCATCCAAGTTTTCTTTGTCTATGGTCAACCCGTCTTTTAGGTCAACGACAATCTTATAATAGGTTTCTTCAGCAGGCACAGGCAAGAGCATACCATTCTCGCCAGCAACCGACACGCCTTCGAAATACTTCGAAGAGATACAGCATTTACCAAACTCTTCTACCGTATAGGGTTCGCCCCAGAACGAGATGTCACCACCCCAAGGCAAAATCGTAGCGATAGCCTGGTAGGTATTGGCCGTTTCGGAGGTACGGTACAGCGTGAGGCGAGAAGTCTCTTCCCAAGCAGCCCGCTCGATACCCATGAAGCGGTTCCAGCACCAACCGTCCATATAGATTACATTGGGATAGCCTTCGTTGTTCATCACATAAATAGAACCCGAGAAGGCATCGATACGAATGAGGTACTCGCCCGTGGGAGCAATCATCTTCCACGAAGAGTTACCTGCGCCGGTAAACACATCGTGGTCGCAGAATGCCATCGACAGGTCAACACCGCTGGCCGTAACCGTCTGGTCTTTGGTCAGCTGGGCCATACCCTGATAGGAGAAATACTCGCCCTCTACCAAGGCCAGCGGAGAACCGCAGAACGATATGGCATCGGGAGACAATGCTCCATTGATGTAGATACCGTCATTGGTATAGGCCAATGTGCGAGTACCGTCGCTCAACTCAACTTTGGTATATACGCCATCTTCTTGGAATACCTTCATCGAGAAGGCACCGCCCAACGTAATCGAGAAGCTGGCAGCCTTATCCTCGGCACCGAGAGTCAGTTTGTGATTGGCAAACGTAAGGTAGTTGTCCTTGCCTCCCTCTTTGAAATAGAATTGTCCGGCAACAATAGCGCCCCACATATCGGTTTCTACACTACCGGTTCCATCCGACGGCGGAGTCCATGTCCAATACTTTTGGTTACCGTTTTGATAACCCTGCATCTTGGTCTTCTCACGTTCGATCCAGATACCATTATCGGGAGCATCGTTGTCATCCCAGTGTCCCGAGATCGTACCGAAGATATAAAGCGCATCGCTTATGGGCGACCAGTTTTGAGCATTACCCAATGTCAACTCAAAGGAAACCGGGTTGAACGAAACCTTAAAGAAAGCCTCTTCTTCTCCACCGATCACGATGTTATCTTTCCCGAGGGCGATAATCTCGCCGCCTTCCAATCCCCAAGACATACCGGTCTTGTCGCTATTGGCATAGATTTTACCGGTAGCACCGGCCGGGAAGAAGTCCTCTACAACAAAGAGGTCGCCTTCTTTTTCCATCGTATAAACCAAATTGTTGTCCAAAGCCAGATAGAGAGCCTCGAAGGTCGGGAGCGACACATTTGTGATTGCCACCTCTTCGGTACTCAATTCGTTGCTCGAATTCTTTACCGTAACCGTTATGGTCAAATCGCCGGCTACCGCGTTCTTAGGCAACGGCAGAGCAATTTTCTCATTCAGGTCATACGTTTTACCGGTAAGCATCTTGGTTGTTTCGTAGAACGAGCCATTGGCATTGCTCACCGAAATCATATATTGGCGAAGACCCTTATCATCGGCAAACTTAGCCGTCAGAATCACTTCATCGCCATATTTCACATCGGCATTGGGAGTCACCGCCAACTCGGAAATCGCCGAATTTTCTGATGTCCCGCCTAAGGGTTCTTCATCTTTCTTGCAAGAGGTAAATACAACCATGGTACCCACCAGCAAGAGCATAAGATACTTCATTGTTTTTTTCATCACAGTAATTTTTTGGGTTAATAAAAATTTATTGGTTTTTCATCTCTATTTCTTGGCAAAAACCGATTCTCCACTATACGAAGGGGTCATTTCATCTTCCGTCACATTGATTCGCATAGACAGATAGTTGTATCCCGTTTTGGGTTCCCATACCTCTTTATTGGCAAGTTGTATCGAGAAGTCGGGATTATTCCGCAAAGTCTCCATAGGATCGGGCAGATTCAGATAAATATCATAATCACCCAACGGCATGTCCGACGGTAATCCGGCCTCTACGTCGATTGTAGCGCCCACACCGGGTTTCCATTTGCGAGGATCGGCGTCGAGTGGCAATACATAAACCGTACTATCGGCTACATTTCTCAATACCAATTCCACGTCACGGGGATTAAACGGGGCCGTATATCCTGCATTTTTCACTTTCAACACCACTTTAAGCAGGTGACCGGGTGTCACGTTGGTCGTATATTCTCCCGTCGTGAGGACAAAACGATAACCCATTTCACGTTTGATATTGTCCATACAGCCTTGTGTAATCCACCTATCGTTCACCCCTTTATAGTAGTCGCTGTTCAGGTAGGACCAACGAAGGGTGCGCATTTCGTCTTGCGCCTTGGTACAATCGGCAGGGGATATTCCGCTGGGAGGACAGGTTTCGCCACCCATCGGTAAATAAAGGCCTTCTTGGCTCAAATACTTCTTATCCTCGGTAATGTTTTGATAAGTACCATAGTCGGTTTCACTGGCCATAAAGCAGTCGTTGTGATGACCGATGCGGGCTACTTTCGATGCGGTATAGGCTTCGGAAGCATTGATAGCAGTTGTCCGGTTCAAATACTCTTGCTTATACTGCGGGGTACGCACTTGTACCACCCGGTTCTCGGGCAGAGCCTCGAGCAACTTGTCGAGAACGGCAGCGCGCGCAGTCGGATTGTTCAGATTGTTGGTCGTGTAATACCACTCACCCCAAGAGCCAATGAACCCAGCCTGCCATACGGCGATAACATCGGCATTTTTAGCAATATAGGGTTTCAACTGATCGATGTGAGTCTGAATAATCGACAACGGAGCATCGGGCTCAGTTTCCAAACTGGTGTAGGCAAAGCGCAATACACACTTCACCCCGGCCTCACGCATAGCGGCCATATCGTTGTCGAAAAATTGAAGAGCCTCGTCGGTAAGAGGTTTGTCTCTAAAACTTTTCAAGTAGAAGTAACGGAATATCAACGAATATCCACTCGCACGATACCCCTTCAATGTCGAAACGCTCAATGCGCCCGAGACGCCCATTTCGCACGATGTCGCTTTATAGAAACCCCGTTCGGGATTAACGATTATCTCGCTCGACTCATCATAGGAAACCAGCTCCATAGGTAGATTCGAAGTGTCGTCCCCCCCTTTTTCCTTATCACAAGAGGCACACGCCACCCCGAAAAACATCAAGGCTCCGGCACCAAACAATTTAAATATTTTATTCATATCTTTTCTTTTTTGCGGTTATTGGAGATACCGGTGTATCTCCAACAAGATACACCGGTCCCTGTTTCTGTTAGATAGTATATCCGGGATTTTGTATCACCTGTCCTTTACCATCGACGATAACCGACGGGGGCAACGGATACACATATTTGTTTTTGCTTGCATAAGGAGCTTGTCCGTTATTCAGCTCCAATACCCGGTCGAGCAGTTTATCGAAACGGATAAGGTCGGCGCGATATTGACCGCTTTCGCACCAAAACTCGTGAGCGCGCTCAATCAACAATTGGTCGATAAAGGCCTCTTTCGTGGGGAAGTCGGACAAACTCTTCGGGTCGATTTGAGCCCGTTCGCGGATCTCGTTCATCAAATCGACAGCCTCTTGTGTCACACTTCCGCCGGGTTTCATGACAATAGCCTCGGCCAACGAAAGCAGTACATCGGGATAACGGTACATTACAATATCCAAGTCGGTATATCCGCCACTTCCGGGGACAGCCGGGTCGATTTCATATTTCTGAGGAATGGGGCCCAAATCGAGGTACTGATCGGGATTCTCGCGGTTGCGCAGTTCGCCGTCGCCTGTTGTGTACTCGGCAAGTAAATAGGTCTTGCGCGTATCATTGGGTTCAAATGAGTCATAGAAGTACCATGTACTTTGAACCGTAGCCCAACCTTTGATGAGCCCGTCGATATCGGGTGGCATAGCCATCATGTGCCATTGGTTCTGGCTGGGGCCGTCAATCGCGCAAGGAATTATATAGATATATTCCGATGTGCATTTCGACTGCCCGGCCAGCTCAAACATCGAAGGATAGTCATCGACCATGGCATAACCATAATCGGCGGTCATCATTTCACGGGCAATCGTCTCTACTTGATTGTAATAAGACTGATCCTCGGGCGTCTCATGCAGATAGAGGCGAATGAGCAACATATTGGCCAACCCACGGCTGAATTTACCATATTCGGTATCTTTCGGATAAGGCAGATGTTCGGCGGCAAATTTCAAATCATCTTCAATAAACTGCACCATGGCTTCACGCGACAGACGGGGAAGCGGAGCCTCGTTGAGCGGTTCGTCCAATATCTCGATAGGAGCAATCACCAGCGGACCGAACATATCGTACAGGATATACGACAAGAATCCACGGGCACAACGCACCTCGGCTATATAACGATCTTTCGACTCGCGCGACAAGTCGCTTTTCTCGATCATGTTCATTACCGTGGTACAACGGCTTATCTTACCGATAAATCCATAAGGCTCTTCACGGGTATAGTAGAAATAGGTCACATCAGAAGTCTCTGTATTGAACGAGAGCTCGTGACAATATTTCTGCGCGCCGAATTTCCCGGCCAGAATCTCGGTACAAGCGTCGTTCACAAACATCTGTCCGCGCTCAGAGGTAGAATTGATACCGTCCCACCAACTACCCCGCAAAGGATAGTAACACGAAAGCACCATCGATTGCAAGTCCTCTTCGGTCTGAGGGAATATAGAGGGATTTATATCGCTATAACTAATCGGGTCCATCTCGCAGCTATTCAGCATAGGGACCAACAGCAACAACAGTGTGAATTTTCGAAAAATCTTTTTCATTGTATTCCGTATTATATTGTTGTTCACTAAAATTTAATATCTATACCGAACGTAAATGTGCGAGCATTGGGATATGCTGCTGCATAAGAATCGGTTTCGGGATCAAGACCTCCATAAGGAGTAATGAGAAATACGTTGTTCACATCGAAGTGCAAACGCATGTTTTGGAATATTTTACGAGTCGTGGCCGTCGAAGGAATCGTATATCCCAACGTGATGTTTTGCAAACGGATATACCAAGCGTCTTCATAGAACCAGTCGCCATAACCATAGGTCGAACCCGAGAAGAACGAGCTCGGATTCTTCGTCGAAGGATTATCGGGCATCCAACGGTCGTCGAGGCAACGCAATCCGTTATAGCCATATTGCGCCATACCCCAAGCCGATACTCCATATTCCATGCGGGTGGGATCCATCATTACCCTGTCGAACGCCCCATAGAAATTGAAGTTGAGGTCGAATCCTTTGTAGCGGAACGTATTGTTAAATCCAATGGTAAATCCGGGATCGCTTGTTCCCAACAGGCGCATATCGGCATCATCGATTTGACCATCGGGTTCGCCGGTCAACACGAAACGACCGTCCTTAACCACGGGATCGCCGTTTTCATCACGCAGATAACCATTGATATCGGCAATGATCAACTGTCCGGGTCTCAAATCGGGTTGCGAAGCCGGAGCCTCATCACCCTCTTGCATGATACCGATAGCTTTGCGGGAGTAGATTGCCCGAATAGGATCGTGGTCGCCTTCATATACCGAGGGTTTCCAGTCGCTCGTATGTTCTACCCACCAGTTTTTCACACGCGAGAAAGTAATGTCGGAGAACCACGAGAAATCTTTTGTCACGATATTTTTCGTATTCAACGTGATTTCAATACCACGGCCTCCGGTCGTACCTACATTGGCCGACACAAAGGTCAAATCGTGGTAAGTATTCAACGGCTTGTCGGTCAACAAGTCGGTAATTCTACGATCAAAGAACTCAAACGTACCACCGATGCGGCCGTCGAAGAATGCGAAGTCCAAACCGACATTGAACTCCTTGGTCGTTTCCCATTTCAAGTCGGGATTTTCCAAACGGCCCAAGAACACACCTGTTTGCTGGCTATTATCTCCTTTGTTGTAAGCCAATTGGGCATAATATGCAGCGAAGGCATTGTTGGTTACACCGGTCGAGTTACCTACCGTACCGTAGCTGACACGGGGTTTCAACATCGAAACGACCGAACGGGCAGGTGCCATGAACGGCTCTTCGGCCATATTCCATGCCAAAGCTACCGAGGGGAAATAGCCCCACTTATGGTTGCGGGCAAATACACTGGCACCGTCGGCACGGAACGTGGCAGTCAACAAATAGCGATCCATAAAGGTATAACCTAAACGGGCAAAAGCCGAATAAATGCGGTTTTCGCTACCCCCCGAAGCCACTTGTTTCGTCCCTTCACCCGATTGGAGGCTGTTCCACAAGAATGCATCGGTGATAAAGCCGTTGTTACCGGCACTTACATAATAGTCTTTATTGAACTCGGCCGACCAACCCAAGACGGCATTGAGGCGGTGATTGCGATTAAACTCTTTGAGATAAGTTCCGGTCGTCTCAATCAAATATTTTTCATTATCAGACTCGCTGATCGTGGCAATACCATCGGACAAACCACCATGGAGCGTCTCTTTGGGCATATAGGTCTTACGGCTTTGGTGAGCCCGGTCCATACCCATACTGAACTTGAATATCAAATCTTTGATAGGTTCATACGTTACATAAGCGTTTGCCAAGATACGGTCCATCAAACCTTTATCGGTATTCAGCAACAACGAAGCCGGGTTGGGTTGCGTCGGCAACTGCGGGTTGATGGGGTAATTGCCATCTTCGTCCTGAGCCTGAATATAGGGGTTCATCTGTACGGCAGCTCTAATCATACCCGACTTCTCATACTCTGCGGCACCAAGCTGCGTATTGTCATTGTCAACCCGCGAAGCGGTAATGTTGACACCGGTCTTGAAATACTTGTTGATTGTCTGATCGACATTAACCTTTGCCGAATAACGTTTCATACCCGAGTTCTTAATGATACCCCGGTTGTCGTAGTAGTTCAACGACATCATAAAGTTGGTATTCTTGCCACCGCCTTGAACACTCACATTATGTTGTTGCACGCTTCCGTCACGAGTAATGAGGTCTATCCAGTTAGTTCCCTCGCCGGCAGCTGCAATTTCCTTTTCGGTAAACGACAACTTATAAGCGACACCGCCCTTCGGCGAATCGATGGCCTCCTGCAATGTGCGGTCACCATACGGATACACATTGTTCTCATACATCCACAAATCCCATGTAGCGGTATTCATGGCATTCATCCACTCTTTCAGGTTATAGACATCATAATTGTCGGTATATTGCTGAATAGAGTAAGATCCCGAATAAGATACGATGGTACGGCCCTCTTTCCCTCGTTTGGTGGTAATCAATACTACACCGTTGGCAGCACGGGAACCGTAGATAGCGGTTGCCGAAGCATCTTTCAACACCTCGATAGACTCGATATCGGACGGGTTGATAAAGTTCAATACACTTTGCGTACCGGCATCCATTTTCTCATTGGTCGTAGAGGGTTGGTCCAACTCTGTGATGGGGAAACCGTCAACAACATACAACGGAGTCTTGGATCCGTTGATAGAACCTTCACCACGTACCCGGATATCCAATCCACCACCCGGCTGGGCACTGTTCTGCGAAATGACCAAACCGGCGGCTTTCCCTTGCAAGGCGTGTGCCACCGAAGGGGCTACGGCAAGGTTGAGGTCTTCGCTTTTAACCGAGGATACAGATCCCGTCAAATCGCGTTTCTTCACTGTTCCATAACCGATAACGACAACTTCGTCGATGTAGTTACCATTCTCGGTCAAGGTCACATTCAAGGTCTTGGAATTTCCAATCTTTACCTCTTGAGTATCCATACCCACATACGAGAAAACCAAAGTTCCATCGGCGGGCGCTGAAATAGAGTAAAAGCCGTTATAATCGGTCGAAGTTCCTTTTGAACCGCCTTTCACAAGGACACTGACTCCGATTAACGGATCTCCCACAACATCTTTCACAACTCCGGATATTTGTACATTTTGAGCCATGGCTCCCAAACATCCGCACACAAGAATCAAGGATACGAAAAATCGCTTGCAAAACCGAAGTTCCGTACTGTGTTTTCCATGATTCCCTTCTACTTTCTGTAATAGATTCATAGATCGAGATTTTTTAGATTATTAAAAATTTATATAGAGAAATTGGGACTTTCATTTCTTCACTTCATTGGCTTGGAACAGTAGTGCCCGTTCAAACTTGCACTTCACACGAGCTTCGGGTCCTGTGACACGTCCCAACGAAACTTCGTTATAGTAATCATACAAGTCATATTCTTTCCCCTCGTCGAGACCTTTTACCAAAATTTCGCCATCGAACGAAGGGGCATAGAAGGCATAATGCAGGATACCGTCTTTGCGAATGACATGAGCCTCGGGTCGCGAATAACCAATGTCATAGAGTCCGCTCACGTATTCACCTGTCGATAACATTTTTTCGTTGTACAGCGAGAACCATTTCTTCCAGACAGCCTCCTTCTCGGGTGTCAACCGGTAATCGGCCTTTACCTTAGGATTATTTTTAGGCCATGTAAATTTTGTTCCCAACACGGCCCCTATGCCAAACGACGAAGCAAAATCATCGCCATTATCGCTCAACTCTACATGGTCGCCAAAATAGGCCGTTTTGGGGACTAATGCTTTATATACATAACCCTTCAAGCGCACTTGCCAACTGCTGGTGGGATCCGATGCCACCGTCTGGTTGGTATAAGGCAAATTATAATACGACATGCAACAACCACACGGGCAATTCTGTATGACGGCATGCGGATTAAGGGCCATCGTTCTGTCGTATATCATCTTGAAAAACCCGGGTAACCGTTCGTAAGAGTATTCGGGATGCTCGGGGTGATGCTTCCAATGGTAGTCGGGATGCGCGCTGTTGAGATGCTGGCCGTCGAGTTTCAACCCATCAAATCCATACCGGTCGATAAACCGATCGACCAACTTACCGCTATAAGTTACCACTCCCGAATCGACCGGCGAAAGATAATAGCTATCCCACCAAGTGATATAATGCGGTGTTTGCTGTCTGGAAAGAGTGATAAAATCGGGATTCTCTTTCAAGACTTTCGTCCCCGGGTCGGCAGCCAACGGAGCCCACCACAACTGGACTTTCAGCCCATACGACTTTATCTTGTTCACCAAGTCGATCATATCTCTATCGCCTCCGGGAAAACGTTTGGTATCGAGGTCCCAATCTCCCTCGGCGATTTGATAACCGTCATCGACGGTCGCCCATTTAATGCCCAACTCTTTCACCTTGGGCAAAGTCCCCAAAATCTCGGCAAAAGTAGCCTCGCGCTCATACCCCCAAGCACACCACATCGGCTCGAATGCCGCGGGTTCCGACTCGGGCATCGTCAACCCCGAGGCTTGCATGTACTCCGAGAACTGACGAAGCGGAGCGAAACAATCACCTCTATACGCCGAAACAAAAGTGCGAATCGTGGAGACGGTATCGCCTTTCAAAAACGATATGGCACTCTCGTAGGCACTTTCGACTCCCACTTGGGCATAACGATCATATTCCGACTTCTTCACAGGAAGGGAAACCAATCGAGGAGCAAGTTCTACATGGCCTACTGCAATACCTTTATCTTTACGCCACAAGCATGTAACGGGAATGCCGCCTCCATAATCCGAGTCGTTCATACCCATATAGTTACGTTGATAAAATGTCGAGTCAACCGGCAAAATCCAATCGGCCCGCGCGATAGTCGATTCTCCTTGGAAAGACCAAAACGCCGGTGTATCATCGTTGTCGAGTACCCGGAACGCATGGTTTACCCATTTCACCAAATGTAAATCGCGAGCCGATTCATTGACATATTTCACTTCGGTCACTGCCATACCGGGGAAACGACGGTTGACCGTTACGGTCTGTATCTTTTTTACCACCCCGCCAAAAGGCATCGAAGCCTCTCCCACCATCGTGTAAACAGTAGTATCGCCTGCCAAACGGGAGTCTTGTTTTTTTAACCTGAAATCCTTTATACACCCCTCGTCCAGCACAATATACTCGGTCGCGGACTTTTCTGTGAGAGGAGCACCGCTCCCTTCCAGCCCGACAGTCATACACATCTCCTTATCGACCGATAGAGACATGGGGCCGCTCTCTATCACTACACCTCCGGTGCAAGCAGTAAACAGTCCCAAAATCAATGCTACGGAAATAATCAAATATCTACTTATGTGTTTCATGGTCGTTGAATTGGATTTTTATTTCATTATCCGGAGGAAATTGTCCCGATAGACTTTCCGTAACACTTCATCGGGAAGATCGAAACCCGATAAATTCCAGTGATAATGGAAATCGGGGACATAAAAATGCTCATCGTCGGTCTCGAGAATCCTGAATGTCACTTCATACATTCCGGCCGACATCCCATTATCGGTACCATAAAGGATACGGTCGGCATAACGAGTATAGAATTTCTTCATATAACGAGGGATACTGCCGGTCTCCCCGAAACGGGCCGAAACATCGACATACAAATTGGGGTATTTGTCGAGCAAGCCTCCCGTAATGGAAAGATCGTAGCTGCAATTGATAAAGTGACAAGCGACAAAGAGGGTCTTCGGGTGATTCTTTACCGCCTCTTCAAATTGGGCTACCAGTTGCTCATGCGACTGCATGCCGGGAATAGTCATATCGATTTTCCACGTCCGCCCGTTCATCATACCATCGTTATATTTGTCGTCGGGCAAATACATCCAATAAGGCTCCGCCACATGGATATTCAAAGGCATACCCAACTTCGCACAAATATCATACACGGGGGTCATCAAAGGGTCATTCAAATGGAGGCCTTCGGCCATATTGTCTTGGAATGCCACATACACGCCCAATCCTTTATCGGTAACCTCGCCTACACCTTTGGCTCCTTTCTCGTGACAGCGTATCAACTCGTTCACGACCGTCTCGACAAAAGTGGGTTTCCCATAATCCGACAGGTCAAGGCCGCACCACAAATCAAACCGGTCTTTATAAGGAGCGTAAACCTCTACTATCGAATCGAACGAAGCTCCGGTATATCCCGTCAAAACCACCGTTTTCTCGACGCCTTTGCTATCCATCGTTTTTACCCACTGAGCCACCTCTTCGAGCGAAGCGGGATAATCATGCGAATGAGCGTCGATAACAGGATATTTAGCTTTCTCTACCTTTGTCTCGGGTATCTTATAAATCGATTGCGGCGTATATTCTTCCAACAAAACAGGCTCCTGCCCATAAGCAAATGGAACAAGAAGAAAGACTATCAAAAACAAGATACTGTGTTTCATATTTCCATTAAGAATTAAGTGCTTTATATGTCTATTCTCCGGCACTTCCCACCATTCGATATTTCTCGCACAGCAGGTCTATGACCGAAGCGGTTGCTTTGGGGAAGACTTTTCGCAAATCTATCTCGTCACTATTGAGCAAAGTCTGTTTCAATGCTCTCATAAAAGTGTCTTTTATTTCTGTGGCCAAATTGACTTTGGCTATACCGTTGCGAATCGCAGCCTGTACCATTTCGTGAGGAATCCCCGAACTTCCATGCAACACCAAAACTACATCGGTAGCCGCATGGATCGCTGCCAACCGTTCTATATCGAGGTGGGGAGTAGATTTATAGAATCCGTGGGCCGAACCGATAGCGACCGCCAACGCATTGACTCCGGTGGCTTGTACAAACCGGACAGCATCCTCGACAGTCGTGAAACCCGAGGAATCTTGTGTCTGCCCCAATTTAGGCACATAGCCCAACTCGGCTTCTACATTCGCGCCATACGGTTTGGCCATCTCTACCACCTTGCCGGTCGTCTCGATATTCTCTTCCATGCTTTTCTCGCTGGCATCGATCATTACCGATTCGAATCCAGCGTCGAGGCAGCGTTGTACCAACTCCACAGAGCCTCCGTGGTCCAAGTGAATACAGCCATCGAGTTGATAATCGGCGAGTCCTTGACGCGCCAACACGACAGCCCGTTTCAACCCCATATAATCTATCGAGCTTTTCGTCAATTGAAGCATTACGGGAGCATGTACCAATGCCGCAGCTTCGAGTACACCTTTCAAGGTCTCGTAGTTATAAAAGTTGGTTGCCAGAATGGCTTTCTTTTCAAGTTGAAACTGTTTTAATTTTTCTTGGACATTCATTGTATATCTATTATTATAATGTGATGTTCTCATTAAATTTATTACGGGCAGTCTCCTCAATTCTGTCTTTATCGGTAAAGGCTCCCGTTCCTCCCGCAGCCGTAGTATTGATAGCGCCCATGAGATTCCCGAAACGCTGGCAATCATTCAACGACTCGCCCTTGACAAACCGCGAAATACAACCGGCATTGAAACTGTCGCCGGCCCCGATGGCATCGACGACTTCTTTATTAAGGAAAGAGGGCAGGAATTCCGGCTCTCTTCCCTTACAAACCAACAAAGAACCTTTATTGCCCATCTTTATAATCGCCGTATTGACATAGGGTCTTATCTTCTCTACGGCCTCATCGACGGTACTCGACGAAGTCAACAACATCAACTCTTTTTCATTAGGCAGGAATACCGATACCAACGGCAAAATGCGGGCATAATCAAATTTCCATGTCTCGGCCGGATCCCACTGTGTATCGAGCGACGTGGTCACTTGTCGCGAACGTGCATAAGCCAGCAATTTCTCTAAATCGGCATTCAATGCCGGTTGTAAAAAGATGGAGGAGATGTGTATGTGACGGGCCTTTTCAAACACCGCCTTGTCTATATCGTCAAACGACATGGCGGCCATCGCTCCTTGGTAAGTAATCATCGCCCGGTCTTCTCCATAGTTCAAAACAATGGTTGCCCCCGAAGAGAGACTATCGGTCTCTATCAGCATCGAAGTATCCACGCCTTTGGCTTCGAGACTATCTTTTATCAATTCACCGAAATTATCGCGGCCTATCATTCCCACAAACCCCACTTTCGCACCCAACGCAGCAGCATTGGCGGCAAAAATGGCGGTAGAGCTGCCCAACGTGAGAATCATGTCTCCGGCAAATTTTTCCTTCCCCACCTCGGGCTCGCCGTCGATTCGATTCAAAATCAGGTCAACATTCAGTTCGCCGATAGCCAAAATATCATACGGTTTCATAACAAATAGTCATTAAGGTTTACCAAATTGAATGCATTGAAATACTTGTCCATATCGTGTTCGATACGCATCAGCACTATCTCCTCGGGCTTGTAACCGTTCCGCTCGAGATTTTCATACAGTTGTGCCCTTGCGGCCAAAGCCTCGGCAGCTTGCCAGATATACCGGCAACTGGTTCGTACCAGCCACAATTTCCGTTCGTCGGACAATTCACTGAAATGATGACCTTTTTCATCTTCGAGTAACCATTTACGCCAACGGTTCGACTTGTCAACCAACTCCCAAAGCACTTTTTTCATCTCGGAGCAAACGGCGACACGACCTTCGTCATGCAACTTCCGCTCTATTCCTTCGAGTTCCATCAATGCATCGTATTCGCTAATGGTAAATTCCGGTCCCACATTGGCCGCACCCATGCCACACAACGGATAATCCTCAGGATTGAGAACACCATCGGTATAATGGCCTTTAATGTAACTGCCAAACCGGGCTACCTTGGCCGTCAGTTTGCGAGCGACTTCCTTATCGAATGTGACGGTATGCAAGTCGGTACCTACTTTCCCGACAATAAAGCAAGGCCATACATCGCTCAATCCACAAGCGTTCAACCCGGCTTTCAACTCTTCGATAAAGGTATCGAACACCGTCTCGTTGGCCAATCCGCCATGGACCTCTTCGGTGCCCACCTCATACGAAATGGGAGGGTAGCCGTTGGCCCGACGGAACTCTTCGGTATGACGGATCAACTCTATTGTGCGGCGGGCAACAACATGAATATCGATGATTTCTCCTTTGGGGACATTTATATCTACCGTGGGATCGACATGTATCAAATCGTACCCGGCAACAATGGCGGCTTCAAACGATTGCTTCACCGCTGCCATAGCCCTGTCGGTCTCCCACTTTTCAATAGACTGTATATCTTTCAACCACGGGCCTCCATGATCCACCGCCACGATATAAGGGCCTGTATAATCTACCGCCTGTGATTCCATTCGCAAAACACGGGTAAACACCGACTGGGTCATTCCGGTATATCCCCCATCGCAATCGACTTGGTTGAGGGTGGCCGCAAATTTTATCGGAGCGTTATTCCTTTTGGCCGAACGAAATGCGGCCTTAATGACCGACATCGAGTTGGGACACACGGCCAACAGGGTACGAGAAATATGTTGTTTCTCCTTCAACTCGGCGATTTTGCTCAAAATATATTCGGTCTTCGGTTGTGTTTTCATGGTTGTCGATTTTTTAAAGCTCATAAATCTTCACGCCTTCCACCACTCTGGATATATTCCCCGAAACCGACGGTTCATCGGGGTTCAACCCTAAACTCTCCGATTTGAAGTATCCCAACAACTGGCCTACCAAGACATATGGGATACAGGAATACTCATTCTCTTTCAACGCATCGGGATTCGGAGCGGTTATCACGCAATCTATATTTACATCTATGTCCAGTCCCGAAGGTGCGACAGCGACTTGTGCAACCACCTTGTTATTACCATTGATCTGGCATATCAAATCGCGCTCATAGGGTTTTACCCTCTCGTTATCGGAACAGAGATAAACAAGCAAAGTATTTCTATTGATTACTGCCTTGGGGCCATGACGGAATCCGAGGAAAGAATCAAATTTGCACACAACTTCCCCATCGGTAAGTTCTTGCAATTTCAAATGGCACTCTTCTGCAATCCCTTTCAACGGGCCCGATCCTAAAAAGACAGCTCGCTCAAAAGGAAGGGAAGCAATCTCGGACACCCTCTTTTTACTATCCTTCAATATGCTTCGGGCAAAATCGGCTATCGCTTCGACTTTTCCTTTTTGCTCCGGCAACTGTTTTATATTGCACACCAAGAGCGAAACCAGCGCCATCGTCGTGAAACTGCTGGTCATCGCCAAACTTTTATCATTTGTCTCGGGCGGGAGCAACATCAGCAATACATTATCGCGGCCGCTCTCCTTAGCCAATTCGCCAGTCTCGTTACATGTTATAATGATATGTGATACTTTCTCACAATATTTGTCGGCTATACGGACCGCCGCCAAACTTTCAGGGCTATTGCCCGAGCGTGCGAAAGAAACAAGAAAAACATGCTTCCCTTTCGGCAAGCACTTCTCTGGATAAGTAATAATATCGGTCGTCGCAATCGCTCGGCACTGGGAATATCCTTTCTCCACAAAAATCCCTACCAAAACATCACCTATAAAAGCAGAGGTGCCAGCCCCAGTCAATATGATCTCACTCTCTTTTCCAAGATTATTTTTCGAGATAAAAGATTGTATGGCTTGCTCGTTTTTACAAACCAGATCATACGTTTTCAACCACACATCGGGTTGCTGCATAATTTCGCAATATGTAGCCGTAACTGTTTTACAATCGAAATCCATAAAACTCGTAAAAAATAATAAATCGAAAACTGTATTATCTCTCTCCTTGTCCTATTTCTCTTATACAAATATAAAGAGAGAGTTTCGTTTCGTAATACCTTTGATGAAAAATATTCTTCAACACTTCTACCCGAAAATACCAATCATGTAATAATCAGTATATTATATAAGCAATAAAATATTTCGTAATGTTATGATAGTTAATATATGTTATATATTTCCGCCGTATAGATATAATATTTATTAAATTAATAATATATTCAAAAAAAATATCTATCTTAGTAAACCGTTATTTAGAATTACATCACAAAACCAAGCGCCAAATCTTTCGATTCATAACATTTCACTTCAATAACCTTAGTGCCTTATGGAATCCTATTATTCTACCAAGGAGCGTCGGGCCCATATTCTGCAACTCCTGAAAAACAATCCCAAGATATTGGTATCTTCCCTCAGTCAAATGTTCAACATATCGGAAGTTACCATCAGAAAAGATTTGGAAGAACTCGAAAAAAGAAACCTGCTGATTCGAGTACGGGGAGGAGCAATACGGCTACCCAAACTGAATATCGTAGAAGAACAAGCTACCACCGAAAAGAAAAGATTTCATTATCGAGAAAAACGGGGTATCGGGCGCATCGCCGCAACATTGATTCAAGAAAATGAAACAATCATTCTCGACTCAGGAAGCACCACCATGGAGATTGCCAAAAACCTCCATTCATTCAAACAACTGACTATCATCACCAATGCCATAGACATTGCCATAGAGCTAAGTAAATACAAACGATTCAGCGTCATTCTTTTGGGAGGACACCTGCGGGAATCAAGCCTCTCTATCGTCGGCCCCATTGCCGAGAACACCCTAAAAATATTCTACTGCGACAAGCTATTCCTTGGCGTCGATAGTTTCAATCTGGAAAGAGGTGTCTCCACGCCCAACATCGAAGAGGCAAATATCAACCAGACCATGATCACCATGGCCAAAGAGACCATTGCCGTTTTTGATTCGTCGAAAGTCAACAAAAAAAGTTTTGCGTTCATCGCCCCTGTCTCTAAACTAAACGCAATCGTCACCGATAATAACATGCCTTTGGATATTAAAACCCAAATTCGGAAACTGGGAGTGAAATTATATGAGGCAGAGCCCGAACCATAAATCCGGCCATAGCGGGGAAAAGCCTTCACGAAACCATACACACAAACCCCAAATCAAAATGATAAGCCCCAAAAAGTTTTGTTTAACTTTTTGGGGCTTATCCCAATAAATTGGTTCTTAAAACAGTTATTCCTCATTGGCAGGAGGCTCTGTCCCAACCGTTTCAGCAGGAGGAGGAGTAACACGGCTTGCCATATTGTCCGAAATACATTTCGTATTGTTGGCAATCGACGCCAGCGCCCGATACAATTCGGCCAACAGGCGGCCCGAAACTACAATCAAGAAGCCTATGATAGGATAAATAATCAACATGATCACGCCCGTACCCCACGGCAATAAATTGGTTCCAACTACCCTATTCAACATTTCATCGCCACCAAACAACATAAAAAACAATGAAGCCACACAGCCAAACAACCCAATGTAAAAGCCACACCACTCTCCCAGCGTTTGGATAAAATGCGACACCATGGGAATCGCCACAAATTCATTTTCCTCCCGAAGTTGTTCTTTCAACTTCTTCTGCCGATCCATCCAAAGGACAAAACTCATGATGCCAAGAGCTATCAATAGTATAAATATTAAGATAAAAGCAAAAATAGCACCTCCCGACATATATTTAAATACACCACTCCCTATTGCTCCAATGATCACGGCCAAAGGAAACAGTAAATTCAGAAAGGCGATAGCTATATACAACCAACGGAAAGGTTCACGAAAAAACGACCCGTTATCGATGAATCGCCACACGGGTTCAAAAAAAGCAAATAACTTGTTATTCATGGTAAAAAAATTTAATGAAGGCCATTGATTCGTCCCACAAGCATGCAAAAAGAGGCCTTTTATTTTTACATACTTTCCCAAATATAAGAAATATATTTTAACTAATCCCCCCAAAAGCCCCTTTTTTATCAATAGCCCTAAAAATTTCCCTTGACAAAAAAAGGAGCGCCGAACAAACCTGCGCTCCTTTCGTAGCGAGACCGGGGTATGATCCCGGGACCTCATGATTATGAATCATGCGCTCTAACCAACTGAGCTATCTCGCCATCATGTGTATCAAGCATCGACCGATTGTCAAATGCGGTGCAAAGATAAAAGTTTATTTTGTACTACGCAACAAATCGGACTACTTTTTTACCTACATTTATGCCATTATCCGGCGGACGAGGCGATAAATCTCACCTATCCACAAGACAACCGAAGTACCCACAAAGATATAAACCCAATCCATCACAGGCAAAGAGGTCACACTGAAAAGAGCCCCTCCCACACTGACGATAAGAATCTGCCCGGCCAGAATAATGAGCGTCACCCACAGAAAACCTTTACACGAAGCTAACCGGTAAAATGCCGATTGCACATTGCCAAAGGCTTTTGCATTGAACATATTCCAGAATTGCAGGAATACGAATATAGAGAAGAAAAGGGTAAGTTCGTATCGGGTAAGCCCCTCATGCACAGGTGCAAAATTAAAGAAATTGGCAAAGAAAAGCCTCAGGTCGAATTGCGCCAAAGAGGTAATATCGACATGTTTGAAATATTGCAGCAAGCCAAACAGCAGCAGGACAAAAGCGACACCCGTCCCAACGATGCCTTTGGTCATGGGCCGTGTCACGATATTGTCATTCAGGTGGCGAGGCTTGTCGCGCATCACCCGCTCGTCGGGAGGCAACGAAGCCAAGGCCAAAGCTGCAAACGTGTCCATGATGAGGTTCACCCAAAGCATTTGGGTAACCGTCAAAGGCGATTCAGTACCGAGAAACGCGCCGATAAGCACGATGAGACAGGCAGCCACATTAATCGTCATCTGGAAGAGGATAAACTTCTGTATGTTGCGATACAACGAACGTCCCCACAACACCGCTTTGGTAATGCTGCCAAAAGAGTTGTCGATGATAGTAATGTCGCTGGCCTCTTTGGCCACCGAGGTACCGTCGCCCATCGAGAGTCCCACCTGCGCAGCATTGAGGGCCGGGGCATCGTTGGTCCCGTCGCCGGTTACGGCAACGACCTCATCTTGCGTCTGCAACAGTCTCACCAGCCGCTCCTTGTCCATAGGCCGGGCGCGGGCAATGACTTTCAAATCGGGGATACGTTCCGAAAGGGTTTTATCATCGAGATTGGCAAATTCGGGACCGGTAATGATATTGCGATCGCCATCTTCGGGAGTCCACAGCGATATTTGCCGAGCTATCTCGCGAGCCGTGGCAGGAGTATCGCCGGTCACGATTTTTACCTTGATACCGGCATTCAAGCAGCTGGCTACGGCCTCGGGTACCTCCTTGCGGACGGGGTCGGCTATGGCGGTTACTCCCAAAAAAGTAAGTCGAATGTGCGACGCCAAATGTCCGGCCACAAAATAGGGCTCGTCATTACCGACCACAGCATAAGCAAAGCCCAGCGTACGCATGGCCTGATTTTGGTATTGCAACAACTTCTCTTCCACAGCGGGGCGACTCTCTTCCATCGGCACAAGGAATCCGGTCGAGACTTTCTTGGAACAGAAATTCATCACATACTCGGGTGCGCCTTTTACATAGATGACCCGCTGTTTGAGCAAAGGCGAATCGACAACCGTAGCCATATATTTGCGCTCGGTCGAGAAGGTCAACTGCTCGACGACTGTGGCGTTGCGACGCAACAAGGCATAATCCACACCGTTATCGGCCAACCAAAGCAGCAAAGCCCCTTCGGTGGGATTTCCCAATACCTTCACGCCATTGGCTCCCTCGTCGAGATGGGCCGTCGAATTGACCGCTATACCTTCATAAATAATCTCTTTCACATTGGAATCGGGAGCATAATCAAAGTCGGCTTCCGATACCCGCATCTGGTTTTGGGTAAGAGTACCCGTCTTATCGGTACATATGACCGATGCCGCTCCCATGGTTTCGCAAGCGTGCATCTTGCGCACCAAGTTATTGTTGGCCAGCATGCGTTTCATACTCATCGCCAAACTGAGGGTCACACTCATGGGCAATCCCTCGGGGACGGCCACCACGATAACCGTCACGGCAATCATTGCGGTCGAAAGCAAATAACTGCCGAACAAGAGCCAGTCGATAACCGGGTGTTCGGTCAGGTAAATCACCGTACGGGCCACAAAAATGACCGCGGCAATCGCATAACTGGCTTTCGTAATAAACGAAGCCAACGTATTGAGTTGCCTGTCGAGAGGTGTCTGCGTATTGTTTTCGATTTGCGAACCGGTATAAACTTTGCCGTACTCGGTGGCATCACCCACCTGTGTCACCTGCATCACGCCATATCCGCCCAACATGGTCGAGCCGTTCATGACGGCATTTGAAGGATAAGTAGCCTCCTTGTCGAAATCGGCCTCGACCGTAGTTTTGGCAGCCATCGGTTCTCCCGTGAGCGACGATTCATTGACCTGTACCGACACGGCACTCAACAAGAGACCGTCGGCCGGGATTTCGTCGCCGGCATTGAGCATCACAATATCGCCTACCACGACTTCCCGCTTGGGTATTTCGAGGATATGTCCGCCCCGCACGACTTTAACCGGGAGATCGTCGTTCACTTGATTGAGAATATCGAATTTTTTGGCGGCGCTCATCTCGAAAAGGAATCCTACCACCGTAGCCAGTAAAATAGCCAAAGCGATACCGACCGGTTCGAAAAGTGCCGACATTCCGGCCTCACCGGTGACGATATGATAAACCGACACGGCTATGGAGAGAACAAGGGCAACCAAAAGGATTCGGATAATGGGGTCGGAAAACTTCTCCAAAAACAATTTCCACATAGGGGTTCTGGCCGGCGGCGTCAACACGTTTTCACCATATTTCTCCCTACTCTTCAACACCTCTGCCTCACTCAGGCCGGTGTATTCCAATTTCGAATTCATCGGTTCTATCTATATGTTTTATTTATATCGTTACTGCTCCTTGTGTCAGGCAAAAAGAGCGATTACCTCGTCGAGCGACAGTCGCGACTGCTCGCCGGTGGTCATATTCTTCAAAGTTATTTTCCCCTCGGCTATCTCGTCTTCGCCCACCAGCGCCACATACTCGGCACCGATAGCATCGGCATAGCTCATCTGTTTTTTCATTTTGGAGGACTCGGGATAAATCTCGGCGCGTATCCCCGCAGCCCTCAATCGGGACAAATGCGAAAGAGACACATCACACTCCTTTTCTCCGAAATTGACAAAGAGTACCTGTGTCGATTGGCGCGACTCTTTAGGATACAAATCGAGTTGGTTGAGGACATCGAAAATACGGTCGGCCCCAAACGAAATTCCTACACCCGAAACACCCGGCAAGCCAAATACGCCGGTAAGGTTGTCGTAACGACCGCCTCCCGTAATACTGCCTATCTGCACATCGAGGGCCTTCACTTCGAGAATGGCTCCCGTATAGTAATTGAGTCCCCGGGCCAAAGTCAAATCAATTTCGAGAGCGGCACGCAAAGGCGACGGCGAGAGTTTCTGCAAAATATATTCCAGTTCGTCGATTCCCTTCATACCCGTCTCCGAGCCCGACAGTTCCCGACGCAGCACCTGCAACTTCTCCTCGTTGCTGCCTTGCAACAAAATAACGGGTTGCAAACGGGAGATCGCCTCTTCCGACAATCCTTTCTCGCGCAACTCATCATTCACCTTGTCAAGTCCTATCTTATCGAGTTTATCGATAGCAACGGTAATATCGACAATCTTTTCGGGAGCCCCTATCCACTCGGCGATACCGCTCAATATCTTGCGGTTGTTCAATTTTATGGCCACCCGTATTCCCAACCGGGCAAATACCTCGTCGATCATTTGGATTAATTCCACCTCGTTCAGCAACGAGTCGGACCCTACCACATCGGCATCGCACTGGTAGAACTCACGATAACGGCCTTTTTGCGGACGATCGGCACGCCATACCGGCTGTATCTGATACCGTTTGAACGGGAATGTGAGTTCGTTGCGGTGCATCACCACAAAGCGGGCAAAAGGCACCGTGAGGTCATAACGCAACCCCTTCTCGCACAAGCGGGCAGCCAACCGATTGAGATTGCAATCGGACCAATCGGAATCGGAAACATCGGCACGGAAATCGCCCGAATTCAGCACTTTGAACAAGAGTTTATCGCCCTCCTCTCCATATTTGCCCATGAGCGTCTGCAAAGTCTCCATGGCCGGCGTCTCGATTTGCCGAAATCCATACAGGTTGAAAACACTTTTGATCGTATCGAATATATAATTGCGCTTGGCCATCTCCTCCACAGAGAAATCGCGCGTACCTTTCGGAATGCAAGGTTTTGAAGTCATATCTGATTTATATATAAATTTTAATTGGGAATCCCCCACCAAACCGAATATCTAAAAACAGCTCCCAAGTTGCCGAAACGGCACTGACTGTTTTTGCATCCGTGCGCAAAGATAATGAAAAAAGTGATATAGTACGGAATATACGGTAAACTTTCAAGGCAAAAACGACTGCGCCTTATCCCTGTATGGACGAGACAAGACGCAGTTGTAACTTCATTGCCTTATATAAAAACCGATAGGCAGTTCCCAACGAAACACGACCCACTCCCACAAAATGGTGTGTGTTGAGAACCCCGTCATAAAGTTTGTCGTCCCAAAGGGTCATCGAAGGCTCCACAAAGAAATCGAACGAGCGGGAGACATTCCAACGCAATTGCAACCCGGCCTCGGCCATCCAACCCACACCGCCTTCGCTATTGTAGTTGCTCCAACCGAAACCGGTACCCACCGAACCTATCAAATGGAAACGGCGGTCGGGATCGGGCTCGAGCAACGACGTGAGGTTGAGCAAATAATCGGCATGGACCGTCCCCAAATTCAAGGTTTTCGACGAGTGAGGCGCGATGAAATCATATTCCAACCCGACCTCTATACCCGACGAGGCCGTAAACCAACGCCCCATCGAAAGGTCGGCACCCACCGACACTTTCCGATATTGGTCCATCATAATCGTTTCGCTAAACATCGACGGTCCCACCGACACCGAAAAATAGTTTCTCTTATCGGGGAGACGGCGGCTGCCGGCGGCAGCGCCACCGCCCAATTTGTAATTAAGTCCCACCAGCACACGAGCCTCGGGGTCGAAAAGGTCATAACTGTGAGCCGTATGTGATGCCACGAGTTGCGGTTCTACAAACAAATCAATATCCGACGACACATTGAACCGACCTTGCATGCCGACCTTCCCTCCATATACAAACTCGTTCTTCTTCCGGTAATTCCCGGCACCGCCATATACACCTCCCGACACAATAAGATCGAAAATCCGGTTGGAATTATATCCGGCCGTAAAAGCCGACAGATTGAACAGATAATCGGCCGAAAGCGACAGAGCCATATATTGCTGTTTCATGTCGTAATAACCATAATCCGCTCCCAAGCGCCACCCCGATAACGGAGTGTACCATTTACCGAAAGAGATAGCTGCGCCATAACCATCGGCAAAAGCGCCCGACTGCCTCAGCCAACGGCCCGTATAAGCGACCGAGAGGAAATACTTGTCGCTCGAATCGTAAGCCGCATGATTGGCGGCATAATCATATCGGTCGAGCCGATATTGCAAACCCACATTCACCGAGGTAAGTACATCGACCGGCAATCCCGCATAACTTTCTCGGGAATATTGTTTCCCGAAAGCTCTTAATTGAGGTTCTACAAACACCCCTACCCCGGGGCCTACGTTCCACAGGCCTTGCAAGCTCAATCCCATACCGGGATAATAGTCCGTATGATAACTGGTCGCATAGGACAACACGGCTCCCACGCCCAAATTCGCCTCGAAAATACGCGATGGATTATACCCGTAAAGCGTCGAGTTGATATTCCACAGATAGTCGAGTTGGACAAGGGCAAACTTCCGGTTCCCCGGTTCTGAATCGCCATACACCCCACCACCGGCCGTCAACCTGATTCCCGACGAAGCCGTAAACCATTTACCCCAATAGAGCGAAGCCATAGGACCTATACGACCCATCGGTTGCGAAAACAATTCCCGATGCAAAATCCCGGCGGCACCGACTCCTGCGCCATAAAACATGTGATCGACCGAACTTTCGTTCCGAAACTCCTCCGTCTTGTCCATCGTACCATGTTTCATGCCATATCCATAAAGGTGGTAAATAACTCCCGCCGTGAGGGTAGGCACGACATCGATAGTAGAGAAAAGGCCCTGCTCCCAACGGTTATTTTGACTGACATTCATGCGGGGCTCGATGAAGAGTCCGAACATATCGTTCAAACGGAATGCTCCTTGCAAACCGACTCCCACGCCCAAAGCATGTTGGAAACGGCCCTCAGCCGACACATAGTCGTAATTCAACCCGGCCACCCCGCTCAACCCAAACAGGCGATTAGGGTCATAACCATAAAAAAGATTGGAGAAGTTCAACAGATAATCGAGTTGGGAACCGACAGCCAATGTCCTATACGAAGAGGAGGGTGCATCGAGCGACGAATAATTGAGCAACAGCCGGGCTCCCGAAACCCGGTTCCACCATGTGCCCAATCCGCCGAATACACGGTATCCTTTATTGGGCAACGGGTTGGAAAGCGACGACTTCATCACTCCGGCGAACCCCCCGCCGGCCGTCAAATAGAGATTTCCGACAGGCCGAGGAAACTCAAACGGTTCATCTTCTATGGCTGCCCGATTTACCGCAGGAGATACGGGCCGATAGGTGAACCCGGCCAACACCGACGGCAGGGGATCGACAGCACTCAACTCATCGCCCCACGAGCCATTGGAAAAGACATCGACCCGAGGCTCCACAAATACGCCCCAATGCCCCGACAACCGGAATTCACCGTGCAAGCCTGCTCCCACACTCCACCGCGTATTGAGCTTATCATCGACAGCCACCGAATGGTATCCGGCACCCACCAGCCCCGACAACTCAAATACTCGCGCAGGATCATATCCTCCAAACAAAGCATGCATATTAAACAAGTAATCGAGTTGCAAACCAAAAGATTCCTTGTCATACATCTTGCCGGTTTTCAAATACCGCAACAATCCCGACAACCGCAATGCCGATACCGGAGTAAACTGCTCACCGATCGAGACCATGGCCGTAGCTCCGGGATCGAGCAGGAAGTTCGAAGCACTCGTCAACGTCGCCGCCGCACCTCCCGCAGCCGAGAGAAACAGGCCTTGACCGGCCCCCCAAAAAGGCTCGTGGCGACGCACCGGAGCCGAAAGCAACCGATAACCCAAGCCGGCCATCAACGAAGCCTCCCAATCATACCGCATCCATGTCTTTATCCCGTCTATCCCATCGGTATAGATTCCCACGCGAGGCTCGAGGTAGAAAAAGGTGAGCGGCGAGAAATTAAACCGGGTCTGCATGCCCAACCTGAAACCTCCGGCATGCGTCCAATCGCCTCTACGGTACAACAACTGATATTCACCTCCGGCCACACCTATCAATTCGAACATGCGTGCCGGATTATCTTTACGCAACAAGGCGGTAATATTCATCAAATAATCGGCCGACACACCGGCAAAATAGGGATTTACTCCTCCAAGTCCATTGTGCAACCCGGCATTCAGCCCCACACGCATACCGTGTACCGGGGTAAACCAATCACCCACCGTGGCCCCGACACGAAGCCCCAGCCCGGGAGTGACAAACAGCGAACCCGCCGAACGGTCCATGACAAGGCCCGTTTCGCCCGACACAAAGAGGTGATCGCCCACTCTCTTTTGGACATAAGTCTCGTTCTTTGCCGGTTTTTGCAGCATATAATCCAATCCGTTGAATTGGGTCGTATCCTTCTGAACCGGCTCTTGGGCCATTATACTCCCTGCACCCAAAAGCAGGAAAAGGAACACGAGCCGAACCGACAAAGTCAAACTACGCATAACATATTCTATTATCATATCTTATTCCTCGTCTTGTAACAAATCCAACACATCGCCATCAACACTGGCTATATCGCGCAACGACGGGTCTTTCTTGAACGCGGCATCCAAATAGGACAACGCACGAACCACCTCATCGACCCGATTGGCAGCCACCGCCTTGATATAATTTTCTTTGGCCGAATTACCGAGCAGTTTGGCTTTTTCCCAAGCCTGATCGTTCGCTTTGATAGCCAACAACATCAACACTTCATTAAAGGACGACTCTTCCGAAATTTCCTGCATCACTTCGTTATAACGTCCGTTCAAAGCTGCCGCGTAGATTCTGGCCTTATGGTAAACACCCTCATCGGGCAAATAAGCAGCCAAGGAATCGGCTTGAACATAACGTCCGGCCGAAAGCCAAGCCACCACCTGATTCAACCTCGTTTCGTCGGGCAACTCCGGCATATCGAGATAAGGGAGCAGCAACTCCGGGTCGGGTGTTCTCTTCTCGATAAGCATAGCCGACAAATCGGTTGCCGCCACCAGAAATTTGGGATAGACCTCCAATGCCCTCCGGCATATCGCTTCCCGCTCTTCTTTCGATTCGGCAAGATTGTACAACCGCCAAAATTCATTCCGCGAGAGCGCCGCACTGTTGTCTCGATACAATGCCGCAATCTCCTCGTCGGTAAGATAACGATACTGCGAAAAGAGCAGTTCATAACCTACCCGGCGCAACCTCGGCAAATATTGACCGGTAATCAACGGACGATAAAACGGCAATGCCACCACAGCCCTCGACTGCCGATTGGGATTTCCGGGATATTTGTCGATAACCGCCTGTATGGCGTCGGCCTCTTTGGTTTTCCCATCGGCACGCAGCAAATTGACGACCCGGCTCCATGATTCTACCGACGCTGTCGTACTTATATCGAGCTGTCTGCGAGTTGAATCGTCCAACTTACCAAGGACAAACGACATGGCCGACAACATACGCTGTTGGGCCAACTGCTTGTTCTTTTCGTAATTCCCTTCCGGCGACGCCGTCCCTTCAATAGAGAAACTTTTCAACCGGGCATTCGGGTCACTCTCGATTTGGCGCAGTTGGTCGATCAGCGAGTTAAGTTCGCTGCGATTGTTCCCCGCGTCGAGATCGAGATCGCTTTTATTCACCTTGAATGTCAAGTTCACGTCGCCTCTCGTATCGCGCAACTGCATCTCGGGCTGCGGGAAGAAACTTTCGTTTTTCACCGCACTCCCGGGGATTTCATACTCCAAAAAACGTAACGGATTCACCACCCCGCGGGCAATGACAAATGTATCGCGATACAAAACTCGATTGTAATTCTCCATCGCCACCATCATATCACAACGGAAATCGTCATTGGGATTCTCCACATAAATCGAGTCGTTATACCCCACCAAATCGTCCCGGCGGGAAGAACTTTGCTTCACCTGAACGTATCGGGCCAAAGGGTCTTGGCTCAAATCATAATCATACATGCGTTCTTGGGTAATGGCATACTCTTTCCCATCAAATACCAACGGCTCGAGCATTAACATCTGGTCACGGGTCACATTGTAGATTCCCGGTTGAATAATCATGCGGGCATTCGTAGAAAAAAGCTCCTTGGGAATTTTCACCCGGGTCTTGATATGAAAATAATTCCCTTTCACCTCTATGTCGGTGGGTTCGGGAATCACATTGTCGGTAATTTTTTTGGCCGAAACGACAACCTCGTCGAGCGCAATTGCCGAAGGTTCAAGTTCGACATCTATCGTCAACTCTCCCCGAACGGCCACCTTCCGCTCTTCATACCCCAACGAAGCGAAAAGCAATTCTCCCTCCGAATCTATTTTTACCAGATATTTTCCATCTTCATTGGTCGAACCGACCAGTTTGTTTGTCGCGGCATTGTAAATGCTCACCCTATACATAGGTTCGCCCTCGATATTGGAGACCGTACCCCGCACATTTATATCGCGGGCCCACAACGACAAAGTTCCAATAATAAAGAATATACCCGCAAGAACAAGCAGGCGGAATGTATTAAAATTCAACATGGACACAATTTATAATCACTTAAACAGATAAGAGAACGAAAGCCCCAACCGAATAGGAACAGGAGTCCACTTCAAAAGATTGGGAGTTGCCGGTTTCTCTTCATCGACCCGATAATCAAAAGCTCTCGCCCGAGCCATACCCACTCCGAGGGTCGCCTCCATGTTCCAATGGCGGCTCAGCACAAAAGCATACCCATAGGTAATCCCCGCCCCCCAAATATCGCCTTCATAAAAATGCTCTTTCACCCGCAAGTTATACAATCCTCCCAATAGACCCACTCCCACAAAATGGCGGGCCATAGGCCGATTGAACCAATACCGCAATTCGGGTTGTAACCTGAAATGAGTCGCTTTTATATCGGCAATCGTGAAAGAGAATGGATGGGTCGTCGCACTTATATCGAGTGTAAATTTCTGGTTGAGCCTCACCTCCATGGCCAAGTTGGGAGATAACGTAGCCCAATCGATCAAATTACTTTTCAAGGCGACTCGCTGTGCGTTAACGATTTGTGTGCTTAGGATTATTCCTGAAATCATAAAACACCTATACAAAAACTTTTTCATATTTATCTATAGACCCATAAACAATCTTTTTTATCCTCTTGAATATTTTTCCAAAAGAAACACAAGTTTATGCAATTCTGTAAAAAACCAAACAAAATTACGGCGAATCATTTATATACACAAAATATGCCGTCATTTTTCTTCCGATTTTTAAAACAGAGGCCGCCATCAGAAATCGAGATGGCGGCCTTTGTTGCCTTTTATTCTGAATAACTTTTAATTGTCCCTGCGTCCTCCTGCAAAAATAAGAATGTAGTAAACCAACGTTGCCAACGAACCCAATGCGGCCACCACATAGGTATAGGCAGCCCATTTCAAAGCGTCCTTGGCCTTGTCGTGGGTGGTTGCGTCGGTCACCCCGGCACCGTTCAACCACGCCAAGGCCCGTTGGCTGGCATTAATCTCGACCGGCAAGGTGATGAAACTGAACAACGTCGTAGCGGCAAACAAGATGATCCCGATAAACATAATGGTCGGATAAACTTGTATGGTAAGGATTCCTATCAACAAAATCCACTGCACCCAATTCGATGCAAAACTCACAAACGGCACCAGCGCCGAACGTATATTCAGGAACGTATAGGCCCGGGCATGCTGCACGGCATGACCGCATTCGTGCGCGGCCACGGCAGCCGCAGCCACACTGTTGCCATAATAGACCTCCTTGCTGAGATTGACCGTATGAGTGGACGGGTTATAGTGGTCGGTCAAACGTCCGTCGATTTGTGTGACCGTAACATCGTTTATCCCATTCTCCTGCAACATTCGTTCGGCAATATCCCGCCCCGTCAAGCCATAAGGAATGGGAATTTTTGAATAACGTTCAAACTTGCTTTGTAACGTCCGTTGCACGGCGAAACTCACCAATGTAATTGCTATAAACAGAATGTAAATCATATCTTCTTCCTATTAATAAATGACTATCAGATTCATTTCATCTGGATTCTCTCCATTTTACGATTGCAAATATATAGGAAATAGCGTATTATATATGTTAATACAAACGTTACTATAACCAAATTGTGTTAAAACCACAATCTATGCCGAGGAAAAGGTATTCCGACATATCTTCATTTCAAAACAAAAACAGGGCAGTTCCACGCCGGGAACTGCCCTGTGTCTTCTATCATTATACAAAGCCGGGCGCGGTATTATTCGGCCGACTTGGCCAGCGGAGAAGGCTCTACATAGGTGCGGGTCTTCAACTCTTTGTCGAGCATATAAAGACCGAAACCGTTATCCTTGATCATTCTGAGGCTGTCAATCAGTTCCTGTGCACCAGCCTCTTCCTCGATTTGCTCATCGACAAACCATTTCAACATATTGGCCGTACCGAAATCTTTCTCCTCATCGGCCAATACACACAAATGATGAATCAAGGCTGTCACTTTCTTTTCATGGGCCAACGTATCTTCAAAAGCTTCGAGCGGCGAAGCCCATTCGGTTTTTACCTCGGCAATCGGAGCCAGCGTAACTTTCGCACCGCAAGAGAGCACATATTTCATAAAGATAGTAGCATGTGCCTGTTCTTCTTGGAACTGTACCGAAAACCAGTTGGCAAAACCGGGATTACCGGCTGCGGCAAAGTGATTGGACATCGACAGATATAAATAGGCCGACCAAAACTCGGCATTGATTTGGGCATTGAGAGCCTCTTCCATTTTTTTACTTAGCATAACTCTATATTTTTATTTTTTACAAAGATATAATATATAATTAGAATCAATCCAATTTATGCGGTATTTTTTACTTGACCCCCGTTAAAAAAAAGATACGCCTCCGTCGAATCACTTCGCCGGAGGCGCCAAACCCTATGGCAGTAGGGACTTAACTAAAAATTATCATATACTCTCTCAACAGAGTTTATTTTACAATCTTCACGCTGTATGCACCGCAACGCACGATATATACACCCGAGGGAACAGCGGTCAGGTCGATAGCTGCCGAACCGGCAACCGGTTGCCGGGCAACCAATGCGCCATTCACGCTGTAAACGGAAACCGTGGCAGGAGTCGATACCTGTACCCGCACACAACCGGCCGAACGGTCGTAATAAGCCTTCACAGCAGCAACCGTAGTTTCGTCGATTGCGGTCGGTTCTTGGTCCGACACCGTAAGTTTATCGAGACAAAAGTAAGAGGGAGTATTCATATAGCCTTCTGAATTATCGCTCGACTCCATAGTGAAATAGATCGAAGCCACCTGCCCCAGCGAAGAGAGGTCGAACCATTCCCACGAGTCGTTCAAGGTCCACTCCTCGGTATTCTCCGAGCGGTAATCGGCCAAATAGTATTCAACCGTACCCGTTTCGTTTCTATCGTTATCGAGCCCGTGAGCAATCAGTTTGAACCAAGAACCTTGTTCAAACTTGTTGGGGGCATAAGCGTTCCCTTTCTGAATCACATAATAGGCATAGGGGTTGTTGCACACATAGCACCCTACGGCATAGTAGGGGGACGATGTAAACACCTCGCAACTCTTATCTTCAGACTTCGATTCGGTATAGGAATCCCAATAAGCGATCAAATAGGGCGTACCTTCACCGGCTACACCGCCCTTGGCCATACAGCCGAACTGGTCGTCCATACCGGCCGATTCGAGAATCGTAGTCGATTTACTGGCTACAAAGCCATTGTAGTATCCACCAAAAGGAGATGTATGAGTAAACATAAACTCTTGGGAAAATATATTTGCCGTATTGTCATACACCCCGGTCCACACGTTATTATCGTCATACTCGATGGGGAAATCTCCCGGGTTCGACAAATCCAGCACAATGTTTTCGGCCGAAACTGCACCACAGAAACAAACGGCCAATGCAAGTAAAATTTTTCTCATTGCTAAAAGTTTTTAATGGGTTAATAATTATAGTTTATCTGGTTATTTTTCATCTCATTCCGCGATATGCAGATCGGTCACACCGGCTACCTCGGTCGAACATTCGCCTACCCAGCCGTTAAACTGATTGACACCGGTGTAAATCTTCACAAAGTCGATTCCCGACAGCGACACGGGGTTACCCTTATCATCGACAGCCCAATCGATGTTAAAGCCGATCTTCTCGTTGTTGTTGGGATAGTTGTCGGCATACCCCCAATCGTAGGAATTCAATACATAATACGAACCGTTACCGCTCTCATCGACCGCATTGTCGGCCAAACGGGTCCCCTCGAAAGTCAGCGACTCGTAGGGAAGCCATTGAGGGTAATAGGGTTGCTGGTGAAAAACTACCCTCGATATGTATCCATCCCCCCCTTGATTATCGGTCCAATGCTGATAGGTAACATCGGTGATACTCGCACTGCTCCCGGGCTCGGGCGTTTTATCTTCGTCGGGCCGATAGTAGGTAATTTCGTAGCCCTTTACCGTGGTCTCTTTATAATATTCGCTACCAGCCAACTCATACCACTCGTCGTCGGGCATACCGTTGCCGTTGACATCGACCGATACCATCACGATACCCGGTTCGCTTCCGCCTTGGGTAGCGTTGCCCAGCACCTTGAAATCGTACTCCCCGGGACGGTTGACTATCGTGTGGTCGAAGCCCACGACCACATAGCCGCCGTAACCGCCCAGCGAAATCATGGATCCGGCATTGTAGGCAAGACAATCCTCGGCTTTCTGCCGCATGGTCTCTTCGGTGTCGCCCTCTTCATATTTGGGCAACACGTTGACAAACTGCCCCGGTGCCGGGCGATATTCATATACCCGGGCGATATAGGGAGAATAGGCCACCTCTTCGCGACGCACGACAATCTGCATAAGGTGTTCAATAGGATTAGCCGGGTCGAAAATATTCAACTTCAACCGGTAGGTACCTTCCTCGCCGGCCACAAAAGTATAGTCGCGAGAGGTCGCCACCAGCGAATCGGAAACGACACCCGCCGCCGTTTCGTATGAAAGCCGCCACTCATACCGTTCTCCGGTAAACTCGGGGTGCAACGTAAGGCTCTTCATGCGCTCCACCACGTAAGTGTCGTCGAGCCCCAACTCAATCATCGAAGGCGTATCGGACTGGCACGAGGCCAACGCCACGAATAAGGTCACCGTAAAAAAATACCATACTTTTTTCATATCATTTCTATTTCTCCATCTTACTCAACAAAACCATATGCGCCGGTATATCTCCGGTGCGCACACTCCATTTCCGTTTCCCGTCGCGGCCATAACAATGCAGATTGCCGCTCGACACATAATTTTTGGCATCGGTCACATAGATGTCGCCATTCTCGGGGTTCACCTTCAATCCATAGGGTATCTCTATGTCGCCCTCTGTCCCGTCCTGAATAAAACCATTCGAGAGCAGTTCGCCGGTACGCACGTCGATAATGCCATACGTCACGCTATTCTCCTGCGTCACATCGCTCCACGCCACACTGCACAGATAGAGCGAATCGCCGCAAATATCCATTTCGCTGCACGGTATGTCGAGCGTATCGCTTACCTCCATGCGGCCCGTACGCCCATCCTTTTCCAGCACAAACAACCGGGAGGGTACCGATCGCTCATCACCCCGGGAAGAGACCCACAGTTTTCCATATCGGTCGGCCCGTATGTGGTGCAGGTTGATGCCCACGGGAATTTTGCGAATCTGTGTCATCGTGGCAATATCGACCACCGAGACCGTATAATCGTAATCGGGTTTACGGTAACCGCCCGAATTGGCCACATAAAGAAGTCCGTCTTGCACGAGCAGCTCGTCGGGCTGGTAACCCACAGTCACCTCGGCCGTAATTTCGAGCGTGGCGGTATCGACTTGGAATACGGCTCCCAGCTGGGCATTGGGGTCGATTCCCACAGGACCCACGTAGGACGACACATAAGCATAGCCCTTGTCAAACGTAATATACCGGCAGTTGGGAATATCGACCTGCCCGATTCGCCGACAAGTGCGGGCATCGAGAACCTCGACTTTATGCGAACAGTTGATCACGGCATACATCTTGGAGCCGTATATCTCTATGTCGTTGCCCACATCGCCCAGCTCCTTGATGACATTGGGATTCCTCTCGGCATAGAGGTTGCGCACATAACAATTGTTTTCAAAATCGGCAAAGTCGAGCGTACATTTGTTCGAACCCATATTCCCTTCGTTCAGCAAATAGAGCCCGGCATAACTCGGTGATGTATTCTCGCCGAAAAGCGACTCTTCGCGTTCGGACAAGACAACCACCTCATCCTCGCGGCAAGAAGAAGCCAATGCCAATGCGGACAACATCACCCCCCAAATAATATGTCGGACAAACGCTCTCATCACAATTCGATAGCTATACCCAAACGATAATTGCGCATGGGCATGGGATAATTCAATACGACATCATAAGCCTGATTCAACAGGTTGTTCACTTCGGCCGTCACTTTCAAATCGACCGATTTTATCCGGAACGTTTTCACCAGCGACAAATCGCTCGTGTACCACGGCTGCACATAATTGTACTCGATATTCTCCTGCTGGTTGTAGCGCTCACCCACATAGACAAAACTGTAATTGAGCCCCCAATCCTTGTAAGTCAACCCCAATATGGCCGAACCGCTGTGCCACGGGATATAGGGAATCTGGTTGCGATAGTAGTTATCGCGCGGACTGGTAATATCGATGGCCTCTTGGTAGGTGTATTGTACCTTGGCCATGAGGTTTATTTCGTAAGGCAGGCGGAACGTGGCCGTAGCCTGCACATCGACGCCCCGTATATCGACCTTCCCGAGGTTGAGCATGGTCCACCTGAATTGCTGTCCTTTGGGATAAGCTATAATCTTATCGTTTACCAAATTATAGTACGCATCGGCCCCGACATGGAATCCCGAAAGGAATCCCTTCTTGGGCGCGACAGCATAAGTGAAACCCACATTATACTGGGTAGCGCTCTCGGGTTTCAGCACCGCATTGCCCATATCGGCATAATAGAGGTCGTTGAAGGTGGGCATACGGTATATCTGCTTGTAAAAAGCCCGCCATACCCAGTTGTATTTCTTCAAGGGCTGGTAAGAAAGGAAAACTGCCGGCGTCACCTTGCTTTTATTGGGCGACTTGGCCTGCCCGTCGGCCGTTTCATCGACCAGCGTGGCCAATACGCTGGCCTGCATTTTCAACCGGTCGGCCAACGAAAAGGCGGTCGCCGCCGAAATCCAATGGGTGTAGCGGCTGGCCGACATATATTCCGACAGCCCGTTCCACTGCATATCGTAGGCCACCGAGACATCCCAGTTGTCGAGAATCGAATATTTGTTGGCCACCGAAATATAGGCCTCGCGCTGCTTATACTGGTTATCGACCCGCATGAGCTTGTCGTCGTTATTCATGTAATGGGTGTAGTCAAAAGCATATTTGGCATTGACCTTAATGCCATATTTACGGGTAATATCCTGTTGATAAACGCCTTGTACGAACGAGTTACGGTCCCACACCCGCTCACCGTTGCGCCATACATTGTTGACAATGGCTCCGGGGATACCCCGCTCCGAAGTGTAATGATAGACATAGGCTTTCCAGAATCCGTTGGTCAGGTAGCCCTGCAATCCGCCTTCGAAACGCACGGCGTCGATGTCGCCGTTTTGCCGGGTCGCCGTAGTGTCATAAGCCACTTCGCCCGAAGGGGTGACCCGCTTATACCGGAACTTGTATTTCCCGCTCGAATTGACCCACTCGCTGTTAAAGGTCATGCTTACCGTCTCGCTGAGTTTATACTCAAACAGCACCGACGGATTGATCAAGTCGAACGAACCCGTCTTCAGCGAAGCCTTCAAATGCGAAGTCTCTCCCGGTTTGAACTTGGGGCGACGGGTAGTCAAATAGATGGAACCGGCCGAACCAAACTCGCGGGCCGACTGGAATATCTCGCTCTTCTGCCCGTTGTACAACGAAATCTCTTCGATGTTTTCGAGAGAGAATTTGCCTAAATCCACCTGACCGTTTTGGGCGTTACCCAACTGAATCCCGTTATAATAAACCCCCATGTGGTTGGTTCCCATACTGCGCAGATTCACGGTCTTCAAACCGCCCACACCCCCGTAATCCTTGATTTGCAATCCCGAGAAATAACGTATGGCATCGGCTACCGAGAAACTGTTCAACGCTTTCAACTCCTTTCCCGTGAGCTTTTGCGAAGGAATCACCTCACTGTACCGGTTGGCCGTGACCATCACCTCGCCCAGCGTTTGAATGGAATCGAGAGACGAGGCTCCGGCATTCGCCTGCCCCCACGCACCAAACGGCAACACGGCACAAACCACGAAACTGAACCAACGACAACGTCTTTCCATCGGACTATTTTTATAAACAGCCTTCGCGGGAATACAACCAGAAAGTCTTTTATGCAAACAAACGAACGCAGGTGACTCACCCGTTCCGCAGATTCACAAGCTCTACCCCCCGAAAGCTAATGACAAAAAGCATGGCAGGTCTTCTGACTTACTCCGGTAACCGAGGCCTTCCCAATCGTCAAATCAGTGGCTTTCAAGTAATCTCGGCACCCTTTATGGAGCTTACAGCAGCGGGACTGTTCGGGATTCTCACCCGATTCCCTTTTCATTCTACACCTCGAACGAGGTTTCGAAACCAATGCGTTGCAAAGGTAATACAATTTATCAATCCCATTCTATTTTTATCGAAATTTTTTCAAACCAAACAAACCGTATAATCGTTGTTTAAAAAAATAAATCCGAATATGTAAAAAAAATAATGGATACAAATTTGTATTAATCATAAAATATACCGAATATTGTAAAACCATTAAAAAAACAGAACAAGCACGACATGGAAGAGAATAAAAGTTTGGGAAAGAGCAATATTTTGCTTCGAATCGTACGCTTTTATATCGAAGGATTCCGGGCTATGACCTTAGGGAAAACACTTTGGGCGATCATTCTCATCAAACTGTTTATCCTGTTTTTTATTCTTCGGCTGTTCTTTTTCCCCAACATTTTACAAAAGGACTTCGATACCGACGAAGAAAGGGCGAATGCCGTTATCGAAAATCTCACGAACCCGCAATAATTCTAAAAACAACAATCATAAGAGCTATGAACGATCTTTTCACTCTCGTTGACTGGTCGAGAGCTCAATTTGCTCTCACCGCCATCTACCACTGGCTTTTTGTCCCACTCACCTTGGGATTGGGAATAATCGTCAGCATCATGGAAACCATTTACTACCGTACCGGAGACGAACGATGGAAAACCATTACCAAATATTGGATGACCCTCTTCGGCATCAATTTCGCCATAGGGGTGGCTACCGGTATTATCCTCGAATTTCAATTCGGCACCAACTGGTCGAATTACAGCTGGTTTGTAGGCGACATCTTCGGGGCTCCGCTTGCCATCGAAGGCATTATGGCATTCTTCATGGAAGCCACATTCATTGCAGTAATGTTCTTCGGGTGGAACAAGGTAAGCAAAGGTTTCCACCTCGCCTCTACATGGCTCACCGCCATAGGGGCATCGATCTCGGCTCTGTGGATTCTGGTCGCCAACTCATGGATGCAATATCCCGTAGGCATGAAGTTCGACCCCGAGACTGCCCGCAACGTCATGGACGATTTTTGGGCATTGGTCCTCTCGCCGGTCGCCGTCAACAAGTTTTTCCACGCCGTCTCGGCCGGTTGGGTGTTGGGCGGAGTGTTTGTAGTAGGCATAAGTGCTTGGTATCTATTGAAAAACCGGGAAAGTTTCTTGGCCAAATATAGTATCCGCGTAGGAGCATGGGTAGGATTGGCCGGGACCATAATCGTGGCCTACACCGGCGACGGCTCGGCCTATCAGGTCGCCGAAAAACAACCCATGAAACTGGCCGCCATGGAAGGTGTCTATCACGGGAAAAAGGGACAGGAACTTATCGCATTCGGAATCCTCAACCCCGACAAGAAATTCGATAACGACGAAAAAGAATTCCTTTTCGACATACCTATTCCCAAACTCTTGTCCATACTGGCAACCCGTGAAATCGACGGGTTTGTCCCGGGCATCAACGATATTATCGATGGCGGTTATGCCGACAAGAATCTCAAAGGCGAGGATATTACCGCCCTCTCGGCTCACGAGAAAATGGAGCGGGGCCGATTGGCCATCGCTGCCCTCGCCGATTTCAATACCGCCCGGCAAAACAACGACACTACGGCTATGGCCGAAGCCAAAGCCCGGCTCGAAGCCAATTACGAATACTTCGGCTACGGCTATGTCGATTCGGTGGAACAACTCATTCCCCACGTGCCGTTCGTATTCTACTCGTTCCACATCATGATTATCTTGGGCGGGTATTTCCTCCTCTTTTTCATTCTCATACTGGTACTCTCTTATAAAGATAAACTGGCACAGCTCAAATGGATGCTGTGGATAGCCGTATTGACGATCCCGCTGGGATACGTCTGCTTGGAATCGGGGTGGATCGTCGCCGAAATGGGTCGTCAACCGTGGGTCATACAAGATATTATGCCCACCTTCGCCGCCATTTCCAAAATCGAAGTTGCCTCGGTGCAAACCACCTTCTGGATGTTTGCCGCCCTCTTCACCGTCTTGCTTATCGCCGAGGTGGGTATCATGTTGAAACAAATTAAAAAAGGATCCGAACAAAAATAAACAAACACTATGGAACTGAACGAACTATTTTACCAACATTACTGGTGGTTTCTCATCTCACTGCTGGGCTCATTACTGGTATTCCTGTTATTCGTACAGGGAGGGCAATCACTATTGTCCACCATGGGGAAAACCGAGATAGAAAAGAGCATGATGATCAACTCTCTCGGCCGCAAATGGGAATTTACCTTCACCACGCTCGTGGTCTTCGGCGGGGCCTTCTTCGCCTCTTTCCCGCTATTCTACTCTACCAGTTTCGGCGGGGCATACTGGCTGTGGATGGCCATCTTGTTCAGCTTTATCATACAAGCCGTCTCCTATGAATATCGCTCGAAAAGCGGCAACTTCCTCGGCAAGAAAACTTACGACACTTTTTTACTCATCAACGGAACCGTAGGGCCCGTATTGCTGGGTATTGCCGTAGGGACATTCTTTACCGGAGCCGACTTTGTCGTGAACAAAGGGAATCTCACTACGGCCAGCGCACCCGTTATCAGCAGTTGGACCAACCATTGGCATGGATTGGAAGCCATATTCGACGTACGCAACCTGCTATTGGGATTTACCGTATTCTTTTTGGCCCGTGTACAAGGAGCCCTCTATTTCATGAACAACATCAAAAACGACAGACTATTCGAGAAATCCCGCAAACAGGTATTGACAAATGGGATTTTGTTCGTTCTCCTTTTCCTCTCGTTTGTCACCGCCACGCTCTTGGCCAACGGTTATGAAATAGATCCATCGGGAACGATTTTCGAAAGGCCATACAAATATTTCTACAATTTCGTGGAGATGCCGTGGGTTGCGGCCTTGTTCTTAATCGGAGTGGCCTTGGTACTATATGCCCTCATTCGCTCTGTTTTCGCCCGGCACTTCACCCGGGGCATTTGGTTCTCGGGAATCGGCACCGTGCTGGTCGTACTGAGTCTCTTTTTCATAGCCGGTTATAACCAAACCGCTTATTATCCCTCGGCCGTAGATATGCAAAGTTCGCTGACCATCTACAACAGTTCGTCGAGCCTCTTCACCCTCCAAACCATGAGCATAGTTTCCCTGTTTATTCCCTTCGTCCTCGCCTACATCTTCTATGTGTGGAGAGCCATGGACGCCAAACCCATCACGGCTCAGGAGATGAAAAGCGACGAGCATAAATATTGACACTTGCGTATTCGCCAAAAAGGGCTTACTTTTGCAAGAAGTAAGCTCTTTTTGCTTTATATGGACGATACCTACCTGACCATATCGCGCACTTCGGAGGGAATTTACAAAGAGAAGATGAGTAAATTCCTCGCTTTTGCCATTCCCGTCGTATCGGTCGAAGAGGTGAAAACACAACTCGAAAAATATCAAAAAGAGTATTACGACGCGCGCCACGTGTGCTGGGCCTATATGCTGGGGCACGAACGCAAGGACTTCCGCTCAAACGACAACGGCGAGCCCTCGGGAACAGCCGGGAAACCTATTCTCGGACAAATCAATTCGGCCGGTCTGACCGATATACTCATTGTCGTCGTACGCTATTTCGGCGGTATCAAATTGGGCACAAGCGGGCTCATCGTCGCCTACCGCGAAGCTGCCGCCGAAGCCATTGCCGCCAATGAAATCGTAGAACGGCAGGTCGAAGACGAAGTGCGTTTCGGATTTGAATACCCCCTCATGAACGAAGTCATGCGCATTGTCAAAGAAGAAAACCCCACGATCATTTCGCAACTGTTTGAAATGGATTGTGAAATGACCCTGCGCATACGCCGTTCGCTCATGGAAAATTTAAAAAACCGGCTGTCGAAAATCGACGGCCTATACTTTCTAAGTGAACAATAACCCAATGATGACCGAACAAGAAAAAATGGAGAGCGGCCTGTTGTACGATGCGACAGCTCCCGAACTACTCGTACAATTGCAGGCAACCCGAGACAAACTGTTTGAATTGAATTACCGGCTGCGCCCCTCGCAAACCGAAGAGCGCGAGCACTTGCTCCGCCAAATCATCGGTACCACGCCCGAACGATTCACAATCGTATCGCCATTTTTTTGCGACTACGGGCACAACATTCATGTAGGGAAGAACTTCTTTGCCAACTACAACTGCATCATGCTCGACGAGGCACCCATCACCATCGGCGACAACGTGCTTATCGCACCCAACGTGGGACTTTATACGGCCGGGCATCCCACCGACGTGGAACGGAGGAACGAATGGCTCGAATATGCATGGCCCATCACCATCGGCAACAATGTATGGATTTGCGCCGGCGTCTCCATCGCTCCGGGAGTAACCATCGGCGACAACACGATTATCGCGGCCGGCAGCGTAGTTACAAGCGACATTCCGGCCAATGTCGTGGCCGGCGGGAATCCCTGCAAGGTGTTGCGGCCCGTCACCGAGGCCGACCGGCAACGGTCGTTCGACTGGGAAGAGGAGAAAGCCCGGAGAGAAGAACTGCGCAAAGGCTAAGGACCCACTCGTCAACAAAAAAGAGAGTCCTCAAAGAATCTGTTTTATATCGCTCAATGCCGTAACTACATAGTCGGGTTGTAATCCGGTAATCGGCAAGTTATCACGGTTGAAATAGATGGTTCCCCACCCCGCATTTATCGCCCCCAATATATCGGCGTCATAATTATCTCCCACGATAAGCGTTTCCGAAGCTTCAGCCCCCACTTGTTGCAATGCATAATCGAACAACCGGCGGTCGGGCTTGGTAACTCCTATCTCATCGGAAAGAATCAACCGCCTGAAATAGCCTGAAATCCCGGCCGACTCCAATTTGCGAGACTGCACCTCGGCAAAACCATTACTCAATATATACAACCGATAACCCTGTGCGGTAAGGTAATCCAGTAAATCGGCAGCTCCCGGCACCAGATTTTTTTGCCGAGCCAAAATATCGAGATAACGGTCGTTCAACAACATGAGAAACTCTCTATCGTCCGACACCGAGTTTCCCATCTCGCGAAACGGGCGGGAAAAACGCTCGACAATCAGGAAATCTTTCGTTATCCGGTTATGATGATAGGCCTCCCACAATTCTCTATTCGCAGCCATGTACAACGTTTTGAACCGGTCATAATCGGGAATCTCCTTCGACAAGGCAAGTTCATCGTAAACCTGTCGTAACGCCAACATGGAATTGGCCCTAAAATCCCATATCGTATCGTCCAAATCGATAAACAAGACCTTATATGGCAATAACATAGACATAATCGCTCTATTTCTGCCGTTTCAACAATGCTTTCACTTCATTCTTAACGATATGGAAAGCCGGCGAAACCATGTCTCCATGGTTATACCCGTCCAACTCATAAATGTGTACATAGGGATGCCCCACCACTTTGAGCATGCGCCACAAATAGGCATTTTCCTCATAACGGCCCAACATCTCCATTTCACGATCGCCCGAAACGATGATGAACGGAGGAGCATCGGGCCGCACATAATAGATAGGAGCATACCGGTCGATGCTGGGCTGGGTATCTTTCATTCCCAATTGCTTGCGATAGGCAAAATGACTAATGGCATGCCCACTCAACGGCAACAATCCGGCAATCGAATCGGCATCGATACCATAGGCCGCCAACCAGCGTTTATCCAGCCCCACCATACCGGTGAGATAACCTCCGGCCGAATGCCCCGTCACAAAAATTTTACGCCGGTCGCCACCATACTCGCCGATGTGGTTGAATGTCCAAGCGACGGCAGCTGCGGCATCGTCGATACAATCATCGAGCGTAGCCGAATCGCACAACAGCCGATAGTTCACCGCCACAACCGCCAAGCCTGCATCCTTCAACTCGGCTGGGACGAATTTCTCGCCACCGGTCAAACCTCCTCCGTGAAACCATACCAAGGTAGCAAATCCCGAGACTCCTACCGGATAATAAAGGTCGATCTTGCAACGCGATAACGCATAAGGATTTCCCTCGGTACGATACGGTATATCATTCACCTGTTTGTACGTTGCAGGCGAAACAGCTCCTGCCATATTTGGAAACAGGGAAAAGAGAAAGATGAAAAAGACATATTTTTGCATGTGACACTATTTTTTACAAAGATAGTGAAAGGCGAGTGCAGAGACAAATGAAAACACAGTTTTCAAATTTGACTATGCCGAGCCGCATCCTATCTTATCCAAAGATAGCGAAAGGCGAGTGCAGAGACAAATGAAAACACAGTTTTCAAATTTGACTATGCCGAGCCGCATCCTGTCTTATCCAAAGATAGCGAAAGATAAGAGCAGAGGCAAACGGGAACAACGTTTTCAAGGTCGTCTTTGCCGAACCACTCCTATCGGGAATAAACACATGGGCAAATGAAAATTCACGATTCCATTTGCCCATCACAACCCCAACGGGGAGAAACTCCGTTGTATTTTATTTCACTACCACTTTTCCTTTCACGATACGGTCGGCTCCTATACGCACCACATAGACGCCCGATTCAAGTTCGAGTTCCTCGACATTTTCCGTAGCCCGGTGGCTTGCACACTGTCTGCCCAACGCATCATAAATGTTAATTGTCTCGCCACCTTTCAGATTGACAATGCGTAATTTCCGCTTATCCGGCGAATAGAACATCGGGCGCAATAAATCCTCGTCAATCGCTTTAAAAGAAAGCGTAAACCGCCCCGACTCCATCGTCCGATCATCGGTGGTAAAGCTATATGACGCCTGCTTCAAATCTACTTTGCTCCCGTTCGACTTGTCAGAGAGAATCACAGCCTCATAGCGATCGGTCAACGACTCCTCGGTCAACGAGATTTCATAAACACCCGGTTCCCCCGTATAGATACCCACTGGTGTTTCACCATCGATATCGGCCGTTTGGGTGCGGGCAAATCGTACTCCCTCATCGTTATAGACATAAATCTGAGGAATCCTCGGGTCGAAGCTCATCATCTTCAACGCATCATTGCCCATATCGAAATTCATAGGCTCGCCGTCTATCTCATCGGCAACGACCGATACACAGTCACTTCCCCCAGAGAGATTGCTACCCGATATTCTCAACTGGATACCGGGAGGTGCAGGCTGGGGATTTATCGGGATTGTCGGTTTTTCAAATGACAACTCTTCGGTTTCTGTCACCGTTGCCGTTTGGGTGAATACTGCCGAGAATGGTTCTACCGTATGACCCTCCCACGAGTTTACGGCAACAAAGCTATGCGATGCCAAATCGTAAGTATAAAGTATATGGTCTATACTCATTCGCTCTGTGGTATAAGAACACAAATAAGGGATACCGAAGAGATTCCAACCCATATTCTCCTTATAAGTAAAATGGGGCCGGCCATTGCTCACCGTTTTCAAGTTATATTGTCTCAGAAGAACACTCTTCCCTTCTGTATCGGCCTCTTCATAAACCGGCAAAGCCAAAGAAGATTTGGAGAAACGCACGATAACCGTATCGGAAGCCGACGGTGTCGCCATCAGATAACCTATATTCGCACCTAACTGATCATTCTCAAATATCCAATATTTACTATTCTGCGGAGCGACTTCGCTATATAAATCCATGGCTCGCTTTTCTCCGTCATACCCATACAGATATAAGAGGTTCTTATCCCCGCCAGCGTCATCTTCAACCTGTATCGACTCCACGGGTTTCCCGTCTATTGTAATACCGTTCAACATTGTACCGCCGCTCACTTGAAGAGAGAACGGAAGGCTCACCATACTCCACGAAGCTGTCGTATTGTCGATAAGCGGACTGAATTCACGCTCGATCGATAAGTTGTTGAGCGAAATAGCATGATTGCCCGTGCGCAACCCTGCGGCATGATGGAGCAACAAGTACGAAGGAATAAAGTCTCTCGTGAGCGCATCGGTAAGCCGTACCTCGCCTCCCTTGCCCACATAAACCACACTGCCGGATCGAGGATAGTAGCTATCGTTCACGTTCACGATTTTTCCTGCTGCCGTATTCCAAGTTTCGAAACAGCCGTAGTCGGGACGGACTGTCCCGTCTTTTCCCCGAGGCTTGTCGGTAAACAGCCGGACGTTTCCCAAAACATCGCAGTCGGTAGCCAGATTGATAATATCGGTATAACTCTTCTCGTTTCTGACCTTAGGCACCGTGTATCCGCCTATCGTCGTTACCGGATTCCCTTCACTATCCACACCCGACTCTTGCAAAAGGCCTATGCCAAACAGAGCTTCGTCTTTCTGATCAGACAACTGATAACGCAAATGTGTATCTTGGGGAATATAATCACCCACATAAAGCGGAGCATAAGCCTCCCCCGAAAGCAATGTCGCAGTACCGTTGATGGTATTGATAATCCTTCCCGTACCGCTTATCTGCGCCCCCTCTCCTGCGGCAGTCACATGAATCGCCGCAGCCTTATTGCCCAATACGACAGTACTTCCGGCGGCTGCCACATTATCATGCAACAATACATTATAGAGCAAACCGCCTGTCTCTACCACAGCACCATCGGGATTCACATTGTCATAAATGACGCTGTTGACAATGGCAAACGAGTCGGCAACAATTACAGCCGGACTGTTTTTGCTACCCTTGATATAGAATCCGTTCAACTCTGCCCAGTTCTCGACAACCGTACCGGCGGCAGTATCATTATCGGAGAATACGACCGGAGCGCCCTCGGCCTCTACCGACAAAATACTTTGGGGAGCATTTTGTGCCAACAACCCTTGACGTTGGGTGAGTTCCGTTTCATTCGTTCCCCTGAAACCGCCATACACTTTCACATTGGCCATCCACTGCAATGAAGTGGGCAATATATAGTCGCCACCGGCTACCCACACCGTACCGTAGGTTCCGCTTTCGTCCGGGTCGCCTGAATAGTAGGCCGAGTAAATGGCCTCCTGCAAATCGCCCATGGCATCGTCCCAACTGGACCCCAAGCCAAATCCGTCGGGTTTCACATACAGGTTGGGATAGAACAACCGTTGATATTCGTAAGCCCCTATATCGATGCTATTTCCGGCGATACGGCGATTACCACCGGCATCGACAAACGAAATTACAGCCAACGAATCGCCCGGAGCCAAAGGTTCGTCGATCGAGCCAAAGGGATAATAGGCAAATAGATCGGAATACCACTTGTCGTTTTCCTCTTTATTATATGCACTCCCTGTCATATACCGGAAACCCGTATTGATGAGTTTACGACCGGGACGTATGCTATAACTCTTCTCCAATGGAGACCCGGCATCGGGGGCTTCGAACCGAGGCCCGTATGACATGCTCTCGTTATCGGAACTCAACGTTTTATTCAATGTCGCAGCCTTATCACCCAACACGACATTCGAGGTCGTGTTCCAATACACGTAGGTAGCATTAGGAATTTCGGCCACAGCATCATCGACCTGTACGGCATTACTGTAAAGTGTGGCATTCTCTACATCTATCTGATGATTCAGGTCGTCGGTCGTAGGAATCGCCGAAGTGTAATTCCGCCAAAATATATTGTTATATACCTGCAACGGTTCGACCGACGAAGCACCTCGAGCATACAAACCGCCTTTGGTATTATCGGCAATAGTATTGCTGATGATATTGCCCGTCCCATTCAAAGCAATGCCCCAAGCCTCATTGGAATGGAACACCGTGTTATAAATATTTCCCTTATTCAGATACACGGCAGCACCAGTCGCACCGGCGGCCTTGTTGGACATAAAGGAACAGTTGCGTATCGTCGTATTCCCGTTAGCGGCATAAATAGCGGCCCCCGTCGAGCCCTCGCCCGTCGCATCGGAAGCGTTACCCCCAAAGAAAGTGAAACCTTCTATCGAAACCGGAGCAATGGCATTGTTTTCTCCTGCTGTATCCATCGACTTATCTACATAGATAAGATGTTTCGAATCATTTCTGTTTCCGCTGATATAAGTCGGATACAATATGGGATCTCTCAAATTATCCATAAAGACATCGGTCCCCGAGAGGTTTTCGGGATAGCCGCCTCTCAAAGTGAGACTTTTGGTCGTATTATTGAGGTTCTCTACCTCGACATTCGACAAGACAAATGAATATCCTCCGTTCTCGTCCTTTAAGAACGGGACATATTCACCCGCCGCGATCTTAATATATTTATCTTTTTTATTAGGGCTGAGCAGCAATACTTCCAAGGCTTGATGGATATTGGAAGTAGCTCTTTCCCACGTTTCGCCGTTGTTTTCCTTATCCGAGACCACCTCGGTACTTTTCACATACAATATATTACCGCCGAAAGGAGTCAGCGATACCGACTCATATTCGTATGCCCCAATATCGATTATCCCCTCTTTCCACTCCTTCACATCGATCATATCTATGCCATCTTTCTTAATAACATGATAAGATTCGGGTTCTTTGGTAATACGCCATTTAGCATGCAACGTATCGGGGACATTCTCTCTACCCAATGCATTTTGTGCCGCATAATAGCCCTCACCCGAGCCGTCGAGGACAACAGGTCCGATCGTTATCGTCTCACTCTTCACCGTACCGTCGGGGTTCATCTCGATTTGCGTATCCAACTTGCGAGTACCGCCATTTGTCCCCCGGTTGACCAAAGCCGACAAGGAAGGCAAGGAGAAGTCGGCCATGGCAAAATAGTTTTCAGCTCCGGAATAATCGCTGGGGAAACCGAAGCGGGGCCCCATCACGGCATTATTGGCTTGGTCAAGAAAGACTTCGAAAACTCCCGTCGTTTCATCGACATCGGCTGCCGAAGTGACAATTTTCCAATTTTCAATGTTGATGCGTTCCACATCATCATTCCCCCAAATTACCGTATTGGTAAGGGAATTCCCTGTCATCGATGCCGTGTACACGGTACTTCCCGATGTAATGCTACCCGATACGTTTTCGGCATAGGCATTCCGCACAATCGTATTGTTTATCAACTGTGATTCGGTCCCTGATTCGGCGTAATAGGCCGACCCCATTGCCGCCGTATTATTGTAGATGACCGTATTGACAATACGAGAACGGCCTCCTTCCCGGAGATATACTCCGCCACCCGATTTCCCGGGAGCTTCGTTACCCCCCAAAATAGAGCCATATATCTCTATGTCACTGGCATAGACAGCACCACCGCCAAAATCGGCCGAATTGAGTAACAACTGGCAGTTACGCAATGTTACCGGGGCCAACGCGCACAATGCTCCACCCCCATGATTGGTACAATAGGCATGTCCCTTTGTCAATTTTACTCCGTCGAGAACTACTCGGCGGACGGCTCCCGCATCCTCATAATAGGCTACGTGTGAATTCCCTTCTCCGCCACCAATATCGCCCGAAAGGATTGTCTCATTGGAATATTCAAAATCTTCAAGTATCCCGTTGCCGTTCCAATCTTGACGAGGACGTTCGTTTATAAAAGCCTCGCCTTCGTAATACTGGGAAGAGGCCGGAATAGATTGAGTCTTGTCTTCCGTAACAATATCAATATCGTTGCTCGACGTATTCTTCCCCGTTTGATCGGTATTGTCAATGCTAATATCACTTATTATCGATATATAAGAGGCATTCCCATTATAATAAGGAGCCACAGTCATGACCGAGAGCATATCGCCGTCGGCAAGAAGATCGGTTTCGAAGGATACCGACTCAATGACCGCACCATTCACATACGCCTTATTGGTGCGTAAATCGATTGTCAATTCATATTGGACATTCGCTTCGATTGCCGAAGGATTGTTTATAATCAAACTCTTCCTTAATCCTGTGGTTGAATACAACTGCACTCGAATCTGCTTTGTCTTCACCTGCACATCTAACGACGAGAATTGGATCGTCGCATGCAAAAATCGACTGCTTGCGTTGGCCTTTTCATATTTCACCGCCTGCGGGAATCGGAAATAAGCGCTCAAATAAGGATTATAACTCTTCGACCGATTTATCAAAGAAACAGCCCTATTATTGGAAATATTGATCGATGCAAAACTCCCATTTTCGCAATATTGCATTCCATACTCTCCCGAACTGTTCCCCGCAGCCGCATAAGAATTGATATACGAAATGTAAGAACTACCTCTGGTTGCCCAAGTAAGATTATTCATATCGACTACCGGGGCATACGATGTCCCGGTAGAGGCAGATAATATTTGTGTAGAAACAATCTCGGTAGCAATCACCGTAGATGATTTACGATTATCGATAGTGGCATCATATATGATAGTTCCCGCAGGCAATCCTTCGATGCGGACCGATTCTATACGGGGAGCGGTTTCGGGGTCGGTATTTCCGATGGCCAAATAGCGCAAATCATACACATACTCGGTGGTACTATCGGTCACAATAACCGGCAAAACCAATTCGTCGGGCAATTGAAAACCGTTGACCGTTACCGTCGGCGCCGAGGCCGAGAGCTCGTCGGTCATAAAATGCAAAAACCACGAAGAAGGCTCGTCAGACAAGGCTTTCACATCGGGATAGAACGTGATCATACCATCGGTTCCCAATGTATAACAATAATTTTCCCCGTCCCATGACCCGGAAGCGTCGATCCGTTTAGCCGGATCGATCTTGAACGGTTCGATCCAACTTTCGTAATATGGCAAATTACTACCCCTGAATCCACCATATATCGACGAATATCGGTTAAGGATAAATGATGTTCCCCACTCATTCTCCCTCACGGCGGTTCTGGGGTTGTATGTACCCTTCGACACCCATACCTCGCACCTGCGGGAAGAGGCATTGGGGTCGTTCGCGAAATTGGCCTCGTTTGCAAAATAATCGAGCGCCTCCTGTATATCGCCCAAAGCATTCCGCCAGCTACGGCCATTGGCCAGTCCCTGTGAAGTTTGCGATACATATAACCGATAAATGCCGTCGGCTCCATGTTCGGCCTCAGTATTTCCTGCCGGGTCGATTGCAGTAGAACCGTTATAGCTGAACGCTCCCACATCGAAATAATCGCGCAGAGAAGAGCCCAGATAGAACCGGTCTGTATTGAGCAAATCAAATTGAGCGAGATGCAATGCCTGCATCAGAGGAGCATCGGGTTGATTCACTTCGATACCGCTACGAATGAGCGAAGAAGTACGTTTGAGCGTGTAATCATTATTCTCGGGAGATGTAAAACCGGGTGTGCTCAATCCTACTATGGTCGATACATTGTCATTGGTACTGGTCAAGGCAAGATTGCCGAAACCGATCACTTTGAGTCCTTCGACGGCGCAATGGTTAAAGATATAATTCTGATACCGATACCCGGTAAATGTGGTATCGACCTGTTGAGACATATTCCCGTAAATATTCTTTCCGTTACCCGAGTCGTTCAGCCAAAATATGGAATTGACGACAATCGGTTTCTCTCCTATCGATATACCACCTCCAACACCGTTGCTGGTTGTCATATTATCGACGACCGTACAATTCACCACCATCGAAGCATTGTCGGCATAAATGCCACCTCCATTGGCTCCTATATTTTTATAAACCACCGAGCCGGTAATGCGACCTTCCGGAGCCAAATAAACTCCACCTCCCTTGTCGGAAGCCTCGCAGTTAAACACGGCACAATTGCGCAACAAACCATTGGCCGTAACTTTAACGCCTCCACCCGACTGCCAATCGACATCAGAGGGGTGATTGGCATTTCCATCGATGATAAAGACTCCGTCGAGTAACGCAATCTCGGGATTGGGATCGTCATAATAAGCAGCGCCTTCGACAGGGGCTGTGGCATTGTTTTTATGCTGTTTCATACCAAACGTTACCACACGATAGGCATTCTCTTCCTTCGTACTACCGATCATCCCACTGAAAAAGGTCCTGTTCAACCGCAAGTCTCGTTCTTCTGCCGTCTCGTCATCGCTAACTCCGGAAAACCCGCCATACACCTCGATACCCGCAGGAATAATAAACGAGGCCGTTCGGGGTTGGTCCGGCAGAATCACGTCGGTCGGATAATAGGTGCCGCTGGCAATATATACCTGAATACGGGTAATATCGGCATACCGACCCGAAGCATAAGTATCTTTGTTATGAATGATATAACCGGCCCAGTTGAGCGCTTTTTGCAGTTTTGCCTCACAAGCCGCATCGCTCCACGACGAACCGTCAACCTTTCCGTTAGAGGTTTTCGTCACATAAATCACGCCTACCGATTCCCCGTTGATGGTCCTAAGCGCCGGCATGATAGGCTCACTTTGGTCTATTTCATAGGCACCTATATCGATCGAGCAATCCTTAAAGCGGTCGGTATAGTCCATATCGGTTTCGGGGAGGACAATCCCCTCGGGACTGTTGTTACCGGCATTGATGCAGGGCGAAGTCCCTTGCAACCGGTAATCGTTGTCTTCTTTATTGGCAGCCGACCTATTTACAAACAAGGGCGACTGGTTGATGATGTTCTCTTGCGTAAGGTTATAGGTCCCCGAAATAGCTCCCGCCGGATAACAACAGTTCGACGTCTTCATCGTCACATTGGAATGGGCTTTAATCTGGACAGAACCTTCGTTATTATAAATAATGGAGTTATATATATTGGCAGCTCCATCATTGAAATAGTAACCGCAATAGATGGCAGCCCCCTTACCGCTATTGTCCGAGATTGTATTGTTGTAAAAATCGGCTACCTCAATGTAAACAGCTTGGCCCTCGGCCAATGCTCCGGAGGCCGTGTTACACGACACCGAATTCCCGGCAAACACACAATTGTACAACGTGCCGTAACGCACATACACACCCCCGCCATATTGTTCGCGTCCCGTATTGTTCACCACGGGCATCGCATTGTTGAAGAACGAACAGTTGGAAAAAGTGCCCTCGTTACAAAATGCTCCTCCACCACGAGACTGTCCATGGGCAAAGTTCTTGTTGTTGCGAATAATACAGTTCTCGAGCCGGCCGTTCTTGCGCAAAGCCACACCGGCACCACCGTCCTTACCATGATAGATGTAGGTACGCCCGTTCTGGATAATGAATCCGTCCCAGACCGTCTCTATCGAGAATGGATTAAGTGCCACATTGGTCTTTTCCGTAGAGACATCTCCAGCCAATGCGGTATTATGTTCATAATAAGGATACGGTTGGGTAAGTACCCGACGGGTCTTGTTGGCATTTTCATAATTGGTATTCAACTCATAGGTGGGATAATTGTTCGTCCCTTGGGCCCCCCGGGTCATGGAAAATTTATAGGGATACGCATTTATCGAGTTGGAATTGTCGATAGCCGCCGCCTCGGCTGTCGTCATCGTTTGAATAACCGTATTATATATGCGGGGGTTACGTTCGTCCTTACCGGGAGTACCGGTTTGAGGGAATCCTCCATATACCTGCACGGCCTCGCGCATAAAGAATCCTCGGGGACTGGTATACTCACCCTCGCCTACCCATACCTCGACCAAAGCCGTGGTGTCGACCCCTTCGGGGATTAACAGGGAAGCCGAGTTACCTTTGTCGCTATATTGGTACGAGGTGTAATTCAATGTTTTATAAGCTATATCGCCGCTACTGTCCTTTATCAGAGATGCCTTATAGGCTTCGTTGACCGCATATTGCAAGCCGGTAATAAAGTCGGTAGGGTCGTCATGGTCATAATCGATTTCGTCATGCGGAAGACCATCGTCAAATCCATACCATGCATTGCCGTTAATGGCATTGGCCCATGACGAGCCATCTCCAGCCCCGAAATAGGTGGTTTGCGGCGACGTTGCTGTCCCGACAGGCCCGCTACGCACATACAACACCGAGCCTACGGGATTCAAACAGGTCGCTTCATAGGCGCCTATATCAGGGGCACCTCCCACGAGGTAATTGTGTCCGGTAATATCGGCTTGGAGAATCAGGTCGGGATCGCCCACCACACTCTCATCTCCGGCAATGACCAAGGGCGACTCGCAAGTGGGCTCAAACCGGGCCGCGCCACCCAGCGGCGTGTCGTATCCCGACAAAACAGCCCCTATGCTACGGGTAGGATTGACAAATGTCGGATACAACGGGTCGCCAGCCACAACGCTCAACTGTATATTCTCGTCCCAGACCGACCAATCGGCAGGGGCATATTGAATCGCATTATTGCGAATGTCAAGATATGTCGCCCCTCCCGTAATTTGCAAATCATCATCTGCAATAACTCCGGTCGAAGTATTCCCCCACAAAACCGAATTATATAGCCGCAACTGACCGTCTATGGCGCAAATACCCGGAGCATTGTTATGGATAATCGTACAGTGGTTGAGCCTTGCATCGTTTTTAAATACAACGGCTGCATTGATCGCATCGCTGCTTAATCCGGTATTGGTATTGTTGTTGACCACCGTATTGGTCATCACCAGTTTTTGGGCTCCATCCAGCATGGCTACTCCGGCACCGTTCACCGAAGTATTGTTTTCGATCATACAATTGCGCACATACAATGTCCCCGACTCATGCAGTATGCCCCCTCCGGTTTTAATTGCCGACGAGCCTGTCGAGGTGTTGCCGTTGACAATATGGAACCCGTCAATGACGGCTATGCCGTCGTCGGACATGGAGACCACATGATAAAGATTGCCTCCGCTCAACGACCCATCGAATACGGTACGGAACGTTACCGGATTACGCATCGGCTCGGCGACATCGCTTCCCTCCGGCACGAAAGTCTCGCCAACCGTCGTAGATCCTTGTGTCCCCGTCAATTTCGCATTGAATCCCCCATACAGAGATACTCCGCCCCTCAAAACTACCGAGGAGGTGCGCCGGTCGTTTCCAATAGATTTCCATATCGGGTTTATCGTTCCCTCTTTCACCCAAACTTCGCGCGGACAACCGGGATATTCTGTTTCGGGGAGTCCCGCCAAATATTCAATGGCCGAATTCCCGGATATGATCGGGGAGTCCCATGAAGCTCCCGAAAGGTCCAGATCGGTTGCCGGATCAACAAAAATGACCAACTTTTTCTCGCCGTTATCCTCGATGACACTGTATTGTATCGAAGGCTTTTCCGCGGCAAAAGCGCCCAACGTACGAGGCTCGACATAGGCCTTGTCCAGAATATCGGCCGTCGGGATATAGAACTGTATTTCTATCGGCAAATAGCTTACATACGGAGCCTCCGATGCCGTCCCTCCTTTTCTTTGCAAGGTCGAGAATTCAGACGGCTGCCAACGTTGTACTCCATAAATCGTCCTTAACGCATTATCCAGCGTTTGCGAGCCATCTATATCGGCCTCTGTCGTTTGATATACTCCAGCCGCACCATCGACGACATTGACCCCGTCAATGACCGAATTGGAAAAATCGGGATAATTATTGCTATAGCTCGAAGTGCTTTGGTCTTTTGAGTTTTGGTCGGCCAAAGCATAAACCTTCTGAGTTACCGTATTGACTCCCCAAATCGTGTTCGACAAATTTTGTAACGCCGTATTGTAAATCTGAATCGAGGCCGGGCTCGACGCCGTCGCGGTTTTCCCATTCTCTCCATAAAACTGCCGTGTATGTTCAAGAGTAGCATTTCCCCACAGTATGGTATTATATACAACTCCATACTGATCGACCACTACACCGCCCGAATTACCCTCTTGGTCCGACGAGACCGCCGAGCAATAATTCTTTACAATGGTAGAAGAGGTTATACCTCCTATCTTATTGAAATATACCGCACCGGCATCGGACGAGGCGGTATTGTTCGAGATAAGCGAACTGACCAAAATGCCCCGATACATATTCTCCTGAGAGGCTTCATAATTAGGATTGTTGTATTCGGCCTCATCGATATATACCCCACCGCCTATACGAGACGTATTGTTGGTGATAATCGACTTGAAGACAGTCCCATTGCCCAATATGTACACGCCGCCACCCAGCCCGTTACGCACTTGCACGCCGGGAGAGGCATTCCTGAAAACAAGGCTGTACACCAACATACCGCCGTTATTCATCATTACGCCGCCGCCACGGGTCAAGGCATAATTCTGATAGATAATGCAATTCGACACGATACCGTTTTCCGTCAGATAAACTCCGGCTCCCATACGGGTCGATTCCCCGCGTTCTCCATAATCGGCACAGCCCCCCGTAACGATCACTCCGTCGAGTGTCGATTCAACCGGAAGCGGTTTGGCAACAACCGCCTCGTACATCGTAGTCCTCTCGTAAAATCCTTCCGAAGCGAACCATACCACATGATAGGAGTTTCGGTTATAATATTGGTCCCATCTTTGTCCCGATTCATTCCATCGCCAACCTCGTTGCGCCTCGTCGTTTTGATCGACATCCCCACTGAATATCGTCCTGTTGACAAAAGCCCATTGCGACTCGGGGTGAGCCGGATCTCGCGGCCGAGTCGTATTATCGTTTATCCCTTCATCGCCGATCTCCCCTCTGAAACCACCATATACTGAAATACCGCTCCGCATGATAAACGAACGATACCGTTCCGTTTTCCCTTTCACACCCGACTCATCGGTAAATGTAGCGGTCGGGTAATAAGTCCCGCCGGCTACCCACACCTCGCCTACCACATTGCGAGAATACAATTCGTCAATAGCCATCTGCACATCTTGCAAAGCCAATCGCCATGAACTTCCGTCCCTGACCTCGCCATCGGCAAGTGCCGGTTCACTGTCCGAGAGCTGACGCACATACAAGATATTCCGTCCCGTAACCGGCTGATACTGATAGGCTCCTATATCGAGTGACTTACTGATCACTCGTGGATTACCCGCAATATCATAAGAGACATCGGTCCCGTAATAGGTCTCCAACGTCGTCATCCAAGAACTCTCGGCTTGCGAAAGAAGAACAGACTTTTGTTGTAACAAAAACGACGAACTCAAATCGGCATAAGCCGGTTCCAAAATAGGACCTACATTGGTCGTAGGACTTACAAAATGAGGGGTAGAGCCCACTTGGTCGTTATAAGGCAACAACGAGATATTACCACTACCGGCCGACTCGTCCCACTCTATAATCGCACAATTCGACACATTGTCGGTAAGAGCTTCCATGTATTTCAACCCCACGTGATTCAACGGGTCGATACTCCACACGACCGTATTGGATATGTTTATCGACGAACCCGGCACATCGGCGTCGGAAGGACGGGCTATTCCATACAACTGATTGTTGACAATCGTATTATTAACTATCGACGTCTCGTCATACGTGCAAATCCCGCCACCATTGTTGTTATATATGAGGTTGTTGAAAATAACTCCCGCCTCGGAGTAAATGCCTCCACCATAACCAAGGCCATAAAGATTAAGTGCCGAATTGGACACAAACACCGAATTATAGACAAAGCACCGCTGGGTATCCGTCCCGCTATTTTTGCGGATATAGACAGCTCCCCCTTTCGCGGCGAAATTAAAATAGAACAGGCATCGTTGTAATCCGCAACTGGTTCCGCCGAGCGACACGCCTCCTCCATTCCCTGTTGTTGCCGAACCTCCGGTAACGGTTATCCCATCGAGAGTCACATTGACGCAAGAGGGATCAAACGTAACGACCGTATTGAGGTTATCTGCCCGAGTCGTATTTTGAGAAGGGTCGAGAGACGAAACTGTGTTATGACTTCCCATGTCGTCATTTCGCAACCGGTCACCCGAGAATATGGTTTGGTGAGTCAATGCCCAAGGCTCTTGTCGATTTCCCGAATAGACATTTCCATATTGACGCTCTTCGAGAGTGGTTTCCCCGGCATAGACCAAATCGCCCAAATCATTGAACACCTGTCCTCTGAACCCTCCGTAAACAACCACTTGGCTTCCGTCCAAAACAAACGATGCACTTCTTTCATCACCGGGAGAAAGCGGTTCGGTGGGAATATAAGTTCCAGCAGCGACCCATATCTGCAACGTGGAGTTCGTCATATTCCACATATCGGTAGAACGAAGTATCATCTGCAAATCGGACCCTTTGGCGGCATTCGCCCAAGACGAACCGTCGAACGAGCCTGAACCGTCGGGAGAGACATATATCCGTCGCAGATTAAAAGCCGGCCGGGCAGGATTTATATTCAACTGTGCCTCCACCGGGAAATTGACCAGCGACAACAAGGCAACCAAAAGCACTCCTGTCCAGCGCGCCATACATCTCGACCAATCCGAAATATGGGACTTAAAATCAATGTCTTTTATATTTTCTTCGTTCAACATACCTATAATCCCTTTTTATATCGAGGCTGTCCATCGATAATTATACTCTGTTTGCGAAAACCCCACCACATTAAATCTCAATAGATAATAGGGAGCGACTGCCAAATCGGCCGGTGTGTCAACCTGTATATTGTAGGTTGTAGTCTTCTTGGTGGAATCTTCATATTCACTCTGCACAACCAGTTCAATCTCGAGCATACCGCTGTCATACAAATAGCAATCGTACCGACCGTTGATCCATGCCGATTGGCCGGGAGCCGTAGCGCCCGACATGTTGATGGTATTACCCGGCACTCCTACATTCGATCTTACCGAAAAAAAGTATCCCTCCGTAGGAACGTTCTTCAATTTCAATGAGACAACCTTGGCCGAAGTACAATTGCCATGCTCCTTTTGAATTGTCGGTTTGGCATTATAATTGACGATCGCCGTCCCTATGTTATACATAATATCGACCTTCGAAGCCACCAACCCGGCGTCGATCGTTCCCGAGTGGCGCACTTGTATCAGTTCCAAATCGAGCAACGTACCGGCATAAAGGTTGCGCGACGGAGTGACCGTGGTTGTCAGTGCCAACACTTCGGCCTCGGTCGAGAGTGCCTCCCATTCGTCGTGCCGCCCGGCATTGACTATGGCATAGAACGAAGCTATACATTTAGGGACATCTATCGCCTCGAATACATAATAGGTCGTGCTCTCGGGCAACTCTATATAATAGTGTTCCATATAAGCGGCCGAACCGTCTTTGGGCTCTACATACATAAACAGGTGGATATTCTCTATCGGCCCGGGCATATCGGGCGAAGTACCCGGATCACCCGGCAATGTCACTGTTCGAGATGCCGCCTGACCGGTGTATATGTTCAATGTCATGCTCGTCGTCTCCGGTCGGATGTCTGGCTCATCGAGCGCAGAGCTATCTCTCCCACAGCCGACAAACAGCCATGCGAACAAAACAATCGTCCATATCGTATAATGCATCTTCACAGTTAACCGGTTATTCTTGATTAGAAAATCAAACTCTTTTATACCTTATTACATATCCACATCTATGTTACCACCGGGCTTCCAATCGAGGGTTATCGCTACGGTAGCTTGCAGATTCTGCCCTATTTCTATACTCCCGTCTCCTCTCACGACGCCGTATATATCTACACATTCTCCGGCAGAAAGAGGCTCGGCAATATGAATCGTATTTCGTGTAATCTTATTTCCTATGGTAACGTAAACATCGGTATTCCAAATGGAATTTTCTTCCGTAATGCTACGATCTACGGTCGGCGCTCCGGCTGGTCCTACCCCCTTCGACGGGAACGAAAGCGCTTGAAAAAGCGTCAGACCGTTTTCATCTTCTCCCGCTTGATTCATTTGTACGACAACGGGACGGCCGTGTTCATAAATACTATCTTTACAATAAAAGCCGGTAGCGGTTTTATTGACATATCCGTCGATTCGCCCGATCGAAGGGGCAATTCCGGTTTCATAATCGAGATGCAGCCTCGTCATCGAAATACAAGGCGTGAGGACTACTTCTATAAATTGGTTTTTATCGGCTATCGTAAATTGCGCCCTCCCCACATACAATTCCGAGGCATGCGACGCAACCGTGTCGGCATCCTCTTCATAAGCCAGTTTATACCGGTCGGACTGTATCGTGAGATCCGAGGCATTCACACTACTTGCCGGTGAAATATTAGCTATGGCAAAATGGTGATAATCATTCATCGGCAGGCTAATCGCATAAATATTGTTTGCCGGCATCTGCTCCCGCTCCACATATTCATGATGGGCAAGCGCTTTATTCCCGTCGTAAAAATGCATATTGAGATTCTCCATTTCCCCCGAGAATGCCTGTGCATGAGCCGATAGCTCTATTTTATATCGGACGGTGAAATTGTTGCAATCGGACAGATTGTCGTCGATACAGCCACTCAAAAGCGGCAGTAACGCAAAAAGTGTTCCCGCGACAACCCCTCGTTGCAAATAGTCACCTGTTTTCATTTTCTCGATATTTTTAGGGAAATATCTCCGGCGAACCGGCCGGGAATACAGTCCGCCCGCCGGAGATAGTAACCTTATAATCTTATATGATTGTCTTACTGCGTATTAATCGCCCAGAGGCACATCGAGTACCAAACCGGCTTCCCAGTTGATGTCAACGGCAAGAGCCAATTCCAGACGCGGGTTGATCAGGTCGGGCACGGTATTGTAAGCCTTGGCCAACGACGAGATGGTGAGGTTAACCTGCGTATTATAATCTTGCTGGAACACACGGACTACATCGGTTTTGCTGCTATCGTATGCATAGGTGAGTTTACCTACAAGATAGAATGTTCCACCCTCGGGAATCAGGTTACCGTTCAAGCCGTAGAATTGAGGGCCATCGTTCAAGATTTCCAAAGCGATGTTGGGGGTTTGTCCGGGAACATTGTAAGGCCCGGTTTGACCACATGTGGCAGTCTCGGGCAGCAAACTGTACATAGCGACGGGCAGAGCCGAAAAGTCGAGAGTTGTCCCCGCAGCCAATGTATAGCCATCGTTAGGCACTCTGTTGTCATATACCGTGCGAGAATAGGTATCGGTTGCCGAGGGATGCATTTCCCAATCGAGTTGATCGGGCAAACCTCCGACCAAAACACCTTTTACCACGAAATTGTGGTTGGCCAAAGTGACATTCGAAGTCGTGCTTGTCCCGGTAATTGTTCCGGCAGGAACCGTAGCGCCATCGGCCGATTTAATTCCCACTTTTACATCGAGACGGGCTACACCATAGTTAATCGTCTTGTTCAAAGCTATTTGAGTTGTATTCACATCGATTATCGAACGAGCCGTTCCATAAACGCCATTTGTCCAAGAACTGAATGCTGGGGCAGCCCCTGTATAAGCAACCGGATAGGCATTGGCCCAATAATAGAGCGAAGAGGGATAACTATATGCTTGCGAAGCCGATGCGACAACACCCGAGCCCGAGGGTCCGGTTTCGTCAAATTTAATCTCTCCGTTTACCAACTTATAGGTACCTTTCGGCAAGTTGGCGGGGAAATTCTCATAAGCCGTGTTTTGCAACTCGGTGTACATGGCATCGACCGAAGTCTTCACATCGGAAGCTCCGGATATTGTACTCAACTCGGCCAAACGGGACGACAGATATTGTGCGGCCAGTTGCAAGCCTATCAACGAAGCGCTGTTGAATTTGTAGTAATTGTCGCGCAACTCTTGGGCATCCTCCAAATCACCATCGCTCAACGGTCCGACCCACGTAAGCAGTTTGTCGGTAACATTCGTCTTCCAAGCGGCAATCAACTCTGCGTCATTCGAGTAGGTGCCCCCCGAATAAGTACCTTCGGTAATATTCTGCAGCGAGAAGGCTATATCGGCAGGAGTCAAAGAGGTTACCGATACGTCGGGAGTCATATTCAATACGCCGTTGAACGCTCCGACGTGATTAGCCTCGCCATAGAACAGAAAAGCAATATCGCCCGAAGGGATTACCACATCGCTAAACGTTTCTACAAAGTTTGCCGTCTGAGTCGCAATCGTATAATTGGTCAACTGTGTAGCACCGGCCAATACCGAATTTGCGGCTACATAGTCGCTATTCAACTGTGTAAAAGGCATCAAGCGCAGATTTTTCATACCCAAGAAATTTCCTGTTGATTGGACATCATCACCGGTAGCCCGGGTAACAGGAGCAGGAATAGCAAACGAGAAACTCGTTTTCACAGCGTCGCGATCTCCAACAGAGGGGTTTTCATTGGGTGCAACCTCATCATTAGAGCAAGACGACAACATCACGGCAGCAGCGAACAACATCGTTCCCGCTTTCGCCCAGTTCATTTTCATTGTTTTCATCTCTGTAAATGTTTGGTTTAATAATTAATAATCGTTTTTTATATTTTCCAAATTTTGAATTGCAGTCTCGTCCCCTTTATCGGCTGCCTCCTTGAACAAGGCGATAGCCATCTCTTTATCTTCTCTGCGGCCTTCCTGCCGAATAGCTCTACGGTAGTAGGCTGTTGCCAAGGTATTCAGGCAACGGGAATCCTCCTGTATAGGTCGCAGCAAAACAATCGCCCCATCGAAATCGCCTTGCTCGATAAGTTCCTGTGCCCGGTTTATTTTTATGGCATTGGAATCGGGAACAGAGGTGTAATAAACGCGCATATATCCCGAATTACGTTGATCGGAGAATACCGACCTTAACAACTCGGCAAACGGCTTGCCTCCATCGAGTTGACGCAACAACCACTCCCGGCGACCAAGGTCGGGTGTATGGTCGATAATATCGAGCATCTTGGCTTTACAGTCGAAGCCGCTCTCTTCCACTCGGTCGCGCAACTCGCCCCAAGCCTCGCCTCCGTTGGCTACCTCGAAAAGCGAGTCGGGCAATTCGAGATACTTGTTGACATACTCTTTCAAAACCAGAGCACGGGCTCCGGCAAGTCGCACGTTCCGTTTCGTCGGACCCTCGGGCGATGCAAAACCCACAATCAATATCTTACCTACATCGGAACGATCGTCGGCATAAATCTGTTTCAATATATCGACAATCTTATCCAATGTAACGCCATTATCTCGATAATCACGGCACAAATCCGATTTGTCGAGCGGGAAGTAAACCTTCAAAGCGCCTTCGTCCCGCCATACCTTCATCGATTCGGAATAAGGTTCATATCCGGTCATCGGGAACAGTACCTTTTCCACCTCGGCCAACCGTTCGGCTACACTCGGAGTCAAAGGAACCGGAGAGACAGTCGGGACGTAAGGTGGCCGCACCTCGCTGCGACACAGAAATATATCGGGCAACGGCTGTACCTCGCAACACCCCTCACGCTCACACGACAGAAACAAGTCGACCGACGAGTCGCCCATCCATTTTTCATACGGTAATGTCAATTGGTAGTGCAATGAATCACCATTAACCATTCGATATGGAACCTCCACAGGCTCTTTGCCCGAGAGCACGGCCTCCCGACGACGTAACTTTTGCTTGCGTTTTCCCACAATCTCGATCTCAGCGAGCATCAACGAATCGGCCTCATTCCTTATCACAGGTGTCAACCGCTCTACATAGTCCGATCCGACCGTCCCGCGAGGAACCGTAATCTTGAAATCCACTCGAACACTATCCCCCGAACGACACAACGATGCCGTATCGACTTTCACTTCGGCTCCGGCGACCCATACTGCCCCTACAAAAGCCGACAGAAATACCATATATCTCTTCATCGCTTTCATTTCAATACATAAATTATAGAAATTGCTGCTTCGGTAGGAGCAAAATATCCCTTATGCCCGTCGCCTATCTTACGCCCACAAGTACGGCACTCGTAATAATCGAACGTATTATACTTATATCCCACACCTAAACTGCCTTCGATACTCCACCGGGGACTCAGTATCCAATGATAACCATAGGACAACCCAGCCCCATAGCTATTCCCTTGATAACGGTATTTCTTTACATTGGGAAAGATGCCGAAGGGAAGGGGCACCTGCCCCGCATTGAAGTGGGTATATAGCACATGCAACCCGAAAAAGTGGCCGTTGAACTTCTGGCAAAGCCAATAACGCACCTCGGGCTGTATGCGGATATGTTTCCACTTACGATTATCCTTGAAAGTGAATGGATTATAATATATATGAGTATTCAGTGACCACCGATTGGCCAAGCCTACCTCAATCCCCAATGTAGGTGTTGCCGTTGCCCATCCTAAAGCATTACTTTTTATCGCTAATTTTTGAGCAGAACCGGATAAATAAACAGACAACAATATTATTATAATTACATTTATGCCTCTCTTCATATAATCCCCTATATTATGTAAAGATTAGTAGTAAATATATTTATAATGAATTATACCTTTTAAATGTTCGCCTATACCTTAATTGACTGTATATCAATAATCAAAAAGCGCATGTACCCGTTATTTCCTATTGCTTCAAGCAATCCTATCTGCATAAAGCAGTACAAAGTTATAATAAATTAGTATTTATTACACCAAAATAGCTCTATTAATATTTTATTTTAACATAATATTATTATATTAGTATGCGATTTTTTTAATTCAAAAACCAGCTAAAAAAACCATAAATATAAGATTTTTAAGGAAAAACAGCAACCAAAATAGAAGCGTTTTTTATTTTCAAGAGAAGTGGGCCTAACAGTGTAAAATACAAATAAATACATTTATTAACATTTTAGTATTAGACTTATCCATCTTTTTTATATCCGCTCCCTATCAACTCAAAAAATACGAATAAAATAGGATATGTCATATAAATATTAGAATTAAAAAAAACATATACTATTTCAACATCTCATATATTCATCGTGCAACAATAATAAGATTTCATCTCCATTTTATAACAAAAATGGAGTGCAATTGGTTTCCATCAAGACAATTTTTTAGAAATCACAAATAAAAAAACATTGATTAATAACCATTTACGCTTAAACACATTTTCATACGGCACTCCACAACCGTTCCATATATTCTTTTCACCCGTTCTATTTTTGACGGATTGCTCCCAAATTTTGACGGATTGCTCTTTCTCTTCTCTTCATAAACCTTACTTTTGTAATTAAAACTTCATTTTTAATCCATGAAAAAATCATTTATTTATTCTTTATTGATGTTTTTTACACTCTGTGCTTGTGAAAAAACAAGTCAGGAAGAGCCCCTGCCACCCGGAACAGATCCCGAAGAGTTATTCCTGACAGTATCACCCTCGTCCATCACATTCGACGAGAACGACCCCTCAAAAAACATAATTACAATCAACACCAATACCTATTGGGAAGCTACGGCCAGTTCTCCGGCGCTGAAAATAGACAAGGACAAAGGGACAAGCGAAGATACTCAAATACAAATCACCGATGCCCCCGCGGGCGAGAGTTGCACACTGACTATCTCGACCGTACCGCAAAACGAAGAAGAGGTTGTTTCCAAAAAAGTAACCGTATCGAGAGCGGCAGCACCGGCCGTCGAACGTACAATTATCTATAATAACGATTTCGACAAAGAGACTGCAGTAAAAAACACCTATTGGCCCTATCTCGACCAATTCGAAGGCTGGAAAAACGAAACCGGGACAGGTGCCGCTCAGGTGGCATATGACCAAATGAGTGTGTCGGTTCGGAGCGACTGGACTTCCAACTACAATCCCCCGGCCAGCTACCGGCCCTATGCATCAGGAGAGAACAACCTATACTTCAACAAGATAGGAAGCTATCTAATCATCAATAACATTCAAACAAACCAAGAAAAAGATTTCATTCTACAATTCGGCTGTTCCGAAAATAAAACGTTCGACTACAACGACCTGAAAGTCGAAGTTGGCAACGGCACATCGTGGGTTGCATTGGAATACTCCCGCACGATCTCCAATGACTGGGAATTGGCAACAAGTTCATTCTCGATACAAAACGCAACCAATGGGTCCCTCAACATACGATTTACCACAGCAGGTAGCGCCAATATGATGCGTATCGACGACGTACGACTGACCGACGGTGACCCGGCAAGCCAAGTTATCACCTTCGACAACACCACTTACCCCCTGGCCGAATTGCCGCTCTACGATAGCAACGACTATGTAATCACCCACACCGGGACCCTCAACGGGACAAAAGTGCGCAACTACACTATGCTATTCGACAAAGAGAAACATGCCGCCTTGTGGGTTGCCTATCCGCTGCACGAATGCTACCGCGGTTCGAGCGGCAGGACCGAGGCATGGGCCGCCGACCCGCTAATCGACGCCATGTATCAAGCGAAACTTTGGGGTGAAGGCTATTGCTATTATGAAGGCTACTCCCGCGGGCATCAAATTCCCTCGGCCGACCGCACGGCAAGCGACGAATTGAATAACCAGACTTTCTACGCCTCGAACATGACCCCTCAAAATGGCGACTTTAACGGTGGAATATGGGGGTCGCTCGAAGGGAAAATACGGGATAATATGTGTTCCGACACCCTCTATGTAGTCACGGGCTGTTATTTCGGCAACGGATATAACGTCACATTCGACGGGAGCCAATACGGGAAAGGCTCAACCGACTCCAAGGAGTGCCCCGTACCTACCCACTATTTCAAAGTGATCTTGCGTACCCGGTCGGGCAACACCGGGAAACCCGTCGGGGAGTGCGACGCCAGTGAACTGAAATGTATCGGGTTCTGGCTGGAACACCGCAGCGACTACCCCGAAACCTTCAACACCGATTATTGTAAATCGGTAGAGTATATCGAGCAGCAGACCGGATTTACATTCTTCCCTTCTGCTCCCGAAGGAATCAAAAAACAATGCAATTCATCAGAATGGGTACTATAAACATACGATCAACAAAAAGGGGAACAGACCGAGTGAGATAGAAGCACGGTCAACGACGAAGGCTCTTGGAATATCCAAGGGCCTTTTTCATAGAAGAGATATTCCGGTTAAAAAACGTCCTGAATGGAGGCCCAAAGCGCGGGCCGAGAAAAACTCCCCGCAGTGAGTCATCGTACAAATACCGGCCACCTCGACATGCGTCAAATCTACCCCGCAAGCCAAAAGCTCTTCCACCGCAGCCGCCCACAAATCGATATGCGGACGGGCCGACGGATAGCGCCGCACAACCGCGGCCTCATCAAATCCGGCAGAGACAAATGCCTGCACGACCTCATCGCCTACTTCAAAACACCCGGGGCCTATCGAAGGCCCTACCGCAACCAGCAACGAGGCCGATTCAGTCCCATAGCGAGCAGTCATCGCCCCGACCGTGAGCCGGATAATATGCGCAGCCATACCCCGCCAACCGGCATGGACAGCAGCACAAGCCCTATGCTCTCGATCGTAAAACAGCAGCGGGACACAATCGGCCGTAGAGACCGCAATGGCCACTCCCGGGCAATCGGTCATTACGGCATCTTTCCCGTCCAGACAAACAGTTTGGTTCTCCGGGTCGAGTGCAAGGAAATCGGCTGTCACCGGGAAAACTTCGGTCCCATGGATCTGCCGGGGAGTAATCAATTTATCCAATCCCAACGAAAGGCACAACCGTTGCCGGTTGGCCGCCACCCGAGCCGGGTCGTCGCCGGTATGCAGCCCCATATTCGACGAAGAGTAAACATCGCCCTCCACCGCCCCGTTACGAGTCGTCACAAAAGTCCTTACCTCGGGCATGGCATCAAACAAGGCAAATGAATACCACCCGAACCCGTTATCCTCGTGCCAAACCATTACCAATCCTCTTCTTCATCGGCATAATCGTCGGCATCGATCTCTTCATCGACATAACCCGTATCGAAATTATCCTCCTCCTCAACCCGGTGGCGAGCATCGAGATTCCGGTGAGTCATGGTCATTACCCGGTTTTTCTCATCATTGAGCTCGCGCCACAATAGATCTTTCAACTCCGAGATTCCCTGTCCTGTCACCGATGAAATAAAGGCCACGGGAACATCGGGCAAATCGGCTTTCATCGCCTCGATAAGTTCATCATCGAGCATGTCGCACTTGGTCACAGCCAGCACCCGCTGCTTGTCCTGCAACTCAGGATTAAAAGCGGTAAGTTCGCGTAACAAGATTTCATACTCCTTGCGGATACTATCGGTATCGGCCGGTATCATGAACAACAATACGGCATTGCGCTCGACGTGGCGAAGGAAACGAAGACCAAGCCCCTTGCCTTCGCTCGCCCCCTCGATGATGCCGGGAATATCGGCCATGACGAACGAACGATTATCACGATAGGAGACGATTCCCAAATTGGGTTCAAGAGTAGTAAAAGGATAATCGGCAATCTTGGGCCGGGCAGCCGAAATGGTAGAAAGCAACGTAGATTTACCCGCATTGGGGAATCCCACCAAACCCACATCGGCCAATAATTTCAACTCCAAAATAACCGACCGTTCGACAGCCGGTTCGCCGGGCTGGGCATAACGGGGGGTTTGATTGGTAGCCGACTTGAAATGCCAGTTCCCCAATCCGCCGCGACCGCCTTTAAGCAATACGACCTCCTCGCCGTCTTGCATCACTTCGCACAGGAATTCTCCCGAATCGGCATCGAATACCGCCGTACCGCAAGGCACTTCAATCGTCTTGTCTTCCCCGTCCTTGCCGAAACTGCGGTTAGCTCCGCCGGGAGAACCGTTGCCGGCAAAGACATGGCGCGAATATTTCAGGTGCAGCAGAGTCCACAAATTGCGGTTGGCCCGCAAATAAATATTCCCGCCCCGGCCACCATCGCCGCCGTCGGGGCCGCCCTTAGGCACATATTTGGCCCGATACAAGTGCATGGCTCCGGCGCCCCCTTTACCTGAGCGACAAAGTATTTTTACATAATCTACAAAATTCGACTCTGCCATATTCTATTATTCTATTTTATACTCATTTCATTACAGGCCACAAAGATAGTGAAAGGCGAGCGCAGAGGCAAATGAAAACAAAGTTTTCAAATTTGACTATGCCAAACCGCAGACTATCTTATCCAAAAATAGCGAAAGGCGAGTGCAGAGACAAATGAAAACAATGTTTTCAAATTTGGGCTATGCCGATCCGCATCCTATCTTCTACAAAGATAGCGAAAGGTGAATGCAAAGGCCACGGCACTCTTTCACCGATTCATCTCCCCCCAATAAATCCATAAAAAATACGGGATTCTCTCGCAAGAGAATCCCGTAACGCTATTACATTAATACGATTCCCCAAGATTATAACTTGGCAATCACCGACTTAATAGTTTCAAAAACCTTATCTACGCCGCCCATACCCGGTATCGCACGGTATTTGCCGGCCTTTTGGTAAAAATCTTTCAATGGTTTGGTTTGACTGTGATAGACATCAAGGCGTTTCTGAATAGTCTCCAAGTTGTCATCGCTGCGGCCCGATACCTGTCCACGTTTCAACAAGCGATCGATCAACTCCTGTTCCTCCACTTCAAGGCCCAACACGACATCGACCTGTGTATTCCGCTCAGCCAGCATGTGCGTCAAAGCCTCGGCCTGAGCGATCGTGCGGGGAAAACCGTCGAAAATTACCCCCTTCTTGGCCTCCTCGTGTGAATCGAATACATCTGCCAAAATATCAACCATCAATTCGTCGGGAATCAGTTGACCTTTCGAAATATAAGCTTCGGCAGTCTTACCCAACTCGGTCCCTTTGGCGATCTCCTCGCGCAATACATCACCGGTAGAGATATGAAACAAGCCATACTCTTCGATCAGTCTCTCACTTTGTGTTCCCTTACCCGACCCCGGGGCTCCAAAAATTACAATATTCAACATCTCGCCTTATTTTTACCCATTCAACATTTCTATCCTTATTTATTCCGCCACGACATAAATGTCTTTCAGATTCCGTCCCTGCTCGTCATAATCGAGTCCATACCCGACAATAAAGGCAGGAGGTATCGCAAGAGCCACATAGTCGGGTTTCACATTACATTTGAGCGACTCGGGCTTAAACAACAAAGTCGCCACCTTAATCTCTTTGGGGTTATGCGCATTCAACTGTCTCAACAGTTGTTGAATGGTGAATCCCGTATCGACAATATCCTCGACAACGACAACCGTGCGGTCGGTAATATCCTGTTGCAATCCATAAATCTGCTTCACTTCGCCGGTAGAGTGCATACCCTCGTACGATTTCATGCGGATAAACGAAATCTCCGCCTCGATGGTAAGTTCCCGAAAGAGGTCGGCCGCAAAGACAAATGCGCCATTCAACACGCACAGGAACAGAGGGTTCTTGCCAGCCAAATCTTTATTTATCTGCGAAGCTATATGCTCAACAGCCTCCGCTATTTTTTCCCGCGAAATATAGGGAGTAAAAAAACGGTCTTTGATCTGAATTTTTGTGTCCATTGGTTCTATTCTGAATGATGCACAAAGTTATAATAAATCGGAAAAACTCCGAAACGATAATCTATATTTTTACGGTTTTACTTTTCTTCTCCTTGCCAAAGGCAACAAAATATTTTCCATTCTCTTTTTTCTCACTATTTTTGTATTATCCTTTCCAACCCCTGAGACAAGGAGTTAAAACGAGAATATCGACATGAAAATTTTCACGACACAAGCGACCAAATTGCTCGACCAATTAACCATGGAATACGAGCCTATCGCCTCTATCGACTTGATGGAACGAGCGGCCAATGCCATTACCGAAGAGATATGCCAAGCCATCTCGCCCTCCCGTACCATCTATATTTTTGCCGGGCCGGGGAATAACGGCGGCGACGCTTTGGCTACCGCCCGCCTGTTGCTCAAACGAAAATACAACCCCATTGTATATCTGTTCAATACCATGGCCGGCCACCGGCTATCGCCCGATTGCGAGCAAAACCGGAAGCGGCTGAAAGAGACCGGGCATGCCAACTTCTTCGAAATAAACAATCAATTTTCGCCGCCATCCATTCAACCCGACGATGTGATTATCGACGGATTGTTCGGTGCCGGACTCAGGGAGCCGCTGTCGGGAGGGTTCGCCTCCTTGGTCCGATACATCAACGAATCGGGGGCTTTCGTCATCTCTATCGACATTCCCTCGGGCCTATTCGGAGAATGGAATCCCGACGTGTCGAGCGACCGCACGGTCAAAGCCTCGCTCACACTCACGCTACAAACGCCCAAACTATCGTTCTTTTTTGCCGAGAACAACCAGTTTGTCGGGAAAGTCAAAGTCCTCGACATCGGCATTCACTCTCGCGCCATCGCCCAGACCGAAACGCCCTACTACCTCACAATCCTACCCGACGTAGCCCGCAACATCGTTCCCCGGGCTAAATTCTCGGATAAACGCGACTACGGGCATCTGCTTTTGGCGGCCGGGCAATATACCATGATAGGGGCTGCCGTACTCTCGGCCAAAGCCGCTTTGCACAGCGGCGCAGGATTGGTCACCGTACACTCCCCCCGATGCGCCAATCTCATCTTGCAAACAGCCGTCCCCGAAGCTCTCTTCTCACCCGACAAAGGTGAGGAACACATCGAGCAAATCCCTCTCCACCCCCGTTATTCGGCCATTGCCATAGGTCCCGGAATGGGGTGTAACGACACCTCCCTGTCGGCCATTATGCACCTGATCAAGGAGGCGAAACAGCCGCTCGTACTCGATGCCGATGCGCTTAACTGCATTGCCCGGGAACAAAGCCTTTTGCGATATTTGCCCTCCCGCACCATTCTTACCCCCCATATCCACGAACTGGAACGCATGTTCGGCCCCATGACCGACGATGCCTCCCGGCTGAAATGCATCACCCATGTCGCTTCCAAATACGACATTGTCGTCGTACTGAAAGGTGCCCACACAGCCGTGGCCCTGCCCGATGGTTCGATACATTTCAACTCGACCGGGAACCCCGGAATGGCTACTGCCGGCAGCGGCGATGTCCTCACCGGAATTATAGGGGCTCTGCTGGCACAAGGTTATCCCCCCGAAGATGCCGCAATCATAGGCGTCTTCCTGCACGGGACCGCCGGCGACATAGCCGCCCGGGAATCAAGCGAAGAGTTTATCACCGCCGGCGACATCATCACACACCTCGGGCAAGCGTTCAAACAGATAAAAGCACACCGAATGTAATAGAATGTCAAAACATTTTATATCTTTGCATAGCATGTCAAGGCCGGAGTACGTCATACAGATTCACAATAATCGAGCCTATCCCGGTTTGTATGCAACCATTTGTCTAATGAAAATCTTTATTTTATGAAATATTCCGTTTTAACGCTCTGCCTACTGATTTCAACCAGTTTAGGATTTGCCCAAGAGACCAAGAGACTCACCGCCGAGAAGCACAACGAGTACGGACTAATATACTCTCTCCCGCAAACCCATCTCGACATCGAAGTGGTTGCCACCAAAACAATACGAAAGGCGGGGCCATACTACCGATATGCCGAAAAATATTTGGGCATTCCGGGAGCCATCACCCAAGACTCCGAAGAGTGGAGCCTCTCTTCGGTCAAAATCGCCCCCTACGGTGTCCCCGATCCCGCAGAACAATATCTCATGCAATTCAAAGCCGGGAATAACGGATATATCGTTTTAGACGAAAACGGGCTTTTGCTCTCCATCAACACCGAGCCGGTCATCGATACGACTGTCTCCACCGCACCGAAAGCCAAAGAGAAAAGCCCGCTCGACGACAACCAATATGCCAAAGTCTATTCCGAAGAGTTGCTCATGTCGGCCTCCACGGCAAAGATGGCCGAAGTTGCCGCCAAACAGCTTTACCGCATCCGGGAAAGCCGACTGAATTTAGTGACCGGCGAAGTTGACGAACTCCCCGCCGACGGTGAATCGTTCAAACTGATCATGCAACAACTCGACGAGCAAGAGGCAGCCCTCATGGCTCTTTTCATGGGCACGACACAGACCGAAACCGTCGTTAAACATATCGACTATATCCCGGTCGAAGAGGTCACAAACGAAGTGGTTTTCCGCATTTCAGACCTCTATGGCGTAGTCAAGGCCGAGAATCTGAGCGGGGCCCCCGTATATCTCACCTTGAAAATTATCGAAGAGGGGCAGCTCCCTGTTGACAACAAAGGCAACATCAAGCAAATGCCCAAAAATGCCGTTGCATACGCAATCCCCGGGAAAGCCGAGATAACTTTGACCGACGGGAAAAAGACTCTTTTCAAAGAGAATCTGCCCATTGCACAATTCGGTGTCATATTCGGGCTCGACCCCTCTATCTTTACCGACAAAAAGAATCCCTCTTGCGCCACTTTCTATCCGCAAACAGGGGCTATCCGTCAAATCGGCAAATAAAACCGGTATGTTGCTTCCTTACCTGAAAAGCGGGATAGTCGAGGCCGGTTGCGACGAAGCCGGCCGAGGCTGTTTGGCGGGAGCCGTATACGCCGCAGCCGTAATCCTGCCGCCCGACTTTCGCAATGAATTGCTCAACGACTCGAAACAGCTATCCGAAAAACAACGCTATAATTTGCGCCCTATCATCGAACAGGAAGCCGTAGCGTGGGCCGTAGGTATCGTTACCCCCGAAGAGATCGACCGTATCAATATCCTCAACGCTTCATTCCTTGCCATGCACCGGGCCATCGAGCAACTCTCCGTCACCCCCCAACACCTGCTCATCGACGGCAACCGATTCAAACCCTATCCCGATATTCCTCACACCTGCGTAATCAAGGGAGACGGCAAATATGAAGCAATCGCAGCCGCATCGATTTTGGCAAAGACCTACCGCGACGATTACATGAACCGCCTGCACGAAGAATATCCGCAATACGACTGGAAATCAAACAAGGGGTATCCGACCAAAGCCCATCGCGCAGCCATTGCAAAATATGGGACCACTCCCTATCACCGCATGTCGTTCCAACTGCTCGACAGGCAACTCTCTATTTTCTAACCTGCTTCACGGTCTTTCTGACGGGCTCGTAGCTCTAAATCCGTTATCCCTTAACACAGGATATTACTCCATAATCATATACACAAGGGAGACTCCCCCTATCGGGAATCTCCCCTGCTTTTCATATTATGAGAATCTACTATTAGTTTTTCACAATCTTCTTTACTATCGGTGAACCTTCACCGGCCGTAATCTTCAAATAATATACACCTGCCGGATAAGAAGCCATATCTATCGCATTTACGCCCCCCGAAACATATACGATCTGTCCGGTATAACTATACAACTCTACCTTTTGGATATCATCGCCTGCGATATTGAGAATTCCGCTTACAGGATTGGGATAGGCAGTCACCTTGGCCGGCTCTACCACCGTCGTCACTCCCGACGGGACATCGGTAAACAACATCTTTATATTCACCCACGTCGTTCCGGCTGAATATCCGAGGGGAACAGCATTGGGGTCTAATACTTCACTGTCATCAAATGTAGAAGTATAACGTGAGCGTTTCGGGTCGGAATTATACGAACCGTATGTCCCCTTGAAATTTACATCGAACGACGTCGAACCGGCACTTTTCTTGTAGACCAATACAACCAGATTCCCTCCTTTGTAGTTATATGGAGTTGCCAGTTGGAATACCAATTCCTCATCACCGGGGCTTACCGATACGGTTCCGTCAAATACCAATGTCATTTCATTGGCCGGGATAGAGGTTTCATTCAAATCTTCCATTTCGGTTTCTGCCACCCATATCTGTACCGGGACACTCGAATAGGCCGTACCTACTGATACAAATTGATAGGTAATAGATTTCAATGAACCACCCAAAATACCGATTTCGTCTTTATAATAAATTGTCTCGCTAAGCGACTCTCCCGACATGAATGAAATCGGCATAACCAACAAACTTTCAGTATTGTCGCCGACTGAAACAAATTCACATCCCTCTTCGAGAACCGAGATCGACAATACTTCGGACTGGTTATTCGACAGGTCGTTATCGTCGGCAAACTCAATTTCGGCATGAATGCTCATATCACCCGCCTCGGAAGGAGTAAATGACAATGTAAACTCTGCCGACTGCATCGATTCAAGATCTTCTCCCGATACCTCGTCAAGGAGCGAACCAGAGCCATCGACCAATCTCACTTTATAATCCGAGGCTCCAACCGCATTAACACCTTTATTCGACACCAAGAATGTATACGATGCCACCGTCTGAGCAGCCGGGAACAAATCACCTTTCAAGCTACCGGCCACAAGATCGTTCTGTTTCTTCTCAACCACAGTCACGTCGGCTTCCCAACCTTCATAGCGAGACATGACGTCCGACACGAAGACAAAGGTGAGCGCTCCGTCGGCACTGGTAGATTCCAACGATTGCAATTCCGCGGGGACACTCATCGACGTGTATTTCCCAATCAAAGGCGACTCGACGCTTGCTCCGTTGAATATATACAAGTAATCGCCCCATGTATCGGTCTCAAACTTCTTGAAAGCGACATGAACCAAACCGTTAGCACTTGCAGGACGAATCGTGAGTGTGTCGTTCTGCGAATTGGGATAAACCGCATCGGGGCCCGAAGCATCATAGAAATGATAGGTCTTCCCGGTCTCCACAACGACCTCATCAGTTGCCATAAGAATCCAATCGGCCGGTTTGACGACGATAGGCTCTGCCGAAACTTCAACACCATTTCCTACTGCATTCTTGGCATAAATCGAATAGGTATAAGTACCGAAGCCTGGCGTATCGGTATAGCTATGCTGCGAGGCCGGCACGGTATCCTCGACAATATCTGTTCCGGCAGAACGAGAAATCACATATTCTGTAATGCTGCTCGGATCGAAAGGCCCGCCATACATGCCCTCCGTCGGAGTCTCCCACTCCAATATAGCGGTATTATCGCCTTGACTGACCGTAAAATTAACCACCGGGCCCGGCGCATTATCTCCCACATAAATCTGCAAATCGTCACTTTCGACGCCACCTTCGCCTTTGGAGTTGACCGGAACCAGCTTATAGTTATGTAACCCATCAGAAACACCGGTATCGGTATATTCCGCCGTCTCTCCCATTTGGCCGGTTACCGACACGGTTTCCACCAATTCACCGTCCCGATACACATTTACCGATGTAAGTTCGGCAAGAGGATTTCCCTGAGCATCGATCGAAGGATTTCTCCACGAAAGAGTAACATTATTTCCCGAAGCAGAAACCTGACGATCCAATACCCGGTCGGGAGCCCCCACAGGAACGTGTATATAAGGAATAAATATACTGTTTATCACATCATCGCCTTTTTCGCCCACAGCTCCGATAGCCGTAGCTTTACCCGTAGTCACATCGACGGTATAAAGGATACAGTCTCCACAGTTCAACCAATATAGAATATCATTATTCCTATCGAAATCCATACTCTGAGTATATGCGGCATTGACTCCGGTAGAACCGATCAACGTACAAGCGGCCGTAGTCTTATCAATGGTATAGAGGTTATCGTTGGTCGCGATACCGTACATCGTACCCTCTACATCACACGCCAAGGCCAAAATATAGACGGCCGTCTCCCCTTCTTGGAATGTACCTATCTCGTTCGTTTCCCCGGTATTGAGGTCGATTGTCATCAAATCCTCGGCATTGCTACTTACACCATACATCGTCGAGGTGGTATAATCATAGGTCATTTCGACCAAATGCGAACCTTGTGCCGAAATCAACTGCCGCGTACCATTGGTCATATCGATAGTATATAATCCTTCCAGCGAGGATTGTGTCCCCGGCTTTGTCACTTGGGCATACCATTTGTAATTGAAATAAGTCCCTGCATAAACCGAACCGAGTTTCGACTGATCGGCTATAAGTTCTATCACCGAAGGTGTGGTCGATAAAAATTTTACCGGCCCCTTCTTTACATTCGTGGGATCACTTGTCTGGGAAGTACGGTAAGCATAAATCGTTGTTTGCGCACTAACCGCCCCTATTGACAAAACCCATGCAAAAAGCAGAAAGTAAATCTTTTTCATAAATAATAAAACATTAGTAATACAACCTCATTTACTTTAATTTTATACAAAAATAGAAATTAGAGCAAACAATATTAAAAGAATTGCATTACATTCTTATATTTTATTATTTTCTAGGAATCAACGGATTACAACAAAACAGCGTTACTTCCCTATCGAGAATTACAACTTTATGCTTTCAAAAAGAGCCTCGGTAGTTATATATTTTCGCATCTTATCGTTGACCCGCTTGCGCAATACACGAATAGCCGACAACGAAACGCTGCGACACGCGGCACTCTCTTTGGTATTCAATCCCAACGAACTTAAACAGAAAAAATAAAACTCCTCGTCGGAAAAAGAGAAATAAGTGGTCAGCAATTGATAAAGCAACGCATATTCGGCTTTCAAAGACTCGAAAAGTGTATTTCGCAACGATATAGGCAAAAAAACGGCTCCACCGTCGATATGTTCAAGGGTTTGTTTGAATATTGCCGATTTCTTAAACCTTTTATTTTTAATGGTTGTAATTTCCTTTATCTGGTCCACAATTTCTCGTTGCAACGATTCCCCCTTTTTCTCCATCTCCACAGAATGCGCCCGAGGGAGTCCATCAGTATCGGTAAGATGGCTCTGTTTCGCCCGTTTCCTGAAAAAAAAGAATAGGAATACGCCTATCAAAACAACAATAATCGCCGTACCGAAAATACTAAACAGCGTGCGATCATGAATTTTACGGGAATACTCGGCATTCATATTATTGATGAGCTTACCATAAAAAGCCGAATTGACCTTGGCCGGCTTCATCATTCCCGAAATAGAATCGTTTAAGGTCCGGAATAAATCGTAATATGCGCTATCGCCTGTCATGGCATACATATTCTCATACGCCGAGACCCGCGTATAAATATAACTGCTGCAAATCGCTTTTTTCGTATAAGCTATCGCCGAATCGATATTCCCTTCGGCATAAAAAATACTGCCTTTTACCAAGCAATTTTTATAAAACGAAACCGAATCGGGAAATAAGGACTCTATCTCGGCGCTATACTTCATAGCCGAATGATAATCGCCCGAAATCAAGAAATAGTAAGCAAGCGCATTTTTGGTTTTATAGAGTTCTTCCTTGTCTTGAATGTAAGGAATCAATTCGACCGTTTTCAAAACGGTCGTATCGAGACTCTCCGTATTATCTACACAAAAGCACTTCCACAATCCTCGGTAAGACTCTGAAAGCGGGCCTTTATCCAAAAGGCGAGAGTTAAATACAATCGCTTCTCGAAACATTTTTTCCGCCTCATCGTTTATCTCGCTCTTAAAAAGCAACAAGGCTATACGGTTGTAATAAGAGCCTAACGCCTCAAAATTAGAGGGCTTATTGGGATTAAGACTTCCTATGGCCGACAAGTAACATACCGCAGCCGAATCGAACTTGTTTTCTTCTTCAAAAATTATGCCCTTCTGAAAATGGGCCGAGGCCTCTTCCTGTTCGGCCTCTTTTCCTCCACAAGAAAAAGACGCCCAAACAAACACACTGGCTAATATGACGTAAAACAATCTCAACATATCCGAGTTTACACAGAGGGAGTTGTGCAAATTTAAGGAAAAATACGACAATCTCCTAACTCAGGAAAAACTTTCGACAGGCAATATACCGCGACTCACACCCATGAAAAATGGTCCCCGGAACTCTTCGGAGACCATTTGCATATATTCTGTCTGTGGGGTCTGTCGTTTATTCGGCCACCCGCTCCAACCATTTGAGCATGCCGAGCATAACGCCCATCGAGACAAGGCACACAACCAAGAAGACGGTCCAGCACTGCCAGATAGGCCAAGCGTTGTACATGAGCGGGCCTACCCACAGCAACAAGTTACCCACGGCGGTTGCCCCCAGCCACAAACCTTGGCAAAGGCCCAACAAATGTTTGGGAGCTACTTTCGAGACGAACGAAAGTCCCAACGGCGAGATAAACAACTCGGCTACGGTTAAGAAGAAATAGGTAACGATCAATACCCACCAATGTGCCTTTTGAGCCATTTGTTCGGCTACCGGGAGGGCCTTGAAGTCGTCGGCCGAAGGATAACCCTTCATGGCCGAGAAGATAGCGAGGAAGAGGAAGGCCATACCGGCAATAAACATGCCGATGGCAATCTTGCGAGGGGTGGAAATGGCTTTACCCCGGCGAGTCAGCCATGCAAACAAAGCCATCACGACAGGTGTGAGGGTAATCACGAAGAAGGGATTGATAGCTTGCCATATCTCGGGAGCCACAGCACTCGAATCGACAAAGTCACGAGCAAAGAACGAAAGCGACATACCGTTTTGGTGAAACGAGAACCAAAAGAAGATAACCACACCCAACACGGCAAACAGAGCAGCCATACGTTGACGTATCTCCTTGGCCATAGCTTTTTTCTCCTCGACCGTATAAGATTGAGACTCTACTTTGGTCTTCTTGCCCGGAGTGGGGAAACGACGCTGGTAAGCTACAAAAATAGCCAACGAAATGAGCATGGCCACTACCGATGCTATAAACGAGTAATGAATACCCTCGTTAAAGATTTGGAGGTAGTTTTGGCAAGCTGCGGCCAAGTCGGTCATATTGCCCCCGGCTGCCGCCATAAGTTCGTTGAGATTTTCCAATGCCGCAGCACTCATTTGCGCACCGTTGTTGATATACTCGTGACAAAGAGCCGGCAATTGAGCGTTGTAGGTCATTTCGTTCACACCCAGCCACCATTCACGCAACAACGGAGCAACAAAAGGAGCGATCAAGCCACCCACATTGATAAACACATAGAAAATCTGGAAACCGCTGTCGCGTTTGCTCTTTGCCAGAGCCAATGCCTCGGGGCTCTCTTGGGCAGCCTCGGCTTCCATATTGTCATACATTTGGCCTACAATCGCCTGCAAATTACCTTTGAACAAACCGTTGCCGAATGCTATGAGAAAAAGAGCGAAACAGGTGAGCGGGAGCAACCAAGCCACATTCCCGCTGGTTGCCAAGATAGGAATCGACAACAGCACATAACCCGTTGCCATGATAACCAAACCGGTCTTGATAGTCCCTTTATAGTTTTGCGCGCGGTCGGCAATAATACCTCCGACCAATGCCAGCAAATAAATACCTGCATAGAAGAATGAATATATGGTACCCGAAGTCTCTTCGCTCAATCCGAATTTGGAACAGAGGAACAACACCAGTACCGCATTCATGATGTAATAGCCGAAACGCTCGCCCATATTGGACAACGCCGCCGCCAACAAACCCTTAGGATGTCCTTTAAACATAATGTCTGATTTTTTTAAGTATTACTAATTTAATTATTCTTCACCTTAAATGCCAACGCATACATGCGCATTTGCTTGACCATGGCGACCAACCCGTTGGAACGAGTAGGCGACAGATGCTCGGTAAGTCCTATCTTCTCGATGAAATAGAGTTGTGCATTGAGAATTTCGTCGGGGGTACGGCCCGAAAGTACCCGTACCAACAGCGACACGATACCTTTCACGATAATGGCATCGCTCTCGGCCTCGAAATAGATGCGATCGTCCCGGTAATCGGCTTGCAACCACACCCGGCTTTGGCAACCCTCGATTAGGTTCTCAGGCGTTTTATATTTTTCGTCCATGGGAGGCAGGCTGTTGCCCAAATCAATCAACAAAGCATATTTGTCCATCCAGTCGTCAAAAACCGAAAACTCATCTACAATCTCGTCCTGTATTTCATCGATACTTTTCATATAGTTTCTTTTTTTTCATTCTTCATAAACCACCGTCAACACGGTTTGTCCCACGGCTTTCAGCGTAGCCCGGTCTATATTCTCCATCGTATCGTCCACCGTATGCCAATAGGCCGGGAAGCCCGATTCGGTATCGCGATAACAAGGGATAATATCGATACTGGGTATGCCATAGCGATTGACATACAAATGATCGTCATTTACATAGCCCCCGGCCTCTTCAATAAAATAATGGCCGTATCCCAACCGTTTTGCCGTACTCCATACCTGTTTCACTATGCCCGAAGCATAATACTCCGAGAATTGTTCCCTTCGAAACTGCGCGCCGGCACCCCCCACCATATCGAGCAGGATACCGAAACGGGCGCGGTAACCCGGTTTGTGCGGTTTGCGGGCCCAATACTGCGAGCCCAACGCCCAACTCTCCTCATCGGCCGAACGGCTCCAATAGGGAGCGCCGTAATCTTCGGCGTCGAAAAAGGCAATATCGACTCCTGCCCCGGGTTGTTTCAACCCGATCTGACGAGCGATTTCGAGTAATACGCCTACACCGCTCGCCCCGTCGTCGGCTCCGGCAATAGGAGTACGATGCTTACTTTTGTCGGCATCGTTGTCGGCATAAGGGCGGGAATCCCAATGGGCAAAAAGGAGTATGCGATTTTTCTTTTCGGGAGAAAACGACCCGATAATGTTGCGTATGGAAAGCTCGGTACCATCATAGGCCGTAACCGTACCGGTTTGCACTTCGACCGAAGCACCATGCCGGGCCAACTCCGCCGCCAAATAATCGGCGGTGGCCCGATGAGCCGGTGTATTGGGGATACGATAGCCGTGTGCCACTTGCCGCTCGACATAAGCATAAGCACTGTCGGCATCGAACGAAGGGACCTCCACCATCTCCTCCCCGGCAGTTGCATCTTCGCTATGTTTCACCGATTTTGCAGAACAAGCCATCAGCCCGATAATCAAGACAAAATATCCGATTTTACGGTTTATCGTTTTCATCATGCTCAAAAGTACGCATTCTGCCAAAAACTCGCAAATATCCCGACTATTTTATACGAAATGACAAATTTACCGATTGATTTCCCACCGAAAAATCAACCTCGGTGCCCTCGATCAAGGGCAAATTGTCGGTCACATGCCCCACCGGGAAATCGAAGCAGACCGGATAATCATACTCCTCGACCAGCCTCCCGACAAGTTCATAGAGTGTACCGCCCAACCCTTTGTTCTCGGTGTATTCGGTAAAACGGCCGACAATAAGGCCCGCCAACGAAGCAAGCCGACCCGACAGTTTCAATTGGTAGAGCATTCGCTCGATTTTGTAAGGAGCTTCGGCAATATCCTCGATAAAGAGTATCGAGCCGGGGCGAAACATATCATAAGGAGTACCTATCAGTCCGCAAAGCACCGCCATATTACCCCCGACCAACATGCCCCGAGCCTCGCCACGACGGTTCATCGGGTGAACTTTTTCGTTATACTCGGGGAGTTCGCCGAAAAGAATCTGCCGCAAATATTGCGTACAACGGTCATCGGCCGACTCCTCGGACAAATGCTTGCACATGGGGGCATGCAGCGACATCACTCCCCGGCTCACACACAAGGCGTGCAGCACCGAAATATCGCTGAACCCGACAATCCATTTGGGATTGCGGGCGACATCGTCGGCCAGCCGGGCGAGCAAATGCACAGCGCCATAGCCGCCGCGGCTGCATAAGATGGCTTTTATCTTCGAATCATACAGGGCGTTGCGAAAATCATCGAGACGTTCGTCAATCGTACCCGAATAGACGCCCGATTCGCCCAAGCAATGAGGCGAAATGGAAACTCCCAATTGCCAACTTGCAAGTCGTTCGGCAGCGCCTTTCACATAATCGGGATTGATAATACCGGCTGGCGAAACTATCGCGAGACCGTCGCCGGGAGTTAAAAAGGGGGGATTTTGCATCATTGTCCTTCAAAAAATTAGTCCTTCACTCCCCTCGATACAGAGGGATACCGGGGAAGTCTCTCCCTACAAAAATAACGATCTTGTCGTTTTGTTTAAAATATTTGTCCCGAAATCTGTACGACTTCGGGACATCTTGAAACCGGATAAATCCGAATCATTTCTCGCGCATAAAGATATTAATAGGAGTTCCACTGAAATTCCACGTCTCACGAATCTTGTTTTCAAGGTAACGCTTGTAAGGGTCTTTCACCCACTGAGGCAAATTGCAGAAAAAGACAAACGTAGGCACATAGGTCTCGCGCAACATGGTCACATATTTTATCTTCACATACTTGCCTTTGTGTGCTGGCGGTGGATAATTCTCGATAGCACTGAGCATTACTTCATTGAGTTTCGAAGTCGGGATTTTACGCTGACGGTTCTTGTAAACCTGCACCGCGCTTTCGAGGACTTTGAAAATGCGTTGTTTGGTCAGAGCAGAGGCATAGACGATAGGGAAATCGACAAAGGGGGCAAGCCGTTCCCGTATGGCATTTTCGAAGGTTTGGATGGCCTTGTTCGATTTATCCTCTACCAAGTCCCACTTGTTGACACACACTACCAACCCTTTTTTATTTTTCTGAATCAGGGAGAAGATGTTCAAATCCTGCCCCTCGATACCGCGGGTGGCATCGATCATTAGAATACAGACATCGGAAGCTTCGATGGAACGTATCGACCGAATGACTGAATAGTATTCGAGATCTTCGGTCACTTTGCCTTTCTTGCGGATACCGGCCGTATCGACCAAATAGAAATCGAATCCGAACTTGTCGTATCGGGTATAGATGGAGTCGCGCGTAGTCCCGGCAATATCGGTCACGATATATCGCTCCTCACCGATAAAGGCATTGATAATCGACGATTTCCCGGCATTGGGCCGCCCTACGACAGCAAAACGGGGAATCTCTTCCTCGATTTCGGGCTCCGATTTTTTAGTAAACCGTTTCAATATTTCGTCCAGCAAATCGCCGGTCCCCGAGCCGCTGGCAGCCGAAACGCAGAATGGGTCGCCCAAACCGAACGAATAAAACTCGGCGGCATTGTATTGCCACTCGTTTGTATCGGCTTTGTTGGCGACCAGTATCACCGGTTTGGACGAACGCCGTAAAATGGCGGCTACATGGTCGTCGAGATCGACCGCTCCGGTCTTCACATCGACCATGAAAAGAATGACATCGGCCTCTTCGATAGCCAACGCCACCTGTTTGTTGATCTCTTCCTCAAAAATATCTTCCGAATTAACGACCCAACCACCGGTGTCGATAATCGAGAATTCTTGCCCACACCATTCGACCTTGCCATACTGGCGGTCGCGAGTCGTTCCGGCCTCTTCGTTGACAATCGCCTTACGGGTTTGTGTCAAACGGTTGAAAAGGGTCGATTTCCCTACATTGGGGCGACCTACGATTGCTACTATATTTCCCATAATCTCATTCTCCTCTTATGGCTGTCCCAGCCATTATTTTCATTTACTCGGGCATATACCCGAAACCTTTCAATTTATTCTCCCTGCTGCGCCAATCTTTCTCTACTTTTACATACAATTCAAGAAAGACTTTCTTGTCGAAAAATGCCTCTATATCCTTGCGGGCAAGGGTTCCCACTTTTTTCAAAGCGGCTCCGCCCTTTCCTATTACAATGCCTTTCTGAGAGTCTCGCTCGACATAAATCACAGCCATGATGTGAATGCGCCCCTCCTCCTCTTTGAACTGTTCCACCGCTACCTCGCAGGCATAAGGTATCTCCTTGTCATAGGTAAGCAGGATTTTCTCGCGGATAATCTCGGTCACGAAAAAACGGGCCGGTTTATCGGTGAGGGCATCTTTCTCAAAAAACGGAGGCGAGGGGGGCAACAACTCCTCTATACGTTTCAACAGATAGTCGAGATTGAATTTGTATTGCGCCGAAACAGGAATAATCTCGGCTTTCGGCAACAACCGTTTCCACTCTTCCACCAACTTTTCGAGTGCCGCTTGATCTTGCAACAGATCCACTTTATTGATGACGACCAACACCGGGACAGTCTCCTTCGCCACCTTGTCGAGGAACGACTGGTTTTTCGTGGGCGATTCCACCACATCGGTCACATAGAGCAGAATATCGGCATCGAGCAAGGCCGATTGCGAGAAATTCAGCATCGACTCCTGCAACTTGTAATTGGGTACCAGCACACCGGGAGTATCGGAATAGACGATTTGCATATCCTCGGTGTTTACAATACCCATAATCCGGTGGCGGGTCGTTTGGGCTTTCGACGTGATAATCGAAATCCGCTCTCCGACCAACGAGTTCATCAATGTAGATTTTCCCACATTGGGATTTCCTACGATATTTACAAATCCTGCTTTATGCATAGTTCTATTTTATTCGTATCCAAAGCACTACCTTTGGTACACAAAGGTAGTGAAAATATTCTACTTGACGAAACAAGCGACATCGGCTTTTGTTCAAAGACAAGAAAAGACGCATCTCTTCTGCAAAAGATGCGTCTTCTCGATATTCTCGACAATTTTATTTTGCGTCGTATCCCCAAATGAGGTAGAGGGCACCCCATGTAAACCCGGCACCGAATGCCGTGAGGACGAGTTTGTCGCCTTTCTTGAACTTGTGTTCAAACTCGGCCATACACAAAGGTATGGAGGCTGCACTCGTATTGCCATACTTTTGGATATTTACCAACAGTTTTTCCTCGGGGAGTTGCAGACGGTCGGCAATAGCCTCGATGATACGCAAGTTGGCTTGGTGAGGAATCAAATAATCGATCGACTCTACCGTAAGTTGGTTGCGCTCCATCACCTTCTCCGACGAAGTGAGCATATCGGTTACGGCGTGTTTATACACGGCGCGGCCTTCTTGATACACATAATGTTCGTCGTTATCGACTGTCTCATGGGTTGCGGGACGGACAGCGCCTCCGGCTTTCATCAACAAGTGAGGCAAGCCTATACCGTCGGTATGCAGCACGGCATCCATGACACCCACAGGCTCGTCGGTAGGCTCAAGCATCACGCAAGCTGCACCGTCGCCAAACAGGGGGCAGGTAGAACGGTCCTTGTAGTTGACCATCGACGACATTTTCTCGGCCGCCAACACTACTACATGTTTATACAAACCACTCTTGACATAAGCAGTACCCGACTGCAAAGCTACGATAAAACCAGCACAAGCCGCTTGAATATCATATCCATAAGCGGTTTTAATGCCCAACTTTTCCAAAACGACCGATGCTGTGGAAGGGAAGCGATAGTCGGGTGTGGAGGTGGCGCAAATGAGCAAATCTACCTCTTCGGGTTTCACACCTGTTTTCTTCAACAACTCGGCTACTGCTTTTACTCCCAAATCGGACGACCCCGTACCCTCCTCTTTCAAGATTCGGCGTTCTTTGATACCTACACGCGTGGTAATCCACTCGTCATTGGTATCGACCATACGAGACAATTCGTCGTTTGTCAAAACATAATCGGGAACATACGAAGCTATTCCCGTTATTTTCGCATTTTGCATCATAAAAATCGGCTTAGTGTGTGAAAAAAATGCCCTAAATCGCTTAGGGCCATACATACTGTCGAAAAGTCTTAGACTGCTGCCTCTTTTTCGATTGCCAATTTTCCTCTGTAATAACCACACTCACCACATACGGTGTGATATACATGCCAAGCACCGCAATTGGGGCAAACGGCCAAAGTAGGAGCTACAGCCTTATCGTGAGTTCTTCTTTTGGCTGTTCTCGTTTTCGATTGTTTTCTTTTAGGATGTGCCATTTTTCTATTATTTAATTATTATCTATTATTTTCTTCAATTCGTCCCATCTCGGGTCGGTCTCTTCCCCTTCACCGGGAACTACATCTACGTCATCGTCATCATCATACGATACGATATCGTCGCTATCATCTCCATCTTCGAGAGAACGGGCCGCATGTTTACGCAACTTAGCACTCATCGACTTATTGCACTTACCGGCCGGGTGAACATGTTTCAACGGTATGGTCAACGCAATGAACTCATACAGGAACCATGCGATATTCAACTCACCGTCGCTCTCGGGGATAACTACCACATTGTCGCTCTCCTCGCTATATTCCGAACCGAATTTCACGTAGAGGGTCTCGTGGGTATCGACCTCGTGGTCCATATCGTCCAAACAACGATCGCACGGTATTTGCACTACCCCCTCCAAATCGAAATTCAACTCGAAAGAAGCAGCCGTACGCTTCACCGTCAAGGATACTTTCACCTTCCCTTTTTGAACATCTTCTCCTTCGATATTCTTAAAGAACTCATTATCCAATACATACTCAAATTCCTGAGTACCTATCGGCATGCTTTTGAGCGGTAATTTATAAGCGCTAAATCGTCCCAATGCTATTTGTCGTTAAAACTGCGCAAAGGTATAAAAAATAATCGTTATAAATCAACCTTTCGGTGGTTTTTATTTCATATTTACAAATTTTCAACAGCAATCAAGCGTTCGTCAGAGAATAATAACACGCCTAAGGACAAGCGATTAGCGCATTTCTCAATTCGATATTACACCACTCGTTTCAGTTCGATACGGAAAGTCGTACCTTTTCCTACCTCCGAATCTTTCACGTAAATACGGCCGGCATGATAGTCCTCGATGATTCGCTTTGCCAATGTCAACCCGAGTCCCCAGCCCCGTTTTTTGGTCGTATAGCCCGGATTGAAAACGGTTTTGAAATTCTTGCGGGCCAATCCTTTTCCCGTATCTTTTATATCGATATAGATTTGTTGTTTCTCCGAAGTCATATATACATCTATGCGGCCTTCGCCATTCATGGCATCGACAGCATTCTTACACAGATTCTCGATGACCCACTCGAAAAGCGAGAGACACACCATCGCGCCTTCGGCATCAGCCGGCAGATGTGTCGTAATCTGCACCTTGTTCGAGACCCGACGGCGCATATACTCCGTCGCATTTTCGAGAATCTCATTCACATAGACCAATTCCATTTCGGGCTTTGAGCCTATCTTGGAAAAGCGGTCGGCAATCACCGAGAGACGTTTTACATCTTTATTCATATCCGAAAGCAACATCGGATCTACTCCCGATGCCTCCAACAAATCCATCCAGGCCATCAACGACGAGATAGGAGTACCCAACTGGTGTGCCGTCTCTTTCGACAGCCCCACCCACACTTTATTCTGCTCGGCTTTTTTGGTACTGATTAATGCAAAATAGACAATCAAGACAAAAAGCACCATCACCCCCAACTGAATATAGGGGTAATACGACAACCGTTTCAACAAGATAGAGTCGTCGTAATAGAGATATTGTTTTTCATTATCTCCCAAATTGATTTCAATCAAATTGGATTTACCCCTCAGTTGTTCCAGTTTCTTCTGCAAATACTTTTCCGGATCTGCCTCGGGCAAATTCAAATTGAGATACTGGTTTATTTCACCATTACCATCGACAAGTATGGCCGGTATCGAAGTGTTGCTCTGAATCACTTTCAGAATCAGCTCCATGCTCATCTCGGTCTTGTCGCTGGCCAATTCGCGGGTTGCCTCGGCCCAAATCTCCATTTTTTTCCGTTCCTCGATCGAGAGATCCTCCACAAGGTCATTCGACACATACAGGAATGCACCTACCAACAACACCGAAATCAACAGAAAAACCAATTTCCCCTTTTGACGGGCATCATAAATATTCTGCATAATTATATAGGTATATATATATGAACGGCCATTGTCACCAATTATTATCTATATGGACTATTCCCGTTCAATTCGGCCCGTCTCCAAAAAAAGCAACAATTGCCATTTAACATTCCGCCACGATTCCCATAATCGGCATTATGGTCTTGTATTGCACCCATAAAAACGCCCGAAGACTATCCTTCTTCAACAAGTATGGGCGTCATTTTCGTAATCTCAGTAATTATTTTACAAAATCCTCCCTTCATCTTCATAAAGCGTAAAATTACGCGGAGCTTCGCCAAATACCAAGCACTCCAATTCAAATTGGGTCGCACCCGACACATGTGATACCGGTTTAGCCAACGGCAAGACCGCGCCGCTCTTCACAAACAAAGGCAAGCGATTCAACGGCAGTTCCGCGGTATAACTTCTATTGCCCAATATGAATGGATAAATTGAACCGTATTTATTTTTCTCCACAAATCATTATCCCACACAAACACATCATTGGGGGCCACCTCAACCGACCTCGGTTCATTCCCCGACGTAACCGATACCGTCATCTTCATCGGGGACAACCCTATAATTTTCTTCATACGGCCGGCTATGTCCGTTATCACCCTGACACCTTTCGATACCTCAAAAACCAGCACGCCATCTACATAGGCGCGCAAGACATTCTTCTCCTGAACCTGCCGATATTCACGACCCCGGTACTGCTGGACATACTCCATACGCTCCCCTTCTCCCACGTCCAAGCCGTTCCAAACGATTTCATCACGATCGGGATAAACCCCATACAAATGGGAGAAATATTCCAACGCCGCCAAGATCGTAGGCCCGTATCCTCCACTCCCCATAGGGACTCCTGTTTCGGGGTTGAACTGTACATTGAAATCACCGTCATATCTACCCAATACCTCAAAAAAACGGCCGGCAACCAACCCCAATTCGGCATAATGGCCATAATTCTCAAAGGCCCGTACAGCCCGCTGCAACGTCAATCCTTGTGACGGTCCCGACCATGCACAATATTCATTGTCTTCCGAACGCAGGTATTTCCCGTCACCAAGAGCGATAGAAGGGAAAGGCACTTGGGTAAAAAAATAATTCGAATCCATCAATCGCTCTATCATGCGATCGGCCATCGACTGCGATACGGCCCCCATAAACATTGTTCGTAGTAACGTCTGACTATTGTCACACTTAATTTCCCGATCAAGAGAATCCCTGTCAAAGACAACCCCCTCCGTCGGGTTCCACAAATAATCAGCAATTCGCACGGCGACCTCCTCGGCAGCAGCCTGCCAATGCGATTCTTTACCGTTCCTCAGCAGGAGTGCTATCTCAGCCAACGTCGCCCGATTCCTATACGAATCGGCCATGATAAGCGAGGACTCCACGGTTCGGGTAGGATGTGCCGTAGGCGAAGCATCTCGGGGTAAGTCGTACCGGGTCGATCCATCTTCGCCCGTATCGACGACACCAAACTGTTCAAGGCAACCATTTCCATCGGTATCACGATATTGCCATAAAAAACGATCGTAATTCTCAAGCACCGTGTACAACCGTTCCAAGAAACGACGGTCCTCCTCCAAAAAATAATAGACATCGAGCCCATAAGCCGCGACCATGTTCATGCCCAACGAACCATACCAACGATTACCGTTCAACTCGGTCATAGCCGGGAGCAGGCCATCTTCCCGCTGCCCTTCCATGATAATATCCACGTTGTTTACCGCCACGGCAGGATCACACTTGCCATACATTACCCCGCCCATGGGCTGTGTTTCAAGCCAAAGCCCATTCCAAATATCACCTTCGACCAGTACCCGGCGGCCATCTGTATAATTCCGCAAATTGGCTGCCGCCCGTTCCATCGCAGTGTCGAACAACCGCTGTAACCCCCGGTTCGAAGTTTTCATACACACATTCCCTGCCGGACAGAATTCTGCCCCAATTACCCACATTATAATTGTTATGAACAATCGCTTCATAATCTCACCTTAAAAACATAAGACCCCGACTTAACCCGAAATTCAACCATATCCTTTTCGGTATGCAAATCATATATCCAACTTTCTCCCCCTTTCAATCGGCCTCCTTCGATGATTGTTTCGCCCGACTCCTCCACTGCCGAAGTTGCCGCGCAAGGTAATACGACTCGGGCTTCGGTATTCGGAGGAACCGTCAACGAATATTCCATACTGCCCGATATACTCCTCCAACCGGCCTTATACTCACCCGCAACCGAACGATAATTACAATTGGCAAAATTCAACTTCCCGGGACAAGGACGGGGTGCAAATATAGCCCGGCGAAAACCCGGAGCCTCTTCATCGACCCCCAGCCCGGCCACACAGCGGAAAAACCATTCCGAAATGGGTGCATACATTTTATGATTCATCGAACGAGTCGTTGCCAATGAATAGCTCTCCCATAAGGTGGTCGCACCCTCTCGAATCATGTTGCCCACCCCGGGAAAATCGTCCTTCAAATGAATCGTATATGCCAAATCGGTATATCCATAATTCATCAACACGTCGGCGATAAACTCAAACCCCAAGATGCCCACCCACAAATGGTTGTCGCATTTCACAATATCCTCGGCCAACTTGTCGGCGATACGTTGCCCATAGCCTTCGGGCTCCATCGAGAAATAGAGAGGCAAGACCTGAGCCGCCTGACGATAGCCGCCCAGCTTGCCGGGGAAATAATAAGCACACTCCCCGTAGTCGAAATATCGCTCATTGAAAGCAATCTTTATCTCTTCGGACAACTGCCTATAAAATGTTTCGTCGCCCTTCTCGCCAAGAATCCCGGCCATCTGTTCCAAAAGGGTCGTGTACCAGTAATAATATACGGTATGGTACAGCGAAAGCCCTTCGGGGCCACGCCCCCCTTTATGATCTGGCGGACACCAATCGCCATACCCTTTGTCCTCGTTTATCGTCAATATATGATTCGTTGCGATGTTGCTCAAATGATTCACATAGGATTTCAACCGAGGATAATGCTCTTTCAACACCGATTGGTCTCCATAATAGAGATAATGTTTCCATGCAATCGACACGTAGCTCCCATTCCATGCGGGATCACTGTCTTTCAGCCCCCAAGTCGAAGGCAGCACATCGCTTACCACTCCATTTTCATCAATATCATCGGCATAATCGAGCAACCGTTTTTCATACAAGTTGGAAATATCGTAATAATACATCATTGCCTCCATCGGAGCCGCATCGTCGCAGGCCCACCCGAGTTTCTCAAACGTAGGGCAATCGGTAGGTATCGAGTGCATATTGCTTTGAATCGACCTTACCGAAGCATCGGAGAGACGATTCCACAGCTCGCTCGAACTATGGAAATCCCCCACTCTCTCCATATCGGAGTTTATCACCAGTGCCGTAAAATCGTCTTTATCGGGGAGATCGCGCAAGCCATAAACCATTACATAACGAAAACCCTTGTAACTGAATTTCGCACACAACTCTTCTGTCCCGCCACGGAGGATAAAGACATCTTGCTGATAGCACCCCGTAGAGGCCGGGGCAAAGCGCCACATCGAAGGGAGACCGTTCTCCTCTACTCTCTCGGCATATTGTAACCGCAGCACATCACCCCGGCTCCCCTCAACCCGACAAGCGACCGTACCAGCCATGTGCCTGCCGAAATCGAGCCAAAATATGCCATCACTTACACGGGTAATCGAAACCGGTTTAATGCGTTCAACCACTCGAACCGGCTCAAACATCTGCGAAAGCAGCTTGACTCCCGGCCGCTGAGGGGACTCACAAACCTGCGCCATGGGCCAAGCCGACGCATCATAACCGAATCGGTTCCACCCCTCTTTACTTTTACGGCTGTCGAAGTATTCTCCCGCCTTTAAACTATCAAACACAATAGGACCCTCATGGCCTCCGAAAGTATCGTCGGTCACGACCACTTCCTCCGTCCCATCGGTATATTCGAGATAAATCGCCGCTTTGATTTTAGGTTCTCCCATCCATGCATCGGATCGGAACTCGCCCCATAAAGTAGGGGTAGTCATTCCATACCACCCCCGTCCCAATTCAAACCCCACGGCATTTTGGGACTGTACATAGGGAGTTATATCGTATATGCTGTAATATAGCGTTTTATCATAACGGGAATAACCGCTTTCCAGCCAAACATCGGAAACCTTTCTGCCGTTGAGCGTCATTTCGAAATATCCGGCACAAGCCACATAAGCACGGGCTCTCTTTACCGGTTTATCTACCTTAAACTCCTTGCGTAACAACGGTGCGCCCATATTTCGTTTGTCGTCAATCATCGAAACAAGACCCGAAACGACAAGAGCTCCCCCTGAAACGACACACTCGGAACCTCCATAAAACAGTTGATCTTGAAAATTGATAATCCCCTCGGTTTCAAAATCGTCCTCAAACAGAATATGATCGCCGCTCCTCACCCTGAAATTGTCGAACCGTGCCCGGCCATACTCCCCGTTGTCTTTTATCGCTCCCACTCCTACGCTCCCCGATAGCTGGCGATCATCGGAAACAGGAGCATCACCCAACTTTTTACCATCGAAAAACACCTCTATAACCTGCCCTTTACAGTCAATCTCGACCGGATAATGCCGCTTCTCTACAATACCTCCATCGACCCTGTATTCCGACAGCAATACACGGTCATTCCACTTATTGAAAAATAGCTTTACAATACCCTCATCGCCGGCCTCTATCTGCAATTCATACCGCATCTCCGTTGCATAAAGCGACCTAAAAACCAAATTGGCACAAACAGACTCTATATAAATGTCACAAGAGAGGGTATAATCGCTCCACCGTTCGGCATTCCTTGGAATCGTTGCACCCATCTCGCGACGCAATCCTATCCACCGGGCGCCCCGCCAATCCTCTTCTCGCAAAAGGCCTTGTTCAAAAGTGGCAACTTTACTGACATAACTCTGCCCGTCATTCCCCGAGGTCTCGACTTTCCAATAATATACCCCCCGGCTTTTCAACTCTATCCCTTTATATGCAATGGAAATCTCATCTCCCGGCAACACTCCGCTATCCCACATATCGGCAAAATTCTCATCGGCCAGTTTTGTGCTATCTGTCGCCACGAGAATACGATAGCCCAACTGTTCAAAGCCCCGTTTATCACCGGCTTGCGCACAATAGACCCACGAAAAACGCGGAGCGCTGCATTCTACTCCTTTGGGATTGGCCAACCCCTCCACTTTCAACCCCGATAATTCCACCCCGTTTACCCCGGGCACACACGACAAAGCAACTATCGCAAACAACAATCTTGGTCTCATTATAATATACCGGAATAAAATTTACATTTCTATTTGCAAAAGTAACCGCATATCCCTCTCTTTTCAAATACTTTTTTGATTATAGGCAATACGATTTTGAAACGACTCACGAGAATACCACAAAACAAATACTTATAGGCCAAACAATCAAGAAAATATTTACCGCTAATTATCAATAATATGCAAATTAAAAACAATATTATACAAGCAATAAGCAATATAATATCATAATGATACTATTTTAATAGATAGTTTTGCAGAAACATTCCAATATACCCCACAAAGAGAGGTTCATACAAATACATTCAAAAACACAATTTATGAAAATTCTTGCTTCCATCGCTTTTATACTTTGCAGTTGCTACTGCTCGGCCCAACTGAACTGGGGTCTGCAATCACCCCAAGCCCGGGAAACACTTCCCCAATCAAAAGCCGCTCAAACAATACAAATCCAAAAACAGGCCGTGCAGGGAAAGGACAACCCGCAGCTTTCAAAAAACGGAGAAAACAGTTTCATTATAGATTCGCCTTGGTTTCTGTCAGACGGGCTCTCTGTAAGGAGTTCGGCTCAATCGCCCCTCCTCCCGGGTATCGACACCAGCGGGTGGTATCCGGCCACCGTCCCGGGCACCGTACTCACAACATTAGTCAACGAAGGGATATACCCCGATCCCTATTGGGGGTTAAACAACCTCGAAATACCCGATACGTTGTGTAGAATGGACTGGTGGTATCGAACCGTATTCGAATTGCCGGCCGAAGTAAAAGAGAATGATTTTCTACAATTGACATTCAACGGTATTAACTACCGGGCCGAGGTCTGGCTCAACAAACATTTTTTAGGAAATATCGACGGAGCTTTTACCCGAGGCATATTCGACGTTACAAACCTGATCTCCCATAACAACACGCTTGCCGTAAGAATTATTCCACCCGCCAACCCGGGCATCCCGCAAGAGCAATCGCACCTTGCCGGACAAGGCCCCAACGGGGGAACTCTCTGTCTCGACGGCCCCACTTTTATCTGCTCCGAGGGGTGGGACTGGATGCCGGGAATCCGCGACCGGAATATCGGCATTTGGCAGAATGTGACACTTACCCGGCACGGGGCGGTAACAGCCAAAGAGGTCCAAATCGTCTCCGATCTCCCCTTACCCGACACGACCTACGCCGAATTAAAAATAAAACTTCTGCTCGACAACTCTTCCGACCAAAACCAAAAGACAAAGCTCAACATCCACATCGACGATATTGACATAACAACCGACTGCCACATAGCGGCCAAGCAGCAAAAAGAGGTCATATTGACCGCCGCCGACTTCCCACAACTACACATCGACAACCCTCGGCTTTGGTGGCCGAACGGCTACGGCGGCCAACCGCTCTATACCGCCCGCATTACCGTTACCGATAACGAGGGGCGGGAAAGTATAAGGAGTGTCCGGTTCGGCATTCGCGAATTGGAATATGAATTTGCCGTCGGCACCCCCGACCAACAAATCAGGACTATTCGATTAAATCCGCTGGAAGCCTACGAAAACGGCCAAGAAATCTTTGATCGACAGAACCGGTTGAAACACGAAGAAGAGGTACAAGTCCCTACCCTCAAATGCAGCCTTACCCACCCGGGAATCTCATTGTCAAATTCATCTTCACCCTACATTGTCATTCTCGTCAACGGTCAAAAAATATTCTGCAAAGGCGGAAACTGGGGAATGGACGACGCCATGAAACGCGTGGACAAAGAGAGGCTCCGCCCCTATTTCGAATTACAGAAACATCAAAATTTCAACATGATACGAAACTGGACCGGAGAGAGTACCCAAGAAAGTTTCTACGACCTTTGCGACGAGTACGGATTATTGGTCTTCAACGATTTCTGGATGTCAACCGAAGGATTCAATTTAGAACCCCTCGATCACCGGCTATTCAGCCACAACGTCAAAGAAACGGTTCTCCGCTACCGCAACCACCCGTCGATTGCAATCTGGTGCCCGCGGAACGAGGGCTTTGCACCGAGCGGCTTGGAATCGGCAATCACCTCCATACTTGCCCAATACGACGGCACCCGTTATTACATCGGCAACTCCCGTTGGCTCAACACCACCGGAAGCGGCCCATGGGATTTCAAAACCGAAGAACAATTTTTTGAGATTGCCAAAGGGTTCAGTTCCGAAGTAGGAACCGCATCGGTACCCACTTATCGCACCCTGCAAAAAATGATGAGCCCCGAAGACCAATGGCCCATCGGCGACGTATGGTGCTATCACGATTGGCACGACGCAAAATGGCCAAATTTCAATCTTTTCGAAGAGTATATGGATTTGAACTATGGCAAATCGCCCGATGCGAAAGCCTTTTGCGACCGGTCACAGATTCAGAATTTCGACAGTTACCGGGCCATATTCGAAGGGTGGAACAGCCGGCTGTGGAACAACGCCAGCGGCATACTGTTGTGGATGAGCCACCCGGCATGGCCAAGCACCATTTGGCAAACATACACATGGGACTATGAAACAACCGGAGCATATTATGGTTGCCGGAAGGCTTGCGAACCGCTGCACATTCAATACAACCCGCTCACCCAACAGGTAGAGACAATCAACGCCACCGGGAAAACCTATAAAAACATCACCGTCGGTTGCGCTGTCTATTCGCTGAATGGGAAACCAATCGAGTCGAAACGCCAATGCATCGATGTCGCAGCCAACCAAGCCAATCCCGTATTTTCGATACCCAATATCGGCGGCAATGACCGACTATATCTGTTACGTCTCATCTTGCAACAGGGCAAAACGATACTCTCCCAGAATGATTATTGGTTCAATCCGGGAAACGAAAAATCAAGGAAAGCCCTGCTTCAACTGCCCCGGGCTTGTGTCGAAATCACCAAAGGAGAACAAAAAGGCAACCGATATGTATTTGAAATCAAAAACACCTCCGACGCCCTCGCCGTGGGGGTTCGCTTCTCTTTGAAAAACCTAACGACCCAAGAATATATCTTGCCGGCCATTTTCTCGGAAGGATACATCACGTTACTGCCCAACGAGAAACGGACTATCCTCATCGACCGCCATTTAAACAAACACGAAGCTATCGAAATCGAAGGCCTGAATCTCAAAAATTAAAAAACATCTTTCCCATTCTCCACATACGGAGTTGAACCCCGGCAGCAAACCGCTAATATTATTCCGAACAGATGCGATACTATTTTGAAAATATAAATATTATATCATCATAGAATTAAAAAGGCTTCAAAAAAATACAACCCTTTAACCCGATTATATCATTATATCTCAAACATCTATCATAACTTTGCATAAAAACATACAATATACAAAACAAAAAACTTAATACTATTTATCATGAGAGCAAATGTACTTAAAATTTTAGCATTACTGTTATTATGTAATGGGCAAGTCCTATTTGCCGGCCGTATATACGATGAATTCGAAGACATTTCCAAGATTGCTTGGATTGGCAATATGAAGATTGTTTCCGGCTCCACCTCCGATTGGGCGTTGCGGGCCGGCGACATTTACCGAATGGCTATCGAAGACCCCTCAAACTGGTCTTATATAGTCTATGAAATGCCCGGGAGCGAAATCGTGAGCCAAGTCATCGTCGATTTTTACTCCCCCACAGGCCTACGCCCCACACTGGCGGTAAAAAATTCGGCAGGCGCCGAAACCAAATATGTCGAAGGGTGGGACAACGGATACCCCGAACTCACCAATACCGGTAACGGGCTGTACCGATTTGTCCTCAACGACGAATTGATTCCCGACGATGCGACCCAAGTAGCAGTCTATCTCGATGCCCAGTCCGACGTGGAGATCATGCGCAGCATCGTATATTACGGAGACGGTTACCAAGCAATCGATTACAACCAGAACACGAACTATTATCGGGCTCAGAAATTGTTGGAAAAAGCAGAAAACGGACAGGACATTACTATCGGTACAATAGGAGGGTCCATGACAGCCGGGGCCAATGCCGAACCTATGGAAACCAACTGCTATGGCGCCCGATTGAAAGCGTGGTTCGAATCCCAATACGGCATCAATGTCAACTTCATCAACATCGGCATCGGTTCGACCAACTCTTATTTTGGTTGCATACGCGCCGAAGAGAAACTCTTGCGCTTCAACCCCGATTTAATCATTATCGAATATGCCTGCAATGACCAACTCGACGACATTTACCTCGATTTCTATGAAAGCCTCATCAGAAAATGCTGGAAAAATCCGGGCGAACCTGCCGTCTTCTCAATGATGTTCTGCACCCAAGCCGGCATCTCTCGAATCGACCGCCAATATCCCATTGCACAGCATTGCCTCATTCCCATCGTAAGTTACAACGATGTCATTAAAAATGAGATTATCGCCGGGGAAAAAACATGGCTGGATTATTACCAGACTTCCACTTTGGCCGGAGGCGACGGCATACACCCCAATACTGCCGCTCACCAAAAAATAGCCGATTTGATTGCAGCCGAACTTCTCCATGCGAAAACGGCATCAAACAACAGTCCTGTATCTATACTTCCTGAACCCATGTACAGCAATATTCTGGAAGATGCTTTTTATCTAAGCGAAAACGATATAACTCCGACAGAAATAGGAGAATGGACTCCCGGAGGTACCATTTGGGATTTCGGGACCGGAAACGGATGGAGAAGCGAAACAGCCAACAGCGAACTCCAATTCAAAATCAATGGCGATGTGGCAGCTGTCACCTTCTGGAAAAGACCGGCTAACGAAAACTTCGGGACCGCACAGGTTTGGATAGACGACAATACGCCCGTAGTGGTTGACGGATCCAATGGAGAACACATCGACCAAATCGTATTGTCCAATTTGGGAGCCGGTGAGCATCTGCTCCATATCAAACTTTTGGAGAACAAAAAATTCGAAGTCGTATGCATCGCCGTATCGGGCGAACGGTCCTATTGGAATGGCCCATATTATTTGGAAAACGTAGCCAGCCATTTGAACATTGCCATCAACGACAACGATATTGTCATGAATTCGGCGGGTTCGAGATTCGAACTCTCTCACACCGACGACGGATATATTGCGTTCAATTGGAACGGCTCCTATCTATCGGTCAACAGCGCCACCGGTGAATTGGCCCTGTCGTCGAGCCTCGACACCTCTTCCAAATTTATTTACGTCGATAAAGGAGAAAAAGCCGCCATACGGGCACTGGCCAACGGGAAATATCTATCTCAAAAAGAAAACGCCATTGCCGCAACGGCTACCGAACTATCCGAGAATGAATATTTCTTATTCAAAGACAAAGCAACGGCTATTGAAGGGACAACGCTTACCAACATCGACTGCAAAATCGTTTCGGACCAAATCGTCATACAGAATGCGCTTGGGCAACAAGTCAATATTTTCGACCTGTCGGGGAAACTGCTCTACCAGCAAACCCTATCAACCGATTGTGTAAACATCGATTTCAACAGCGGAAACTATCTCATACAAGTCGGGGACAAAGTTTTCAAACGTAACATATAACATTCTCATCATGATTACTGCCAAAGAAAATGTCATAAGAACCCTTCACCACGACAACCCGCAATGGGTCCCTGTAAACCTGTGGCAGCTACCTGCCACCCGGCTGAAATACGGAGATAAACTCGATGAAATCGTCAACAGTTGCGATTTAGATATTTTATCGGCTCCTTTTGCAGATCCCACCGAAGATCCCCGGCATTATCAGATAGGCAGTTACACCGACTGTTGGGGTTCGACATGGGTGAACCACCAAGCCGGCATCATCGGAGAGGTAAAAGAATACCCCTTTGCCGATTTCAGCAAAGTATGGGACTACCAAAACCCCAAGGAGCTATTTCTCTCGGGCATAGCCGGCTTTGAAGAGACCCGCAAATTCATCGAAACGCACAAAGACAAATTTATTTTGGGCGGTTGGATTAGTTTGTTCGAACGAATGCAATATCTTCGTGGTACCGAAAACCTCTTCATGGATACTTTGATCGAATCGCCGGAATATTTCAAACTGATGGATATTGTCGAAGATTTCTACAATACCTATGTAGAGGAGTGGCTCAAACTCGACATAGACGGCGTCATATTCGGCGACGACTGGGGATCGCAACGCTCGCTGCTCATCTCGCCCAACACGTGGAGGAAGCAGTACAAGCCCTTGTACAAAAGATTTTTCGACAAAGTACATGCGGCCGGGAAATTCGTGTTCATGCACAGCGACGGGTATATACTCGACCTCTACGACGACCTGATCGAAATCGGCGTGGACGCCATCAACAGCCAAGTGTGGTGCATGGGTCTCGACAAGGTAGCCGAGAAATGTAACGGCCGCATCACCAACTGGGGCGAAATCTGCCGACAGCACATCCTCCCCGAAGGTAGTGTAGAAGAGGTTATCGATGCCGTACACGAAATGAAAAAGAGCCTTTGGGTAAACGGCGGGCTCATCGGGCAGTTCGAGGCCGGCCCCGACATGCCTCTCGAAAATATCAAGGCCGGGTTAACACATTGGAATGATTAAATCTCACAGACATGGAACAATTTCAACCGAACGCAAACAATATTCTCGAGGTCCTGTATAACCGACGTCCCGAATACCTTCCCCTCTATGAACATCACATCGACACCGAGTTCATCGAGAAATATACGGGCGAAGAGTTGGCCGGTTACCGGGAAACCGACCCCGAATACTTTTTCAGAAAAATAACCGCATTCTGGAAAGAGAATACCTATGACGCCTTCGATTTCGAAGCTCCCATCTGCGATATCTATCCCGATCACGGTGCTATCATGGGAGGGAAACTGGGACCCATTCAAACCCGGGCCGACTTTGAGCGCTACCCTTTCGACGAGATACCCACCCGATTTTGGGAAGCCAACAAACCCAAACTCGATGCGATACGCAAGGTTCTCCCCCCGGGTATGAAAGCCTACGGAGGTTGCGGCTATGGCATCTTCGAGTCGGCACAAGATTTAGTAGGATACGAAAGTTTATGCATTTTGCAATACATCGATCCCGATCTCTTCCGCGATCTTTTTATCCGCATCGGCGACCTTTACATCGAATTGTGGGGCCGAATGATACGCGAATACAGCGACATCTTCGTGTTCTTCCGCATGGGCGACGACCTTGGACACCGCACATCGACCATGCTCGAGCCGTCCACCATCATCAATCATATACTGCCCCAAACCAAGCGGGTAATCGATTTGGTCCACAGCGCCCAGAAAAAATTCCTCATGCACAGTTGCGGGAACATATTCGAAATCATGCCCGACATCATCGGCTTGGGCATCGACGCCAAACACAGCAACGAAGATCAAATCGCGCCCTTCGACGAATGGATTACACGATACAACGATCGGATAGGACTTTTCGGAGGATTCGACGTAAACCTCCTCTCGTTAGGCTCCTACCAATCGGTTTACGACGAAGTATTGGAAAGAGGGACTCGCTACCGCCACATGTGCAAAGGCTACGGGCTGGGTTCGGGCAACTCCATAGCCTCCTATGTTTCGGTTGACGGGTTCAGAGGAATGATCGATGCCGTCAAACAAATTCGTGCCAATGAAAAGCCGTCATGAACGAGGTACGTTTTATTCCCTACGCTTTCCTGTAAAAAGAGAATATAGTAATAACAACATAATACAGTATATCACATGAAACGAAGACTCGCATTCATTACCCTTGCCCTCTCAACTTTGATGCTCCCGACAAACCTGAAAGCATTTGAATCGGCCATCGAAGAAGAACTGACAACTCCCTGGGAGGGATTCGGATATAACCAGTGGGGATTTGCCCGCGAAAGCGACGGCAACACATTCAAACCATGGGACGACGATTTGTGGAAAACCACGTCGGAGCGTATCCTTGCCATCAGGCCATCGTTAGTGCGTCTGCCTGTCGTTCGTGACTGGTTCAATACCGACGATGAAGGCAACAAACTGCCGGTAGGCACTTACAACTGGGACAGCAAATACATGCAAGCCTATTTCAAAATCATGGACCTCTACAAAGAACACGACATCAAAGTCATGAGCGGCTTTTGGGGGGTCGTGTTAAACGGCGAGGACCAAAAGGCGTTCTATGCGACCGACGAGTGTGCGCAATTGCAGGCCGATCTCCTCGAATACTTGTTCAATACAAAAGGATATGACAAAATCATCACCTGTTATGCCCCTACGAACGAACCTTTGGGAGTAGGCATTCCCTACGAAGACTGGAGTACCATGATTAAAAAACTCCATGCCGAATTGGAGGAACGGGGCTTGCCCACCAATATCCTTTCGGGAGCCGACTCGTGGAGCGACTGGATATGGAAACCGGCACAATACAATGCCGCTGAACTGTCGGCCTATGACTTTCATAATTACTTGAACGATACTCCCGACGATACCTACAACCAACTCTACAATCGCACGATCGAAACGACTTTCGCCAACAACCTTGCCAATATCCAGAGATACGACAACTCCAATAAACCGGTCCACGTATCGGAGATGGCTCCCATAGGTGTACCCTTCATCGATTGGCCCATCGCCGACGCCCCGGCTCATTGCCGTATCGATACTTACGAATATGCATTAGGATTTTGGGACTACGGCATACAGTTAGCCCGAGCCGGCATGTCCTCTGCTCTGGCATGGGCGCTCGATGGCTTGGAGCAAAACAAAAATGCCGGCATGTGGAACAATGCCGGCACCTACGGCGGCATGACCCTGAGGCCTTGGTATTACACGTGGCAGCTAATGTGCCGATACTTCCCTCGCGGGGCCAAGATTCTTAAAATGTCCGAACTCGAAGGGCGCAAAGACATGCGCATTCTCGGAGCCCGCATCGGAGATGACGACTACTCGTTTGTCGCTGTTAATCGCCGTATGGATACCCAGAGCCAGACCCAGTCGGTCACCTTCCGGATCGAATGCGACAAACCCGTTTATATCTACCGGTTCAACCGCAGCAACTGCGGTGACGGAGCGGCGCTCTCGCTCCCTTATGAAATAGCAGGACAAAATCTTTCGGACGGCATCACCATAGAAGTACCTCTCGAAGAAGGCGTATTCATCACCACTTTGGAACCCTTGGGAACAGAGCCGGCCACTACCCAATCGACCTTGTCCATCGACTTCGAAACACAAGACGGATACATGCTGCTGGGTGACTATAACAAAGGGGTTAGAACCTACATAGGTTCTAACCCCCGCAAACGTGATCCGAATACCAGCAACAACGCCGGATACTCCGAAATCCTTATCAACGACGAATACAACGCCAACGACTGTTTCAGCACCATCGTCCCTTTAAATAAAATCCTCCTCGGCGAGGAATTGCCTTTTCTCAATATACAGCTCTACCGCAGCCGCTCGGCCCAAGTGGCTATCGCCTTTCACATCGAAGGTGAAGAAGAATTGCTGGGCTATGAATTTGAAATTCCCAACCGGGAATGGAAAGAGATACAATTGAATTTAGCTCCCTTTGCGGGCAAAATTCTCGACTATATCGTCATTTATCCTTACAGAGACTCGGCTGCTTCGACACTCGACTCCGAGTCACTCATCTTCGACAACATTTCGTTATCCTCCACCGAAAACAATCCTATCGACTTACAGCCAATCACTGTAAGCGACAACTCATCATACCGACAAGTACTCGACATCGATTTTGAGTACCTCAACTCTTTTGTCCAAATCGTACCGGCAAACACATCGGTCACTACATCGATTGCCGCCAATCCCAAAATACAAGAGATCAACCAAAGTAGCAAAGTATGCCAAATAAACATATTAACCAGTAACGCCGAACAGGAGTTATCGGTTCGACTAAGCCTCTATCCCTTCGTACAAGTTCCCCAAAACAAACATAACCTCTTCTTCTCGTATTACCGCCCTACCGGCGAAGCTGACCTCAAACTGGCCGTCAACTTCCTCTCCGGAGAGAAAGCCACAGGGTCCTACTCCTGTAACGAAAAAAGGACATGGTTCAGTTCGGGGATAGACTTGTCGGAATACATCGGCCAAGTAATTACCAGTATCGACATTTACCCCAATATGAACTATGCCGACCAGCTGAACATGCTCGACACCTCGTTCTTCGACAATTTCGTTTTCAGCAATTCCGAAGTATCGTCCATAGGCAACATCACAACCGACAAGGTTTCGATATACTGCAACAATGGATACATTTATATCGACCACCTCGAAGGGGACAATGTCTCTTTGTTCTCGGCCGACGGGAAGCTGCTCCACTCGGCGCTCAACGTAACCGGCAGCTATTCAATACCGGCCGAGAATGGATTCCTTATCATTAGAATCGGAAACCAATCGTACAAAATAATCAATCATTAAAATTGAACAAACAATGGCAAAATTGACTGACTTATATGACGCTATCGTTAAAGGGAATCTCGAATTAGCGGTAAGTACAACAAAAGAAGCCCTTCAAGAAAACATCGACCCACAAATATTAATCAGCGACTACCTCATCAAGGGTATGGAAGAGATCGGTGCCCAGTTCGAAGCCGGGAAAGCCTATGTGCCCAACCTGCTCATGAGCGCCCGAGCCATGAAAGGGGCTTTGGAACTGCTTAAACCCTACATGGAAAGCAACAAAGAGGTGGCTACCCTCGGGAAAGTAGTCATCGGAACTGTCAAAGGCGACTTGCACGACATCGGGAAAAACCTTGTCTGCTCCATGCTGGAAGGATGCGGCTTCGAAGTAATTAATCTCGGGGTCGATGTCTCTGACCAGAAATTTGTCCAAGCCGCACAAGAAAACAAGGCAAACATCATCTGTATGTCGGCACTTTTGACTACGACTATGGTTTACATGAAAGAGGTTATCAAAGCCTTTGAAAAAGCCGGTATCCGGGACGACGTGAAGATTATGGTAGGCGGGGCGCCGCTCAGTGAGAAGTTCGCCAAAGAAATCGGAGCCGACGGATATAGCGACAATGCCAATGCGGCCGTTACCCTCGCCCGTAAATTATTGAACAAATAGAGAATGGAACAGGTATTGCGATTCGAGGAGCTACGCCTTACAAAAAAAAGCGTATATACCGAAATGGGATACGGGAACGAAACTCCCAAAGAACCGGTACGGCTACTGGTCGATGAGCTTTTCAACAAAGCCGGCACAGTGGTGAAACCTCGATTCTATTTCCAAGTATCCGAGGGGCAGATCGACCAAGACCGCATCATCTGTAATTCCCTTATCCTCCATGTCAACCATACCATAGCCACGCTGCTGAAAAATTCCGAGAAATTCATCTTTTTCGCAGCAACAGCCGGCATGGAATATCAAGAGGTCCACAATGAATTATCAAAAGGCGACGATGCCTTGACGCTCTTCGTATGGGATGCTCTCGGGAGTTGTATTGCCGAAGCCACAGGCGACGTTATGGAAAAGTCCGTCGAAGCCGAACTGCCCGGAATGCCTCACACCAATCGGTTCAGCCCGGGATATTGCGGGTGGCATGTGAGCGAGCAAAAGATTCTATTCTCTCTCCTTCCCTCCAACGTCTGCGGCATACAACTCAACGAAAGCGCCCTAATGTATCCCATCAAATCCATCAGCGGCGTAATGGGTGCGGGATTACATGTCGATACCCGAAAGTATGGCTGTCAATTCTGTGAGTTAGATACTTGTTATAAAAAAAGACTTAAAAAACGATTCGATCATGAAACTCAAACTCAACCATAAACAGAGGCGGGCAATCCCCATTATGACGCACCCGGGAATTGAAATCATCGGGAAAACGGTAAACGACGCCGTCACCGACGGGCAGATTCATGCCGATGCCATCATCGCACTGGCCGAGAACACACCCTCCGACGCGGCTACCGTCATCATGGACCTCACCGTCGAAGCCGAGGCTTTCGGGGCCAAGTTACACTTCGCGGAAAACGATGTACCCAGTGTGGCCGAAAGGCTGCTCCACAACACATGCGAAGTAGAAAATCTCCCTATCCCCGATCTTTCAACAGCCCGCATCCCCGAATATCTGAAAGCCAACCGGCTTGCCGCAGACCGAATCGACGACCGGCCCGTATTTGCCGGCTGTATAGGGCCTTATTCCTTGGCCGGACGGCTTTACGACATGTCGGAAATCATGATGGCCATTTACGTCGAACCCGAACTGGCCAAATCTCTGCTGTCTAAATGCGCCGAATTTATACATTCATACATACAAGCCTTGAAAGAGACCGGAGTTGACGGCGTAATCATGGCCGAACCCGCAGCCGGGCTACTCAGCAACGACGACGCCACACGCTACTCGACCCACTATATCAAACCTATTGTAGAGGCTGTACAAGACGATGATTTCCTCTTTGTACTGCACAACTGTGGAAATACCGGACACTGTACCCAGTCGATGATCGATTCGGGAGCAGGAGCACTCCATTTCGGGAACCAGTGCGACATAGTCGAAGTAATCAAACAAGTTCCTTCCGACCGCATCGTCATGGGGAATCTCGATCCCGTAGGGGTATTCAAGTCGGCCTCGCCCGAACAGGTATATGTCGAAACGGCCAATCTCCTGTCAAAGACGGCCGCTTACGACAATTTCGTTATCTCCACCGGCTGCGACGTCCCCCCGGGGATCTCCAAAGAGAACATAAAGGCATTCTACCAAGCTGTTCATGATTTCAATCAATAATAAAGCTATTTATCAAAACCCTGTTTCTCCAAACAAAGGCGGTTCCATTGCTGGAACCGCCTTTGTAAATTATCGGGAAGGCCTATGCGTATCACTTTCTCTTGATTCGCAAAATGGTTAACGAACGAGGCTCAAACTCATATCTGAACGAAGAAGAGAAGTGATTGAATCGGGTCTCGACCGGCGAAATTTTCAACGGGTCATCAAAACTATTCTCTTCTTCCAAAGATGAGCCGCACAATGTGACAACCTTACCCGAAGACTCCACCTCTCCACCATTCAAATTGATTTGAGTCTCACAACGATTGTCCGAGGCATTGACCACCTTTATCACCACTTCGTCTGCCCTTTCATCATATCCGGCTACGAAGAAGTGCTGCCGAACCGGGTTATCGGAGTAAACCAGAACTTGACGGCCATCTATCGAGTAAACCATGCTGTTTTCGTTCAATTCAATCTTCACCTTATACCAATGCCCGGTTTTAAAACAATCTCCCGTAAAATCGGAAACCGCTTTATTTTCACCATTACAAATCGACTCGACGACAGTCCAACCACAGGCATTCAACATATATCCCTGTTTCATATCGAGTGATTTCATTCCCAGATAGGCCAAGAAGCCCCCGTCGCCCGAAAGTCTATTGAATTCAAACTCTATGACATCACCAACTCCCGGCTTTACCCCTTTCCAGAGTAAAGCCGTTCGGGCTCCACGGCTCTTTTGTTCAAAAAGGCCTCCATGCTCGACCCATTCGCCATCGGCCACGACCCATTGCGAGGAATCGGTCATGTCGGCCTTTATCATCTCGCCCGAACGATCGGTCACAGTCAAGTTCCTCACCTGTATCCGGGTATCCCAAGTACCCAAACCCATATACCCCTCAAAATCCATTTTCCCGGGAGCCTGAGGCAATACCGGTGCATGGATCGACAAATTATAGGTAGGCCTGTGACGGGCAAACATCTTTTGGACATAATAAGACGAGCGGCCCACAACTTGGTCATTGTCTATCCAAATAAGATTGGTCGGCCACCCCCGGTCATTCTTGTTCTCAAACAAAGGGGCATACGATGCCATCGTTACCAAATCGCTATTCCGCTCCATACCGGTCATAAATGCCGCTTCGCTCAATGCCGCCAGCAAATTTCCGCCACCAACCTCACGATTACAAGCATATTCTCCCACATATATTTTATAGTCCCCCCGTTTAAAATTATCAAATATATCGGCATTATTAAAAAAGAAATTGGCCGACACATACCAGTGGGGATCGATCATATCGGTTTTTTCGGCTGTATCGAGGCCGCCCATTCCATGTGTCGAAATCAATGTCAGTTGAGGGTACTTCGCCTTGATTCTCTTATAAAACATATCGAATCGGCGGTTGTAAAGCGGCCCCCAGTTCTCATTACCGATCTCGACATAAGCCAGCGGATAGGGCTCGGGGTGTCCTTCCTTGGCCCGCACGGCTCCCCATGCGGTGGTGGTGTCGCCCAAAGCATACTCTATCGCATCGAGAGCGTCTTGCAAATACGCCTCGGCCTCATGGTCGGGGCAAGCCTCACCGGTTCGGTATTGACAAGCAAGGCCCACATTACAGACGTACATTCCCTTGGCGCCCACGTCTTCACAAAAATCCAAAAACTCCTTATACCCGATTCCATACGAATTGCGATAACCCCACGTATCGTATTCGCCGGGACGAGCTGCCGGATCGCCCAATGTATGTTTCCATTGCACTCGGTTATTCAGGGTAATTCCCTCTACGATGCAACCTCCCGGCCAACGGATAAAGGCAGGGTGCAAATCCTCTATCATTCCGGCAACATCTTGCCGCATGCCGTTTTCCCTCCCCTTATACGTTTTCTCGGGGAAAAGCGACACATAATCAAATCCATAAACTCCGCTATCGGGCAAGTCGATCGACAGGCGACCCACGGTCGTAGTATCGGAAGCTTGGAAAACCGCTTTGTATTCCTGCCAGCAATCATCGTTTTCCAGCGACAACACCACTCGGCCCAACTCTTTATCATCGGCGCCGAGCAGCCGCACGCACATTTCGCCGGCCTCTACCCGGCTGCGCATGAACATGCGTAAACGATAGGATTCTCCTTTCTGCAAAGAGATACCCCAAAAACCGGTGTTGCACAATGAGACTCCTCCACCGGTCCTTGCGACACTCACACGCATCGAATGAGGGGCCGAATCGAAATTGGGTGACTCGGTCGTCAAACTCATCTCGGCACGGGCATCGGGAGCAACAACCAATTCCCAGCCGGGATAGGGGTCGATGCCCCATTTATAACGCCCCGAGACCGAATCGCCCGAAAGGTGGCTGCGTACAATCGGGGTTACCAATTCGGCACTATCGACCCAATACCCCTCAGGCACGACACGATCTTCGAAACTGCGGTTCATCAACATCTCGCCATAAAGTCCTCCGTCGCCGGCATGGTTAATCTCCTCAAAAAAAACGCCATACAGCGACTCCGGTATCTCTGCGTCTCTCGAATTCAAATCAATGTCAAGAACCATTTGCGGGTCGGGAGTTTTACACCCCCAACACCCAACAGCCATTATCAAGGCATATAACATTTTTGTTTTCATGATATGAACAAATTACTACGGTTTATAAACAGCGACACCTACCCGGGAGTCGGCACACCCATAATAGAGAAACCACTGCTCTTTGAAAAAGGCGAGACCCTCGATAAAGACCGTGCCATCTTTATACTGCCCGCTCTTTTCAAAATCGGCCGTCGGCTGGAAAAAAGGCTCGTCCAAACGGGCTATTGCACGGTAAGGATTCTCCAAATCGAATAGTACCTGCCCGGCACTATACGTCCCCGCATTAAAGCGGGAATCGCGTTTCTCATCGGTTCTGTTCTTCCCGTTGTAGAACAACAGAATACCCCGGTCGGTCATGACGGCCGGAGGGCCGCACTCGGTCAAGGCACTGTCAAAGAAATAATCGCGAGGATAAATCAATCCCAACAACTCGCCCCGGTCATCAAGGACCGGACTCCAATGGATCAAATCATCAGATACCGCAGCCGAGACCATACTCTCTCCCCAATACATCAAATACCGGCCATTCACCCGCGTAATGACTTGCTTCCCATTCTCTACCCGGGTGACAATCGAAGCCGACTTTGACCACATATCCTTGAAACGACCGCCATACGCATCGGCAAAGGCAGGCCCGTGTTTAGTCCAGTGTTTCAAGTCGCGCGAAGTGGCGACCGACAGGCGCGACACCTTCCGATCCCAAGCCGAGTAGAACATGACGTAAAGACCGTCTTCGGTAACAGCCACCCGGGGGTCCTCACAACCACCGGGCCACTCATAGGCCTTACCGCTGTCGTTCCCGGGATATACAACCGGGGACCGGTGACGCACAACCGAAATGCCATCGGCACTCTCGGCCAACCCGATACGCGAGGTGCGCTGGCCTATCCCGATACCCGATTTGTCCTCGGCCCGGTACAGAATCTGTATTTTGTCTTCTTTCACGACTGCCGCCGGATTGAAAGTATCGTTGTCCTCCCAACGAATCTCCTCGCCCCGCATCGGGCAAAAAAAGAGTGTGGTAGAATCGGGGGAGATCACGGGATAATCGACCGGGCGTACAAAAGGGCCCATAGCCCAGACCGGCAAAGCGCCTTGCGTAGCAGGGAACGGGTCGGTCGCCCAAACGAGGGAATGGCACAGAACCATTCCCCCGATCACAGTCCATTTTTTTGCTCTATCCATATTCATTCCGTCCTCAATTTTATCCATGCACAATTTCGTTTCAGAGGCACCTCGAAGCGATAGTGTCTCTCTCCTATCCGTTCCAGTTTCCCCAAAGAAGATTGAGCCTGTCCCGGATAGAGTATTTCAACTTCGGCAGCCACATCGACACCACAAAGTTCAATCGTGCAACGCTCCTGCTCACCTAACACAACAGGCACGACATAGCCCCCGTCAACCTCAAATATATTGGCCCGCGCAAAGCCCCCGGCCACACGCACGACTCCGGGTAACAATACCCACCGGCGACCTTTCATCGACTCCAACAAAGGACCATAATCCTTATACAACTGCTCTACCTTACCGTCGGGACGAATGGAATGGTCATTCCCCTCGAAAGGACACATCGGGAACACCCCCATATAGAGATGCCGCTGCATGAACGGGTCACCTCCCTCGTTCTCTATCGTCTTGGCAATATCGACCCAGCCCATCGCCGGCTTGTAATAGCATAACAGAGCCATCAAGTTGAGCGAATTGCCCATGTAGGTAAACTCGTCGAAGATACCGTCCACCTCGTTCAACAAGTCTATCCGGCGGGTATGATTATTGACATAAATCACTTTACCGGCCTCGTGCATCATCGGCCCCAACTCGGCCATCAACGATTTCCACGACGTATAGAGCGACCGGGCCGGCTTGCCTCCGAACCAAGCGATACCATCGTCGGCCCGCTCGTTATACATACGCAACCAGTCCAGTCGATCGATACACAATCCATACGAATCGGGCAGATACGCAATGTGTTTTCGAGCCTGTTCAAGCAAAAAACGGCGGTATGCCTCATCGCCGCAATCCATGGCAACCGCTCCACCCCACGTTCCATAAGGCACTACATAATCGACCGTATCGGGCAAGACGGCCCGAGGAACAGGCAAAATAGCATTGGGGAAACACTGGTACAGGCATTGATTGGCATCTTTCCATGCTTCCGACCCGGGATATTCAAACGCCGCCGGCTGGGGAGAAACGATTCCCGTACCAAACTCACAGACATTGAAATAGGCCAACGAGTAAAACCCGTTTTGCTTGAACTCTTTCGACACCCGGTTCATGGCATCGATGGTCTGCCAACGGGTCGAAGTCGTACCCGAGGTGTAACCAAAAGTCTCCCACCGTTCATGCTTGTCCACCGGGGGAATGAACATGCCCATGTAGGGGAAGTCGAACGAAGCCTGCCAGTTCACGCCGAATGCCATCTGCCTCAGCTCCTCCACGTCGCGAATCTCTTGTGCAGCCGAGTAAGAGCCGGTTCCGCAAATGTCGATGGCCATCTCGTTTTTGGGATAGAAATAGTCGGGGTACAATCGGACGGCCTCGGCCATTCCCGAACGCCAGTCGGGGGCATGGAAGACTATATCGAACGAGAAAGTTATCTCTTCGCCCGCTTTTATTCGGTTAGCCACCCGTCTGAAAATAGCAGTCCCATTCCTTTGAGTCTCCAATTCCAAATCCATGATAGGCTCCCGTGGCGACAGAATCACACTCATACCCAACTCTTTCTCGCTATCCGACAAAGTAACCAAAGGAATTGCGAACAGATTATTTTGAGCGGGGACAAATCCCGTCATGGGATCCTCGGCATGGAAAAGAGTGGCTCCATAAAAATACTTGCCATCGGTAAACGGTACGGGTATGAGCGGATCGACCCAACGGTTGTTCTTCTCTCCCCCCAGCACGTCCCAACCTTTGGCGGCCTCGCAACCGCCCTTGTACTCCCTGAAAGCACGGCGTAGCGAGACCTCCCAAGCCAGCGTATCGACATTGGGCGATCCCCATGCCGTCCAGTAGCGCAATGCGGGCGACAGAATTCCACCCGGGACAATACGGGTGACGATTGGCAAAGACCAGTCGTCCCCCTCTGCACCTTGCAGTGTTATCGTCCCCCGAATACGATCGGGCAGAGGCTCATACTGCTCGACCATCTGGCAAGCGGTTCCCAAGCTGTCGCACGACAACTTCTTTTCTATCCGGTAAAGATTGCCGTCACGACTGGACACAACCTCCCCCTCGGAACAACCCTCGACGGTTGAACTCACCACCCAGACAAAATCCTCCGGACCCACTTCCAACCGGTTGTCTTTCACATTCATTTGAGTTGCCGGAAGGCCCAATGTCACCCCCAACAGTACCCAAACGACAACCCCTCTCGCATATTTCATATCCGCTATTTTATTTGCAATTTGGCCACTACATTCCCGGCGGCCCGGCTATCGATATGCAACACATAACACCCTTGTGCCAAATCGTCCCAGACGGCAGAGCCCGAAGCTGTCCTTACCAACACTCCCGAAATCGAATACAATCGGGCCAAATCGCCGGCTTCAATCTTCAAAGTTATCCGGTCTCCGTTCATGGTATAAAGGGACAAGCCGGTCTTACCGGTCTCGACCGACGTCGGCAAATCGTTGAGCACATTCTCTTCGAGGAAACGGTACAACTCCTCGGCTATCGTCTGCTGCTCGCTGGCAATAGGGTGATCTTTCACCTTACCCAATTCAAAAATATACTGATAAGCATCTACGCCCTCGGCTTTCAACGTCTCGACCAGCGTCGTACTCCATTGTATCACCTCGGCATCGGCATCGACCATTGGCGGCACAGCGAAGACAAACTTCACCCCCTGCCCATAACGTCCCTGTAAATCAAGGACCAATTGCTCATAGTTTCCTTGCCAAGTGCTGCCACTTACATGGCCGGAAGAATAGGTATCATTGACACCCAAAGCCATAACGCAGACGTCGGGGATAAACCGGGTAAAATCCCACAGAGACGACTCGTCATCGGGATCGACCAAGCCATAACGCGACAGCATGCCATAGGGCAAATAGCCGGCTCCGTCGGTCAAGGCGATGCCGCTGATACTGATGTTGTGATAATCGGCACCGAGCATATCGGATACCAAACAGGGATAAGCACAGCTATGGTCATCATACAGCCCGTTGTTGCGTTGCGTTTCATCAAGGGCTCCGGCGGCAAACCCTTCGGCCACCGAATTGCCGTAAAATTCGAGTTTCAGGTCAGATTCTTCGGGCAGAGCCAACTCCCCGTCGCAAATAATTTTCGAGAGGAAGAGATCACCGTTTTCGATACGGGAGACTTTACGGAATTCAATATCGTGCCACCCCTCGTCACATACACCCGATGATACCGGCACTTGTGCCGAAGTCACCGATTTCACCTCTTGTTTCTCACCATCTACCCACACAGCCACTTTCCCGTTTTTCGCTGTGAACAAAGCAGTCAGTTCCGTTCCATAGAAACGGGTGCGCACGCCGCTGCCGGTCCAAATAAATCGCGGTGTCTTGACATTGGTGCAATCGACACGCCCCATATAGGAAAGCATCTCGTGGTCACACGCCACCACATGTTCTACCGGGAGCGAGGTGACAGCGATGATTTGCGGAGCCCACGACGGCAACGCATCGTCACCGCTTTTCATCGTAATCTTCACCAATTGAGTGCCGGCCGAGAAAGAGACGACCTGCGCTTTATACAAGGCATAATACCCATTGGCCGTAAGAACACCCGTATCGACCAGACTATAATTTAGGGGAGTCCAGTCTATCCCGTTTGCCGTCTCGGCAATCTCAATGGAAGAACGCAAATTCCCATTCCCGGCCAAGCCCAAAATCTCGACTTCCAGATTATATTGATCATTAACCACATAAGTAACACTCGCCGCCGACTCATTGGCCCGCTGCAAACGAGCATAACGATCTTGCAAACTCTCTCCTTTCACTTTCCAACCCTCGGTAGCCGCCGGGCCATCGCCCAACATGTTTTCGACCGCCAAATATTTTTTCTCTCCGAGTTTGACCACCTTATCATCGGCAAAATCGGTAATGGATTCAGGCACAAGCGTACCATCGGAATACAGCAACCGGCCCGATTCATCTCGCGCCATGAAATCATCGGTACCTGTGAGAGGCTCGACCCCTTGTGTAATATCATATACTCGTATCGATGCGACCGCCTCGGTACTTCCGGTATATTCATAACCGGTCGGTATTTCAATCTCTCCGTTGAATACATAATTTCCTTCCACCTCGGGGTTATACTCGGGAGTCCCCCCATTCCATACAATCGGGAAATACTCGGTAAATCCACCGTCAAGACATACCGTAGCCTCAGGGACCAATCCTATTTCATCTATCGGAGTCCCGACAGATACCTCTTTTTGCAAATGCAAGGTACCCAAATCGACTCTTGCCAATTGGGTACCCCATGAATTCCCGCTTATCAGGAATGTAATTTTCAGGAATTTAGCTCCTTCGGGCAATTTTGTCTGCGGGTTGAAATGTTTGCGATACCAACCACTCGTTTCCGTAGTTTGCTCACCTACACCGTCGTTGACAGTCACAGGAATCCATGCAGCCCCATCGACCGACACCTCAAAGCTCAAAAGGCCCTTGGCACCGGTAGGGCCATAGCCATAGGCCAGCACATCGAAAGTTTGAAAACCCTCCTCCCCAAAGGCAACTATATACTCTTCGGTATCGGAGGTACGGTTTACCCGGGCATAATCGTCCAACAAATTGGCATTACTGGCATCGATAGAGAGATTATCCGATCGCTCGTAAAAATTATTCAAGTCATTGCCCAAGGTGGTTTCCTGAGCAATCATCATCGATAGGATCGATTGGCTCTCGATAGCGATCGATACGACAGACGAGTTCGATTCTATCCCATTGCTCACCCCTTTCCAACTCCACGCATCGCTTCCGGTAAAACCCGGTTCTGCCACATATTGTAAATTCCCCAATACAGAGGCATCGATTGTCTGGTTTAGCCCGACAGGCTGCCCCGCCAACATCAACTCTCCCGATTCGGGTAACGATACAACCACAATTCCCTGCAAAGGGTCCACAAAAGAAAACAAATCGCTAAAAAAAGCATAGTCATAGCCCAATGCATTTCCACAAGCGCCTTGCTGCGAAACCGGACGGGTTACAGGGGTCATCGCGGAAGGATTATCGGACGTACCTGTCTGGAAAGTAATATTTTTTGTAAAACCATTGGTCGTGATATTTCCTGTTTCGGCATCAATCACAGGCACTCCGTTTATACGATAATTCGTAACAGTGACATTCTCTACCGTGTGAGTGGCATCTAATCCCAATATACGGCTGGGGCTTGCCTTCGTCCCTATATAAGAGATATTCTCAAACGTCACATCGCGCAGAGACTGTCCATATCCAAGCGGGGCATAAGCATTTTGATAGGTTAGCGAGATGACCTGCCCGGCATCTATATCCTCAACGCGTATGTCCTTCCAGTGAATATCGGAGTAAACCCCTTGGTCGGCAATCATTACGGCCATCACACCGGGATATACATCGTCGTTCTGCCGGTTTTGCAACACGTCGATATTCTCAAAATAAATGCCCGAAACCGTTGTCCCATTCACATCGGGACCGATGAGCATATTATGTGCCTCATCGGCCCACAACACACAGTTACGCATGCGTATGTTGCGGCACTCGGTTACATTCAGTTTCTCGATTTTATTTCCCCGTAAACCGTCGAGCAATCCGCTGGTATTGACATCGAGGTCAATGGCCTTGACCGATATATTATCATCTTTATTCCGCTGCATGGTATTCTCTATCAAGACATTGCTCGACGAAACAATATCAAACCCGTCGGAATTGGCATTCGATCCGATCTCCTTAATGCCATCGAAATGGATATTGTCGCACCCCACAGTCACGATATTCCAAGTAGGGGTATTCCGAAAAACAATATCCTCGACCGTCACATCGCTGCAATTGATCAGCAAAAGTTGACTATAACGCACTTTACCGTCTCCATAGTCCATGTTCTCTTTCGACCCATCAAGAATACCCCGGCCACAAATGCGGATATTCGAAGCTTCATTAGCCTCGACGTACCCATAAACCAATGCGTCGGGGTGCAGATAAAGGGTCTGCCCGCTCTGCAACTCGATTTTACCCGCCTCGTGTACACCCGGGCCATACCATAACACATTGTCGTCGGCTTTATCGGGAATAGCGGTATCGGTCTCATCGGCAAAAAGGAAGAGATTATTCCAACGATCCCCATCAAACTCCACAGAAATTTTACGAGGCTTGTCAAGGGTAAATGTTATCGTGTGGTCATCGAGCTTTTCATAGTCGATGAAATAAGACTTCGGCCGCACCTCGGCGCGCTCGAAGGCACCGCTTTCGCGGGTTACCCGCACCTGTACCGGAGCCGAAAAATCGTCCTCAAACTTGGCAAAAGTCATATTCTGGGTTCCCCAAAAGACAATCGCATTGTGCGATACAAGAGTCTCCCAATTACCGTCACCCCGATTTATCTCCACTTGATAATCATTGTTTTGGGGGAACTCTTCCCCACTATTACTCACAATCTCCCGGGCATACCCCAACATGGAGCACACCATCATGGCAAACAGAAATACTATCTTTTTCATCGTATCATGTGTTTTTATGGATTATTATTTTTCCCCGGCAGATTTACCGGTTCATAGTTATTCTTTTAGGTACGGGCCGCACGCACGAGAGCCAGATAATTCTCGGCCGGCGTCTCTACCTGCAAAGCATTAGAAGCTCCCAGCACAAAATTGGGAGCGGTTTGCAATTGCCGGGCCAAATCGCAAGCGGCCGAATAGACTTCATCGGCCGATGCCTGCTGCAACAGGCCGCAATCGACATTGCCACACACGCATAACGCATGGCTATACCGATTGGCAATATCCACTATATCCATATGAGCGGTACTATCAAGGGCCTGAATCCCGTCAACTCCGCTTTCGGCAATCCGGTTTACCACAGCATTGATATTCCCATCGGTATGCATGATGGCCCGCATCTTTTTGGCATGGGCATAATCGGCCCATTCCGACAAATAAGGGAAAACATACCGTTCCAATTGCTCGGGCGAAAAATAGAGGCCATGGCCATCGGCTATATCCGAAGCCGTAAGAACAACATCGACTCCATGATCGCTACACCAATCAATCATAGGCAGCGCATTCCGGAACTTCGCACGGGCTATTCCATCGATTTTATCGGGCTCTGTCATCAACTGTATCGAAAAATCCATATACTCGTGAGCTTCGGGCATGGCCATCACTCCACCCACGTTGACAACAATGGCCACATCGTTGCCCAACGTTCTCTTCATCAAATCGATTTGCCGCAAACGGTACTCCTCGGGTAAATAATACCAAGCCGGGATACCCGGCGCCACCTCCCAATAGCCTCCGGGGGCCGTTACGGCCGAGAACGACAACAGGTCACACACGGCAGCCATCGTCTCGACATTCTCTTCCAAAGCCCGCTCTTTTTGCGCGCGACTCAACTTTTCAAAATCGACGCCTACACAAAAATGCCCTTTCCCAAATTTCCCCCACAAATGAAATTCAAGTTCCCACAGCGGGAATATACCGCTCTGGTTCCTTTTATCCAATGCATCAAAAAATACAGCCTTATTCATTTCGTTCGTATTAAAAAAAAGAAGATACCGATTTGCACATCAAGCCGGCGACCTTTGGGTTACAAGCCCGATTTTCAGTACCTTCTCCCTACTGCAATAACTCTATTTCTGCACTTTTCTATTGCTTTTCTATTTTCACTTCCCTAATTCGAGTATTGGCAAAATAGCCATTAGGCAGCATCTCTATTTTCAGATAATTACAATTCGACAATTCGTTTTTCGGGGTCATCGTTGCATGAACGAACCGCCAAACCGACATCTCGGGCTCGGTAAATGCCAAATCGACCTCCTGCCACGTCTTGTTGTCGGACGAAACATATACCTTAAACCGATCGGCGACAGTCTCTACTCCCGACACTTTTATCTCGAAATCATTGAAGCCGTCGAACTTATACGTGATATAGGCACTCTCTTCGTTGGTCGAGGGGTGAATCGTACCATAATCCTCGAGGACCTTGAAAAACTGGAAATCGGGAGCCGACCCGCCGCACTCATCATAAAAACGGGCAAAGCTATTCATGCCCAGATTGTCGGAGTGATCATACATGCGTTGAATCCCCTCCATGGGATCGATCATATATTTGTCATTCTCGATAATCTCGGGTTTGCTCCCTCCGTTTGTGGTCAACATCACAAATCCCTTTGCCGGGAAATCGATGGTTACGCCCCGGGTAAAATCGACACTCTTCAACGTCTCTTTTACCGTTGGGAAACCGTCGGCATCAACCGGATAATCATCCTCGAAATAAACATACTTATTGACCGTGGGACGATTGGTTACCGTAGGAATCTGCACCGTCACGCTCTGGGCAAAATCGGCCGTATTGGTGATGGCAAAAGTCAAATCGCCCGAAGGTGTGAGAGCCGCTACACAATTCAGATTTTGTGTACGGTATGAGTTGGAGTACAAAATTTTGGACCCCTTCGGGATATTGCGCGACATCAGCGACCATGTATAGAACCAAGGACGTATATCGGCTTCTTCCGGTTTATTTTTCTGCTCGGCAATCGAGTTCCAAAATCCCCACCGTTTCTGTTCATCAAGGTCGTCTTTATAATGCATGGCATCGTCCATGCCCCATGCCGCAGCGGCCGACCAACCCGAACGCAAGGTCTGGATAAGGGCGTCGGCGACAAACGTGCCGTACCACCATTGGTGGATAAGGGTATGCTGGTCAAATACCTCGTCGTGACCGTCGCGGATACCCATCTCGCCCCAAATATTCACTTTGCTGCTGTCCTGCATCTGGGTAAAGAAACGGAACATGCGGGTCTCGTCTTCCACCCGGTTGGTATAGGTCCAGTCTTTATTGATATACCAATGGTAATCGATTACCGAAACCTCCTTGTCGAGTTCGGTCAAAGTCTTGTTGAACCACACATCGACTCCCCAATAACCGCCATCGGGCCCTACAATCTTTATATCACTCAACCCTCGTTTGTCCAACTCGGCTCTCAGATTAAGAATCGAGCGTTTCCATTTATCCCACGAATACCCATTTTTAGGGTCATTCGCCATGAGATTTACCTCATTCCCCAAATTAAACTGCTTGATGCAAGTCAATCCTTTCTCCTTGACCAGATGCTCCACCATCTCGGCCACCGACACGGTATAACGGGGATCATCGAGTTCTATCGTATATTTGGGCATATCGACAGGTACTGTTTGTTGCCAATTGGGATTCATCGGTTTCCACCATTCTCCCAAAAGCACATCGATATTGTTGTCTTTGCAAAATTGGAGTTGACGATACAAATCGTTCATATACCGGCGGGAATTGGCGTACCAGCGAGCATCCACTTTCGTCGAATCCATATCCCAAAGCAATACCGGGTTCTGTCCCTCATAGCCAAAGCAATAAAAATAGGGCATGATACAGCAACGTATATATCCCAAATTCATAAACTCCACCCGTTTGAACAGTCGCTCCCACTGCGCCTCGGTCATCGAATCGCGGTCGTTCGGTTCCCATTGCATGGCACCTCCATAATAATTCCCCTGCAAAACAAAATCGGTATCCACCACAATCGGGTTCCTTACCTCCGGTTGTTCTGTGGAACAACTAACCAATCCTGTCAAAAGCAATATCGCATACACCCACTTTTTCATATCCTGCTATCTTCTTTTTCTTGTTGATTCTACACTTTCTTGTTACAAACCACAAAAGTTCTTATTACATACTCGTTTCTACCTAAAAGTTTTACTCGATAATCCCGATTTAACCATCGGTTTAAGCGAGGTATTCCTTCGCTTAAACCGATGGTTAACCCATTTTTTAGTACCCGGGATTCTGATCCAATGCACCCCGGCTCAAATCGATCTCATTTTGAGGAATCGGGAACAACTCTTTTTCTTTGGTATAGTAGCGTCCCTTATCGACATCTTCGGTCGCATAGCCGTTGGTATAGACAGCCTGCATGATTTCGCCGTAACGGCCCTGCTGCATCAAGTCTCTGCGGCGAACGCCCTCACAGGCAAACTCAAACCGACGCTCGTCCCAGATAGCCGTGCGGACCTCTTGCACATTGTCCGACGTAATATCGGGCAACGAGGTAGGCTTCGTATCGGGTATATACTTTTGCACTACCCGTTTCGGGTCGAGGGGGCTGGACTCGCGAGCCCGCTTTCTCACCTGATTCAGATATTTCTTGGCACTGGTCAAATCGCCCTTCTCCAAACAAGACTCGGCATACATCAAGAGGACATCGGCATAACGAATAACATAAATCGTAGCCTCCACATCTTGTGGATATACCGGCGAAGCTGCGTTCAGAGTCTCACTCATAGGGACAAAATGTTTACGATCGAAATATCGGTTAGGATAATTGGCGTCTTTCGTTACGAAATCATTCCCCACAAACTGGTCTCCCTGACGGACAAAAGTCCAAGTAATACGGGGATCTTCGGGATCGAAAGCATCGAGCAAATGTTGGGTGGGTATATGGAATCCATAACCGTTGTCACTGCTCGGGATAAACCACACTCCATTCCAACCGGTCGATTCATTCCAGTTTTTACCATTCGTTACGTACTGAATCTCAAAAACAGATTCTTTCGTATTGGAGTTGGCATTCAACCATTGTGTCGCAAAGTCGGGATCCAGTTCATACTCCCCTTTTTGATCACCTTCCACCAAAATATAGAGCATCTTATAGGCATTTTCAAAATCCCGATTATACCAATAAGTACGCCCCAACATGGCATAAGCCGCGCCACTGGTAACACGTCCCATATCTTCGGCGGGATATTCGCTCCGTTTAGGCAGTGCCGTCGCCGCGGTAAAATCGGCAATCACCTGTTCCCATATTTGTTCCACCGGAGTGCGCGACTTGTATATATCGGACGGTTGTTCGGCATGCAGGAACAAAGGTACATCGCCCCACAAATAGGCCAAATTGAAATACCACAACCCACGAATCCAACGCGCCTCGTTTTCATAACGGGTAAGCAGAGTCAGGTCGGCTTCGGTCAGGTCGGTATGGCTCGACCGGAAATCGGCCATCTTGTCGAGCAGCGTGTTTACTTGGTAAATAGCCGAATAGGCCATTCCCCAAAACTGACTCACCTTGCTGTTTGTCGTAAAGACGTTGAATGTTTCCAATTGGTAAATATCCCCATTATCGGTAAGTCCACCGCCACCCTTTTCACAATCGTCGGAGGCACAATCATTGATAAACATCAATTCGAGGCTCATGTCGTTCCAACTGTTTTTCATGTAAAAATAACAGGCCGTCAAAGCTTGATTGATCTCTTCGAGGTTACTGTAAAACGCAGTATCTTCGCGACCTCCGTACATTGTCGTATCCAAATCCTCATCGGTACACGAGGGGAGTACACACAACGAGCCTAACAAAATATAGAATATTCCTAATCTTAGTTTCATAACTGTAATCGTTTAAAATTGGACATTAACACCTACGGTAAACGTGCGCGGATTGGGATACCCCAGATTCTCGATACCCATATCCAAGGCACTGCCATTGGGAACCTCGGGGTCCATATACTTGAATTTCGTAATCGTGAAGAGGTTCTCGGCACTCACATACAGCCGCAGAGAGCTGCATACCTTGGTTGATTCAATCCATCTCTTGGGGAAAGTATAGCCGAGTTGCAAAGCCTTAATTTTGCAGAAACTGCCATCTTGCACATACCACGACGAGTTTCGGTAATTATCATTGTCGTCCTTGCGGGTAATCCCGAAAACATCGGTCTTGTCGCCGGGGTTTCGCCATGCATCGGTATAGGTTTCGGCCATGAGGTTGGTCATACTCGTTTGGCGCAGAAGGGCTTTGGTCCCTACCCAAATATCGTTCCCGGCAACCCCTTGGAAATAGAGGGCCAAGTCGAATCCCTTATAACCCAATTCGATATTACCGCCATAAATCACATCGGGATTGGGGTTACCAATGTAATCGCGGTCGTCGCTATCGAGTTTATTATCACCATTGACATTCTTGAAGCGGGCATCTCCAGGCTCGGCGAGCGGTTGCAGCAACGTCACACCGTCGGCACCCACATGGGCGAGGACCTCTTCTTCGGACTGGAATATCCCGTCGTAAACATAGCCATAGAAACGGCCAAATTCTTCTCCGATTTCATTTTTAGAGACACTTCCCCAAATCGGGTCGTTTGTCCCGGTCTCGATCAATTTATTTTTCTGGAAAGTAAAGTTGGCACTCACGGCATAGCGGAAGTCACCTACCTTGCCTTGGTAGCCAATCAAGAATTCCAAACCGCGGTTCTCGACCGAACCGGCATTCACCCACGGGGTCGAGGGATAACCGGCCATGCTCGGCAAGGGGTTTTGCATCAACATGTCGCGCGTGGTCTTGATATAGGCATCGGCCGACAAAGTCAACGAATTTTTGAAGAATCCCAAATCGACACCCACATTACCCTGTTCTACGGTTTCCCACTTAATATCTTTATTCCCTTTGGAAGTAGAGGCATAGGCTTTGAGCATATTCTGCCCACTATTGAACCCATAGACCCATGTATCGTAAGTCGAAACAATGTCGGCATAGGCATACGAAGGGATATTCTGGTTACCTATCTGTCCCCAACCGCCACGCAGTTTCACGGCACTCAGCGCATTCTGGTTCCAATCTTTGAAAAACTCTTCCTGATCGATACGCCAACCCAATGAGAAAGAGGGGAATGTACCCCAGCGATTCCCCGAAGCGAATTTCGAAGAACCATCGGCGCGCACACTGACCGTGGCCAAATAGCGATTGTCGTAATTATAGTTCACACGGCCGAGGTAGGAAATAAGATAGGTCTCGTAACGGTAGCCCGAGGAAGTTCCCTCTTCGGTTCCGGCCCCCACTATCTGGAACGCCTCGGAATTGCTGGGCGTATTGAGGCGCTGGGCCGTAAAAGTATTGCCCGTATAAGACTCCCAAGTGAAACCGGCCACAGCCGAAATCGAATGTTTGCCAAAAGTATTGTTATAACTCAACGTGTTTTGGAAAGTGTAATTCAACTCCGTCGTAGAGGTATTGGTCACACTGTTCTGCAACAAGAATTTACTCTCGGGGTTGGTACACATGTTATAAGGCGAGTCGTTGGGCCGCAAATCGAAGAACGGGTTGAATTCGGTATAAGTATATTCGGGTAACTCAAAGCCCAACATGGTTTTGAAGTCGAGGCCTTTCAAACCCAGATTGATATTCAAGTAGGCCGTACCGTCGATATTCCGGTTGATATGCTCTTTCTTCTGCCGGTTCAACTTGGCGACCGGGTTGGAATAGTAGCTATACTGCGAACCCATATATTTGTTATACTCATAATTGGGATCTTGTTTGTCGGCGTCCTTTGCATAAACGGGAGTAAATGGATCGGGCAACAATATCTCACTGATCGGGGTATTCAAATCATGGCTCTTCACATAAGCCACGCCCAATGTCTGACCGATGGTAATCCATTTATTGAATTTGTATTCATTGTTTGCCCGCAACGTGATGCGTTCATAATCCGAGGTTTTAATGATACCGTCTTGATTCATATAGCCGATACTGAAATGGCTGGTCAGTTTATCGGTACCCCCGCTGACCGACAAATTATAACTATGTTTGAACGCCGTTTGGGTCGTTTCGTTCCACCAATCGGTATCATACACATTGATATCGGTTGCTTCGCCATACTCATCGACCGGGCCCAACCCTTCGCCATCGAGATGGTACAAACGGGTGATGTTTCGCGGCATGCGCATGCCGTCGTTTTCATAAGCCTCTTCCAAGAAACCATACAATTGGTCGCTGTTCATCATGTGTATGCGGTTAATCGCACTCGACCAGCCAAACGAAGCGTCGAACATAATACTGGTTTTACCGGCCTTTCCCTTCTTCGTCGTAATAAGCACGACGCCATTCGCTCCACGGGAACCGTAAATAGCCGTTGCCGAAGCATCTTTCAATATCTCTATATTCTCAATATCGATGGGATTGATCGCATTTACACTGCTCTCCTCCATCGGCTGGCCATCAACCACATACAACGGAGTCAAATCGGTAGAAATAGAACCATAACCGCGAATACGCACCGTTGCTCCGGCTCCCGGGGTTCCCGAATTGGAGGTCACATAAACACCCGGGGCTTTACCTTGCAAAGACTGGGTGATATTCGCATCGCCGGTTTTCACAATATCTTCACCCTTTACCGACGAAAGCGAGCCGGTCAAATCGCTCTTTTTCTGTGTACCGTAACCAATCACCACAACATCGTCCAGTTCCACTTGATTCTGGGTCATTACAACCGCTATCTCCTTGCCGGTTACGTTCACCACCTTCGTCTCATACCCGATGTAGTGAAATTCCAAACTTTGACCCTCTGCCGCTTTCACTGAAAAACGGCCGTTAACGTCGGTCATGGTTCCCACGTTTGTCTCTTTAACAAGGACACTCACACCTACCAGAGGCTCCCGATTTGTATTAGAGACACTTCCAGAAACGACATGGCTGCTATTTTGGGCCAACATTCCTAACGGGAATGCAAACAGCACCCAAATAACCGATAAAAATTTCTGTAATTTCATCTTTTCTTGTTTTTAATTTTACAGGAAGAGAAAATTTATCATATTCCCTTTCACGTTTAGAAAAAGTCTCTAAATCTTCTCCTATCCAAAAACGACATAACTTTAATATACCAAAACCTTTGACACCGTATCGCCGGCCTTTACGATATACAGCCCAGATACTGCAGGGATTTGAAGAGTTCCATTCTCAATCGTGTATATTCCCATATCGACACCGGCGATGGAATAAACCGAAACCCGTGTCCCGGTCTCGCCCGAAACATTTATCATTCCCGTTCCAGCCCAAGCGCCGGCCGAAACTTCTACCTTGTCGATTCCGCTGCTGGCACTCCCCGATATGTAAATATTATCGAGATAGGTCGTCTCGGCTATCGAAACATTATCGGTTCCAAACCGTTCGTTCGGTGAGAAATAAAATTGTTTGAATGTAGTCCCTATATAGTCTTGAAGATCAACTACGATCTCCTGCCAGTTCTCCGACCCTGTAAACGGGATTTCCTGATCTTTATATACACATGAACCGCCCCATGTCTCCATACCGAAAACAGAATCCCCACTACGCAAAACATGGAAATGCAGATAACGGCCTTCGGCTTCGGTAATTTCGGTCAATCTATCATCATTGTCCGAAAGCAGCCCCACAGCCACACCAAACCAATCGGCATTCTCCCAGCCCCAATTGGGATCGGACGGGTCTTGTACTATCTTCAACACCTTATCGCTACCGTTCACCGCATCTTTTACCGGATTGTCAACCACTTCAATCGTGGAAGTCGCATTTTCGGAACCGGACATATCGATGCTGTAATTCCCGGTCTCAAAATCTACGGAAAAATCAGTAACCTTTTCCTGCAAATAAGGAGGTTTTACATACTCATACGGAGTCCCTCCTTCATAAAAAATTTCGGTGCGGCGATAACAGGGTATCCAGTTCGCGTCATCGTCTTTGGCAAGCAAAGTAACCTTAATCTCTTTCACCCCCGAAGGCAGCGCCCCTTGCATCCAGATGTCGGCCCAATAGCTATCCCCCTCCACACCGTCATACGACATCTCAACTTTCATATCGGGTATGTCGTGATATGTCTCCTCATCGGTCGAGTATTCAATCTTCGCATACAAATTGATGTCCCGATCCTGAGGGACCAGCATATTGACAATAAATCCCGTAAGATTTTTATTGTCCCAAATATCACGGTTAAAAATAAATGCAGTAGGCGTAGCCGCCGATGATTTTTGCACATAACTCCCATCGTTGTAATAAACGGTCGATTCGTCATTGAACAAAGCATTGCCGCCTTCGATGTAACAATCGCGCTCTACATCGGCTTGGAGCATCTCATTCACATAAGTCTGGGAATGAGCCCAAAACGGAACAGCCAAAAAAAAGGCCATTATCACATATATTTTATTTTTCATGATATTAATTTTATAAATTAAAGCCATACAGCCATTGTAACCCGCAGGCTGTATGGCCCGAATCTATCACTAATACACAATCACTTTAGAAACTGTATTGCCGCTCTTTACCAAATAGATACCCCGAGCGAGTTCTACTTGTAAGAATCCGTCCAAAGCATAGGCGCCGATTTCTACACCCGCAACCGAATATACAGACACTTCACCTGCTTCGCCTTCTACATAGAGCATGCCATTACCGCCCCAAACTTTCGATGCCGAAACGATATTATCGGCAATCCCCGACGAGGCAGAGGAATCAGAGATATAGATATTATCGAGATAAGTCGTCTCGGCCACCGCAATATTATCGGTCCCGTATCTCTCATTCGGCGAGAAATAGAACTGTTTGAAAGTCGTTCCGATATAATCGGCCAAATCGATCACGATCTCCTGCCAATTTTCCGATCCGGTAAACGGGATTTCTTGATTCTTGTAAGCACAAGTACCGCCCCACGTCTCCATACCGAAGACTGAATTTTCACTACGCAAAATACTGAAATGCAGGTAACGGCCGTCAGCCTCCGAAATCTCGGTCAACTGATTATCCTCTCCGGAGAGCAAGCCAATAGCCACACCAAACCAATCGGCATTCTCCCAACCCCAGTTAGGATCGGAGGGGTCTTGTACAATTTTCAGCACCTTATCGCTGCCGTTAACCGCGTCTTTTACCGGATTGTCAACCACTTCGATCGTTGAAGTCGCATTCTCGGAGCCGGCCATATCGATACTATAATTTTCAGTTTCAAAATCAACCGCAAATTCAGTAGGCACGATCATTAGATAAGGAGGTTTGGTATATTCATACGGAGTGCCACCCTCGTAAAATATCTCGGTACGACGGTAACAAGGTATCCAATTGGCCACATCGTCTCGGGCTACCATGGTCACCTTTATCTCCTTTACGCCTTCGGGCAGAGAAGCCTGATACCAAAGGTCAATCCAATAATTGTTCCCCTGCACGGCATCATACGATTTCTCAATCTTCAAATCAGGCACCTCTTGATAAGTCTCTTCATCGACCGAGTACTCAATGGTAAGAAATTTATCGAAATCCGGACGGTCATTGGGAATCAATATATTGACAATAAATCCCGTAATATTTTTATTGCCCCAAATATCACGAGTAAAAGACACAGAGGAAGGAATCGATGCCGACGATTTCTGCACATAACTCCCATCACCATAATAAGCATCGCCGTTGTCGTTGTAAAGAAGCGTTCCGCCTTCGATATAACAATCGCGCTCCACATCGGCTTGTAACATTTCATTCACATAGGTCTGCGCATTAACACTGAAAGAGGCCAACAACGCTCCCGCAATCATCAAGTTGAAAAGTTTTCTCATAATCATTCTTTTTACAAGTTAATAATCGTTTTAGAAAAACCACCAGTATTCCAGCAATGCGATTACGATTAAAGCAATACTGATGTATCTGAAATTCTTATACCAAGGAACTGATTTCAATTCCCTTGTATCATCTTGCCACACAGTCTTATTCCAAGTATAGGCTTCTACATCCGCTACTTTTTGTTTGTCACACTTGCTCACAATGACGTTTACAAAGACGCTCAAAAGCAATAGGATAGGAACCCACAATAAGAAATGGAAAGGCACTTCGCCTCCGAATCCAAACTTATATATCATAATCAAAGCCGACATAAACAACCCCGACATCAAACCGGCAAACGCTCCGTTCCGGGTCGATCCTTTCCAGAATAACCCCACAAGGAAAGTGCCCACAATGGGAGGTGCCAAGTAAGAAGAGAATTCTTGATAGTAGGCCACCAACGATGCGAACTTGCCAATCAACGGAGCCCACAGAACCGCTATGAGCAATGCGATAAAAGAGGTCCATTGCCCCACACGCACCAAATGCCGAGGCGAGGAATCGGGTTTCCACGATTTATAAAAATCCATCGTAAACAGGGTCGATACCGAACTTAATGTCGCGCTCAGCGTCGAAGTCAAAGCCGACACCATACAAGCGATCATCACTCCGATCAACCCCACCGGCAACAACCGCAGAATCAATCTGGGGTACACCTCGTTCGTATCTATTCCATATTGCGTACGCAACGTATTCCCGTCGATAATCTCATTGGGCAATATATCACCTACGCCAAATAAATCGATCATGCGCCCCACCATTCCCGGAGCGATGAAAATAAACAAGGTAAATACATACAGGAAAGCGACGAACAAAAATCCTAAACGGCCTTCGTTCACCGTCTTAGCCGACATAACCCGCTGCACCATCACCTGATTATTCCCCCAAAAATAGAAACCCAAAATGGGAATAGACAAAAAGATAGAGAACCAAGGTACCGTGGTGTCGGTATTCGGCCGAATCAAATTCAACCACACCCCCTCGCGGAAATGGTCCACAAAATTGTCCCACCCGCCAATGGTGTTGAAACAAAATATCGACAACAATACCGAACCGGCAATCAATATGACAGACTGTATCATATCGGCATTAATTGCCGACGACAATCCCCCGATAATCGTATAAGTACCGGCCATTAAAGCCATACCTATGATTATCCACATCATATCGATCTCGGGGAATATGATTTTCAAGATCAACGCTCCCGTGTACAAGGCTGCTCCGGCATCCAAAAAGACATTCCCGATAATCGTGATAAACGAAAAATACTTTCGCGAGCGATTATCAAATCGCCGGCCCAAGTACTCGGGAATGGTATATATCCCCGATTTGATATAAAACGGAAGGAAAAACAGCGAGACAAAAATGATAATAAAAATGGCACCTACATTATAATTGAATACAGCGACTCCGCTTATGAAACCCTCACCCGAATGCCCCATGAGGGTCGAGCTGCTCACACTTGCCGCGAACAAAGAAGATCCCACAACAAACCAATTCTGGGATTTCCCGGCCAGAAAATACTCATTGGCATTGCCATTCTTCTTATTTTTCAGAGCCCACCAAATGATTCCTACCACAAAAAGCAGTATGACAGCTATATCAATATTGGAGATATTCAATTCCATGCTTTTATCTTGTTATCCGGCTGTTTGACTTCACAAAATTTATCAACTCTTTAAAATCACATGTCGCAAGATTCACCCATTGGTCCGAGGCTCCATAATAGACATACAAGGTACCGTCCTTAACGACCGCGCCCGTTGGGAACACGACCCCCCAACGATACAATCCCTGTGTCTCCTCTTTTGTCTCCGGTTCAAGAATAAAATCTTTTGTCCTGTACAAAACCTTGGTCGGGTCATTCAAATCGAGGATAACGGCTCCCACCCGATAGGTAAAATGTTTATCCACTCCATGATAGAGGAAAAACCATCCTTCTTCGGTTTTAATAGGAGGAGTGTTTCCTCCTATCTTGACCTCCCAATCTTCTTCACCTTTCATCAATAATTTACTCTCGCCATTCCACGACATCAAGTCGTCGGAACTCTTGATCCAAATGGAGGGATAATCGGTCCCATAATCACCATTGGCATTGACATAATCTTTGGGCCGATGCAACATCCAATACCTTCCGTTTATCTTTTCGGGGAACAAAATCACATCACGGTCATCCAACGAAGGCTCGGTAAGCCGGCCTACTTTCTTGAAATGACGCATATCTTTCGAAACCGCCAACGCCGTATTGCTGACATTCTCCCGCAAACATTTCGGGACATTCGGGTCATGCTCGGGTGCATCGACCTTGTCATATTCATTTTTCCAATACTGCCCCGCAAAATATGGACGGAAAGCATACGTAATAAAAAATTCGCTCCCCATCTTCACAATACGAGGATCTTCATTCGAACCGGCGTCAAACGAATTTTTACCGGGCGCAAAAGCTGGCTCATCGGAGACCCGGTCAAAATGAATCCCATCGGTACTCTCGGCCTTCCCCAAATATACCAAATGCTCTTTATCATCACCAGCAGCCCTGTACAGCATGTGAAACACACCATTGTCATAAATCACGCCAGGATTACAAACTACCAAATTTTCCCAATAATTCTCCGGATTAGGCGACAATATCGGGTTCCCTTCGTATTTCTTCAATTTCATAATTTCTTGACATTTATTTTTTTATGACAAATTTAATTCAAAACGAACTACATACTTAATACATTTTGGTTGAATACATATATTATATTGAACAGATATATACAATTTTTTACCACATTTTTTCAAAATAATACCATACAAAAGTATATACAATTATATATTAAGCAATTACAAAAACAATCTTTAAAATACAATCATATATATTATTGATATTATACAAATTATTTTATATATTTGTACTAAATATTTAATTGCTTCGATTATGAAAAATATACAGCACGAAATCACCCCTATCAATGAAGACGACCTTTTCATTATACTCAACCACCCCAAAGCCGATTTCGACTACCCCATACATTTCCACTCCGATTTTGAGTTAAACTTGGTTTTGAAAGATTTCGGCAGACGTATCGTTGGCGATTCTATCGAGCCATTCGAAGAGGTGGACTTAGTCCTCACAGGGCCTAATGTCCCGCACAAATGGGAAGGGAATAATATTGAAAGCAATCACGTTATCACCATACAATTCCATGAACAACTCCTCTCCTTCCCCATTCTTCAAAAACGCATGTTCTCTTCAATAAAAGAAATGCTGGAAAAATCGAAACGAGGTATCCAGTTCACCGAAAATAAAGACTCCAATATTGTCAAAAGAATAATCGCCATGACCCAGATGACGGGCTTCAATGTTTGTCTTGAATTTTTCGCCCTGCTCTATGACCTTTCGACGAATCCTCGCCAACGAATCCTCGCCAGCGGGACATTCGACAACGACAGTATTTTACGAGATTCGAAAAGTCGCCGAATCGCGAAAATCAATGAATACATAAACAATAACTATATGAATCCCATCAAGCTATGCGACATAGCCGAACTGGTATCCATGAGCGACTCGGCCCTCAGCCACTTCTTTAAAAAAAGGACCAACCGAAACATTATCGATTATATCAACGACATACGCATAAGCAACGCTACTAAAATGTTATTCGAAACGACAAACTCCATTAGTGAAATAGCATTCTTATGCGGATTCAACAATATATCGAACTTCAATCGCATCTTTAAAAAAAATCGGGGGAAAACGCCCTCGGAATACAGAGAGTCAATTCAAAAAATCATGATTAAATATTGACCCGTCAAACCCTGCTTGAAGCAGGGCTACGCCATATCATATCCTCCCCGATTTATAACTTTGCCTACTTATCTTAACCACCGAAGCGGTTGATGTAAAAGGTGCTAAATGGAGTATGTTGATAGAGGATAATATATAAATATTACCCGTTCCTAAACATCGTAAGACGCTATACCTTAAGAAAATATATATCCTTTGTTCTCTTTTTTAAGAATACCTTGATCGACAAGTTGCAGTATGGCTCTCGAAAGGGACGGACGGGCAACCCCAAGAATAAAAGCGGCCTCTTGAAGATTCTGTATGCCCCCGTTTTGTTCGATGTAACTTATAATTCTCGACGAAAGTGTTTGTAAGGCAAATTCGTTCAACCTTTTGCTTAGGAACATACTGTGATCGGATATAACCGTCAGATAGTTTCGCAAGACAAGGGAATCTTCTTCTATGATTCTCAATATGCTCTCCCTGTTTACAATCCAGAGACTACAATTACTATTAGCCAATATGGTAATAGGGAATATGCCTTCGGAACTGAATATGAAAGACGATGCCAATACGTCGGGAGCCGACAGTGTGTCTAATGTAAATTCCTTCCCTTCTTCACTGATCATTTTTGCATACACACTACCCTCGCATAGAATATATAGCGAACGGCACACATTCCCTTGCATGGCAATGGTATCTCCTTTTTTATAATGGACATACCTGCTGGGAAAATCATGCATGATTTTTTCGATAATATCCTTATTCCCGCCTTTAAATAAAGGCATTTCATAAATATCATTATTCATTGTCGCTGGTCATATAATTCAATATTTCATCGATTTTTCCCCTGTGTAACAATTGTTACCGATTATGACAATACAATCCGATACTTTTGCAGCGGTCAAAAAGATTTAAACAATTCTTCGGGGACAAAGCTCCTTGGTATTTCAATAGGTAACGTCGCCCCGACATATTAAAACCAAAATTACCCTTTTTGTTCTGTTTAATCTCTTTTTTTTACTAAAAATAGGTCGATATAAACATAGGATAAGAAAACGTCTATCAAAATGAGAAATATAATTTACATCTTTTTGCTATGTATAATTCTTCTTCCTGCTTGTGTAAAAGAAGATTATTTAGATTCCGTTTCTTCTGGAAACGCGTTCGGCAATTTTTCGTTTCTGTTGGTACATGAAGAATATACCGAGGTGCAACCGATAGGAAATTTAGCCGAAAACCGCCAAGCATTGTCGTCCTCCGACAAAGGGACAAGGCAAATCCTATCGAATTATGACCAGGTAGAGTTTGTTGTCGTAGATGAATCCGGGAATAAAGTAGACGGTATCAAAGGTGTATATGACAAGAACACTTCAAATATGCGTTTGGAAGGATTGCACGAAGGTTCTTACCAGATTCTTATTCTTGGAATGAAAGGCGACATGACAGCCGATAAAGCCACGATAAACCGCATTAACCACATATCGGAAGTATGGCTTTCATTTCCCGAAGACTTGGCCAAGCCTTTGGAATGTGAATATTTCTATTCGGCAACTCCTTTCACCGTAAGAAAAGTTTTCTCTTCTGACGGGTATGAATTAGTAACCGAAATCGCTGAAAGGATAGTACAATGCCGAATTGTGGGTAAAGTGAGCTTCGTCTTTTCCTACAATAATCCATACGTCAAAACGGCTGTCATAGCAAACACGGTCGCATTAAATGCAAATAGTAAATTTTATACCCAATTGTCGGGAGAGGGCATATTCTCCGGAGAAAGTAACGGTGCGATGAAGATTCTGGATATGTCTGAATATACAGAGTATTTATTTATGCCAACAATCGAGGGGGAGGCGGTGAAAGGAGATGCAACTCTATTTACACGAGATTATCGGGGGAATACGGTAAAGCGCTCATATACTTTTGATTTAGACTCTGTTGTGGGAAATCACATCGGTCGGATTGAAATAAATGTCGTGCATCCGGACGATGAAATGGGAACCATGTTTATTACCCATCGTGCGTATGCAGAAGGGCAACATGGCCTCATTCTGCAAGACGATGAACCACATACCATATATACCGATAAGGCGCTTCGTAATTTTAACACGTCCCGGCCATTGCAACTCTCTATAACTAATGAGGGGTTATTTCATGCCCGGTTTTACTCTCCGCGGAGTCTTAGCAATGTCCTTGTAAAGGCTCGTATTCCTTCTGTCGGAGATGAATATGTAGATTTAGCATATTTCGACAGCATTCCGGCTTTTGCCGATTTCTACGAAGAATTTCCATTGATAAAAAACGACTTGTATTACAGATCTGAATCGGGTAAAATTGTTAAGATACCCATGATGCCCGCAGATGGTTTTCAAGGGATTGAATTTAAGATAGAATCAGATGACCCATACTTTGAAAAATTAAAGGCCATCATACACGGTTGGAATATACGATTCCATCTTTATGATGGAGACCCCACTAAGCCCGATGGAGGTCCCGTCGGGAACTGGATGGGAATCAGGCCCGTACACTGCCGCGAAGTCGTTGCTTTTTTCTTGAATTTTACCTATATGATCGACATGCCCGAGCATGAAGAAATACTGAGGGCCAACGAAGACCGATTGTATGGCAATGGAGGTGTAAATGATAAAGTAACGCCCGATGTCGTATTACGGCAGATGAGACAAGAACGGACACTGAATGTCGGACTGGTATATCCGGGAAACGGTGTTATCGGACTGGGGGGAGGATCGGCTTTCGGAGCATACCAACATGGATGGTTGAGCCACTATACAAATACTTATGCCTGTGAGGTCATGTTTCATGAACTCGGACATGTGATGGGATACAGCCATAGCAGCTCGTTTACATACGGCCCATGGGCACAGGAACTTATGAACTATTTCTATGTGGAGCATCTGAATGATATGCCTATAAACTCATCGAGTTACCTCAATAGTAGCAAAAATCCGAATCTATATTAGTAACCATTTTGATATAAAATGAATACAAAAATTTTTAAATACACTCCGATATTTATTTCCCTGTTTTTAGGGATAATGGGCTGTACAGAAAATCCTAATCTGTTGGAGCCGGGAAATGCTAAAATGATAACCGTAAGGTTGTCGTCTGATAATTTATCTGGCATGGGAAGTGAATCCATTATCACCCACGTAACAGGTTATCGCTTTGTAAATGGCATACTCGAAGAAGCAATCATTCCCACGCAGGCAGAAGTTGCCAATCTATATACTTTTTCGCCTACCTCTTTTTCTGGCACACTATACATATTGAGTAATTCAAAACTATTGAAGGGACTCGAAACGCTCATTCCCGGAGACTCGTCATTAGAAGATTTTCTTTCTATCGAAGGGGGTATAGAGGAAATGACAGGAGACGGTTTACTGATGACAGGCAAAACCGAACTCGGAGAATCGACTTCGGCAGTCGTCCCGATGGCACGAAGCATGGCAAGAGTCGATATCGAGTCCCTTGAAAAAGGGGTACAGGTTCAAAAAGTAATCATTCGTAATTTGGCCGATAAAGGCTATGCTCTACCCCGAGAGCATGTAGAGACCTCTATATCGGCCTCGAAATTTGATTTTACAAAAGATTATGCCGATTCTCCTATCGAAAATACGAGCAAAACGCTTTTGTATATTACAGAGCAGACCAACAATTCTCTTTTTGTTGAAGTTACCATTAAATTCGGAGGAGGGCTGCATCTGCTCAAAGCGAAATTGCCGCCAGTTATCCGAAGGAATGAAATATATACCCTAAAAATAGAGGGGAAAGGCGCCGATATGCAACTGGTCATCGAGTCAGAAGGCTGGGAAACAGGAGCATCGGCCGAATCGAGACCATCGCTCAAAGGGTTTGTCGATGTGGACAATTCTATTCTCTCCGAAGGAGTCAGAGTTAACGAAACAAGAGACACGGTCTTCATCCCTTACTATGGAAGTGATTTCATGCTGGCTCTTATGGCCGAAGCCGATGCCACAGTCTCTATCGACGGCGTAGTCCCGGGAGTAGAAATATCCCGGAATCCAGCCAAAGGACGGGCTTCGTTAGAAAAAATAGCCGAGGTCTCTATCCGCAGCAATTTGCGTATGCCCGGCAGAATATCCGAAAGAATTCATTTAGATATTTACGATAACGCATCAACAAATTTAGGAAGAGTTGTCCTCATTATCGATGCCAGTCCGATAAAAGTAGAAGGGGCTATTCATTTTGACGAAGATGCCATATGCGATTTCAACCGATACATTGAAGGCGAATTGGGAATAATCCATTTGCCGTCAAATAAGATGCTCCGTGTAGAATTCGAAGCCGATGAATCGGCATGGCTGCAAGCGTCGGAAACAGACACCGAATCGGATTCCCTGACAAAAGTATCGGGCAAAACATATAGGATTCTCGGAGGGTGGAAACCCAATGACCCAAAAGCCGACGGGAGGGTTCAAGAAAGCAGAATCATTATCTCGGACATAGATGGAAGCAATAAAGAAACTTATATTGTACGGAGGATAAACTGGGGATTACCCGTTGTGAAAATCGGAGAAACATGGTGGTGTAAATACAATTTGCGCGGAAATGTAAAATCTTTTGAAGATCAGGTAACAATCCCCAACGACCCGGTCTCCCATCAAGACCTGCTCGCTTATCTGGCTTCCGTATCTGACGATGATCTCCTAAAACTATTAGGCAACCAATATCAAGGCGGGAACAAACAAGGCCTGCCGCTAAGGCATGACGGATCGGCATTTTATCATGAAGGAATGAGCTCGCAAGCACAAAACTTCGGATTGTTGCCTCCAACGGAGATGGCCCCGGACGGATACCAAATTCCCGACTACGAAGATTACCTCTTCTTTTCTAAAAATGGAAATTTCAACCTTGGAGGAGTAGGTACAAGAACGTATCAAAACAGCAAAGGACAAGATATAAGAATTACTATTGTAGAGAGAGATGCCAATTTCTTGAATTATAACTATGGGATTATATCGTTCTACGACTTTGAAATCGATGGAGCCCACTATGTCCTTAATGGTCTGGGGCACCAATGGGATACCGTTCATGGGAATATTGCCAAAATGAACCTGCTCCTCGCAACTTATGGGAACAGTAGCCAAACATGGGTTATGGAAGGATATGCAAGCCAAATAAAACCTAATGAAAACTGGATTAAATATGCAGCAAATAATTCAACAAAGACAAGACTGATAAGGTGTATCAAGACTCCCGTAGAATATATCTACGATTAACGATAAAAACAACACCCATAATAAATCAATATTGTACTTTAATAAATACACAATGATGAAAACAAATCTTTTTTTTACGGCACTCGTGCCTTTAAGCGTATTCGTGTCGTGTACCAACGATGATGCAGCCACGCCCACCTTGCCCGATGAAGGAGGGAACAGAATTATAAAAACCTCGATTACAAAATATGAAGGTATCGGACAAATAGTAGAAAACGAAAATAACATCACCGATATACAGGCTTGTATATTTGAAGGCGGGAAAATGACCCAAATTTATAACAATCTTATCCCCTCGGAGAGCAGCTTCGGCATACAAATCGAGAAACACGCCGGGACATTATATGTATTGGCGAATACCAAGGAGCAAATCAATTTGGAAGAGTTGAAAAGTCAAAACATAACAGAGGAAGAGTGGTTGCAGAAATGTATGACAATGAAAAACGATGCACCGGTACATTTCTACTCGGGCAGTTTAAGTCTCAATGACATGAGCAACTCTCAAACGGTATTCCCAGTGAGTTTGAAAAGAGGTGTTGCCCGTTTTGACCTGAATTTAAGAACCGCCGGCGTAGCATCGGTAAATCGTATTACATTGAAGAATGCGGCTCAATCGGGGGCACTTTTCCCGTCCATAAGCGAATTCTCTTCGAAAGGAATCGCCGTTAACGATATGACCGTCTCATTCGATTCACCCCTTACCACAGATACTTCGGCTGTACTTTATGCGTATGAACAGGCAAAAGGGAATCTGGAGATAAGTGTAGATGTAGTTATCGACGGGAAACCTCATACCCTGACAAAAGCACTTAATGGAGATATCAAGCGCAATACTATCTATACAATAACAGTGCGCAAGGATATTATAGATGTCACCATCGAGGTATCTTTTGATGAATGGGAAGAGGGGAACGATACTGAGCTTGTACCCCAAGCTCAGATCGTATTAAATTAAAAAGCGTAAATGCAAGAGATGGGATATAATCTAAAATATCTTGCTGAAACAATCTTGTTATACATAGAAAAAGATATGGAAGTTATGAAAAAGATATATTCAAAATTGTTTTTTATACCGGCTTTTCTAATCTGTTTATCTTGTAACGACCAGTTTGATGAAGAGAGCCATTTCGAAAGTACCGGCAAGATAATTTGTGCAGAAGTATCCCATCTTTTTTCAGACAATCATATCGAGGATAATCAAGAAAACGATATAGAAAATATCAGTGCATACCTTTTTGACGAAGGGATATTTGTAAAAGAATATGCCGGCATCAAGCGCAACGAAAACAAATACGAATTTCCGCTCGATGTCCTGAAAGGGAATCTTTATCTCGTAGCCAATTCCTCCCGTTTACCCGATTTCATATCTCCCGAACATGGTCTCACCGAAGGACAGTGGGCCGAAACCATCATACAGTCGGCTCATGGGAAAGCCGAAATGGCATATACCGGAGTCGTATCTCTAACGAACCAAGCGACATCGGCACATTTAATCCCTGTTTCGCTGAAAAGAGTGGCAGCCCGTTTCGATTTGAGAATTGCCGTGGCCGGGACGGCCGAAGTAAAAGAGATCATATTCAAGAATGTACAAAAGAGTGGTTATCTTTTTCCACAATCCGAGAATAGGTCCCCCGAAAACAGTCCTGTGACCGATATTCCGCTTATTCCGGAACAACCTTATCATGAGGACCAAAACGGAATCCTATATATTTACGAACAAGATAATACAGCGTTAAAGGTAGAGTTGAATGCTTCGATAGACGGCAAAGAATACTCTCTTGAAACGAATTTGCCGAAAAGAATATCACGCAACACGGTCTATTCCATAACCCTTCGTAAAGAGGTTATAGATGCCGATGTACAATTAACCGTAGAGGAATGGAAAGACGGTGAAGATACAACATTGAAACCGGGTATAGACGAACAACTTATCATAGATTCATCACTTACAGAATTACCATATAATGTAACACTTGCCAACGAAGGGAAAATGCTCATATTACCTCATCTGGAAACCGATTTTATCGTTGCTGTAAAAAGCAATAGCGAATTGGAAGTCTTTCCGGTAGCAGATTACTCGTTGACCGTAGAACCGGTCTCTATCGAAGAATTTAAAAATAAAACGACAAAATCTTTATCCGGAATAAATCTTTTCAGAATTCGTAAAAAACTATATTCCCCCAATATGAAAACCGTCGATCTCATGGTTTATTTTCATCGGAAAGGTTTGAATAATTCTTATCCCGAAGACAATATACAGATACGTATGACGGGAAACCCTACAACCAGCGAGGGAGCATTGGAATTTGGGATAGATACATATACCCACGATTTTAACCGTTATATAGATAATGAACTCGGAATTTTTACTCTCCCTCCCGAAAAAGAGATGATAGTCGAATTTGAGGAAGGCGAAGACCCTTGGATAAAAATCGATACCGAGAGCGGCAGTAACGTATATCGGGTATTGGGAGGTTGGCGTCCCAATGATCCCACGGCCAATGGGAGAAAACAAGCGGCTACCCTCGTAATCCGAAATACGAACGACCATTCCGACAGAGAAACGTATACCGTAATCCGCCGCAATTATGGCCTACCTGTGACATGGTTGCACGGTGTGTGGTGGTGCAAATACAATGCCATCAAGAATTCAAGGGATTTTGAAGACCAGATATTGTCGTCGTCCGACCCGGCCGCACAATCCGACATGACCGTTTTCCAATACCTGACCTCTTGTGCGCCGGAAGACTTTTTTAACCTCTGGGGCTGGGCCTATCAAGGGAATAGCGGGCAAGGCATGAAAGTCATAGAAAAAGACAGTGTGATTGTTTTAGACGGATTCACACGAGAAGAAAAAGTTCATATCAATAAGTTACCCCCGACGACTCTTTCGCCCGACGGGTACGAACTTCCCTCCATGGAAGAGTTCAACCGGTTATTCGATGCCACCGATTACATTTGGATGATGTACAACGGAACTCACACTTTAAGGAATCCGTGGAACGGCCATTCAAAAGTAAAACGTCAGCAACTTCGCAAAAACGACATAACAATAGGTTCCATGACCATATCAAACATAATATACATCGCCCTGTCGAGTCCCGACTACCCGGAGTACGAGCCCCTTGTATGGTATGGTCCTGCCGCCCAGTGGAACGATACCGGCATCTTGCATTCCGGCCATTATAACAATATCCTCTTCGGCGTCTATTCACCCACCGGCGAGGGGTGGTATATGAACGGAGGTATGGGAAACCTCTACATGATGAAAAACGGAGCCAGCAGTTACGATACCCGCATTCTACGGTTCAAGAAATCGGACGTTGAATATATTTATTAATCACAAATTCCTTTCTTGCAACAAAACGGCGGCCAACAATCGAAGGAGAAAGAAGAAGGAAGGGTGAAACAGGCATGTCTGCATCCGAAATATCCGCACTTTCGATGGGGACTGAAACAATAAAGCGGAAACACCGTCTATTGAAAGACATACACAGGACAGACAATGCCATCAAGGGGGGCGGGAGTCAACCTCCCGCCCCCTCTTTACATTAACCGGCGGTTCAAAACACGCCTGCTTTCATCTCAGTCTCCTTCTTGCTCAGAACACATAGTAGAATCCCAAGGCTCCACCTCGAAGCAGATTGATAGAAAACGCCTTGTTCCCCGAATTATATCCCATCGAAGCCAATGAAGACGCAAGATACATCTTCTTGGAGAGGGAAATAGTAAGTGCGGGAGTATAGGCGAAAGAGAATGCAAACTTCTTGTTAGCTACTCCGAAACCCATTCCTACGGTATTCATCATACCGAAAATTTTGTTGAACGACACATAATAGCCGCCCACAGGGCCGATGGAGAATTCGCTTGTGCCGCCGGGTGCCACTATCAGGCACACCGATCCTCCAACGTTCCAATTGTCAGTGAACATATACCGCAATTCGGGTGACAAAACGAAGCTCACACTCACGTCTGTCCCGCTGTTCCCCCAAAAATCTGCTCCCGTATCAGTAATATCCAGACCCAAACCAATATTTCCACCTACCAGTAAATCTCCTTTGCTCAGTTGTGCATTCGCTGCCGATACCATAAACAGGGCGATAGCCCACATAATCACTCGTTTCATAATCATTCTTTATTTAAAAGTTAGACAAAATATCACCTCATATCTCCCGGTTTTTATTGTACTTGATAATAGCTGGGAATTCCCTGATAATGTCCGGCTATCTTGGCTCCGTTCTCATACTCGCACTCAAACTGAACCGAATAGTTGTTGCCACTGCTCGACACCTTGACACGCCCTTTTTTCACTGCCGCCTTAACGCCTCCGGAACGGGTATCGACATAGTAGGAGTTGCCGGTAAATACACCCGGCTTTTGCTCAGAAGCACTGAATTTGTAGGTCCCGGAGACCAGCTTCAGACTCTCCGAAGTGATGAATTCAAAATAGACGAATACGCCGCGGCCGGTAACTTGTCCGTTGTAGATATTATAAGACATACCCTCCGAACAGAGTAGTACATCGCAGTTGATACCCGAACCCGCTGTCCCATACTCTACAAACGTGGCTTCTCCTATCCCCATCTCGGACCCATTGACATTCAACATATTGGCATTGACTTTTATGTCATCATCCTTATCGCAGGAAACAGCCGTCCCACACAGCAACAGCACCATGGCTACCGCCCCATATTCTTTCAGTCTCAATAGAATGTTTTTCATGATTGATTGTTTTTAAAGTTTTCTTACCTTATTCCTATACTTCCCGGCACTCCCACAAGAAACAGGGATTATGTGCAGAGTACATTACTGTGCACTGTACCTGTGTTGGATCGCACCGCCTTTCCAAACAATCGCGAATTTCTCCCCGTTCGTGAGGCTGATCTCTCCGGAAACTTCGTATTGTTCGCCCAAATAGCCCCGCTTTATTTCGACCGTACATGCCTTTATATCTCCATTATCAGAGTGATATCTCTTTATCCTTCTGTCATTCTCATACAAATCGAAAGAAACATTCTTAATGCGCAAGTGTTTGTCGTCCATGCTTCCGTCCCATGTGTAGGTACCGGAGACAAGCAAGTCATAGCACGTTTTCCTATTCTCCCCTCTTTCCAGTTTCGCAACCTCTTCATTCAGGCAGCAACAATTAATACTAAGAACCCTGCCGGTTCCCAGCTCACCATATCCGATGATATAAAAATTATTGGGGTTGATCCCTTTCTCAAAAAGAACCACGTTATGGCCACTGAATTCGGAAACCGATGGATCAATGGAGCCCATTCTCAACGCACAGCCATTTGTAATTTCTATGGTGTCCTCGGAAAGAGATGGGGCATCGTCCTTGTCTTTGCAGCAGGAGACCAGCGTTATCATCGCCCATGCAGCCAGCCACACAAAGTGAAAATAGAATTTTCCTTTCATCATGTCCTTCATAATTATTTGATTTTAATGGTTAATAATTAGTATATATCTGTTTTTTGGGGCAATATAATATCAATGCAGCAATTGCATCTGTTGGTATTCGGTAGTCGATCCTATGTTGGGGTTGAAGAAATAACTGTCAGAAGAGAGAATCGTGCTGGCATCGGACGTGCTCCACACCTGCGTGCCGCTACCTATGGGCACATCTACCACCGTACCGTCGCTGCTCACATAAGGATTCACCCCCCGTATGGCTTCGCTGCGAAGGGCGGCCACGCGGTCTTGCATAGCGCTGGTGCTCTCGTACATGGACATCTGTATGTCACTTATCTCGGCGGCATTCTGCCGAAGCTGCTCGCTGATTCGGGCGGCCTGCTGCTGGTTGCGGAGAACTCCAGCCCGCACATTTTGCTGGATCTGACTGATGGAAGACTGCTGCATGGAAGTGATGGTTTGCAAATATCGGGGGTTGAACTTAACCGTCCCTTTCATGCGCAAAGCTTCGCCGCCGGCCAAGTCCAAGTCCGATTCATTGGAAGCCGAATAGGTGGTCAATTCAATGACGTTCCATAAGCGACGGTCGATGGTGCGCATCGTACCATAAGGCATCCTCAGGTCGATGATGAAAAAGATGGCCGTCGCCACATGGTACACTTCCCTGCCATTCTCCAACTTGATTACACAGCCGATGATTGCCGCATCCGACTTGGCAGCACGTATCTGTGCAAAACTGCTGCCCATCACCGAGTTGGCCAGACCTTTCTGGAAGTTTTGCAGCAACACCTTGCCGTATGTGTCGGAGCGTTGCTTCATTACGTCCGGCAGTTTATCATAAGTCAGCACCTCTTTCAATTCGATGGAGCGGGCATCGGGGAATTGTGTCCTTACCACATATTGCAGGTAATCTTCGGCGGTGGTATAAGACCGCTTCATGGTGCGCAACAAAGGGTGACGTTGTCCGGTAGGCACACCGTCGTTCTCGTCGTAGTAGGAACGGACCATCTCGGAATAAAAGCCCAATTGCCTGGCTCCGTCACTTCCTTTGATTTGGGCATTGGGAGAACCGTTGGCCTGCTGGAAATCCTCCATATCCACCCTGCCCACCAACTGCCAACCCGGCAAGCAATAGATGGTAAGTACTTGGGCATCATGCATATAGGGGTCGTACAAACTGATCTTCCTCGTTTCGTCATACACGGTAGCGGTGGGCTTGCGCTCGTCCATACCGGCAAGGTTTGTCCCCTCGGCAGAATTCACACCTCCTGCTCCTCCGCACCCAGCGAAGAGACAAGCTGTTAACAGAATATAAACTGCGATAATCTGCATTGCAGTGTAGAAGACTTTTGGTTTCATAATATTATATTTCTTGTAAGTTATATCTATTTTGATGAGCATCGGAAGAGCCGTTAGAGGTTTCGGAATGCCGCCATTCCCGGATCTTCCGATTTAAAGATAGAAGATAAGTTTTTAATTTACAATAGGTTGTACCTCACATTTACACGAACGGCCCTACCATTTACACGAACGGGGAAACGACATACATGAACGGGTATTTTTCTCAGCAAGGAGTTGTAGGAGATTGGAATTATCGGTAGAAAAGAATATATTTGCAATCAAAGCCTTTGCTAATACCTCTCCTGCATGAACATGAAACGCCATATCTTGTTTTGTATGTTCGCCGTGCTGGCTTTCCTGCCGCCGAACGATGCCGTGGCCGCCGCAGAGTCCGTCTCCGTCACCTCGGAATATGCCCGCCGCCACTACACCACGCAAGACGGCTTGCCGCAAATGCTCACCGAATACATTTGGCAGGATGCAAAAGGCTATATTTGGATTGGCACATTGAGTGGCTTCGTGCGCTACGACGGATTTGAATTCACACCTTATTTAAAAGGGAAGCAAGAAAATATCCTCTCCTTCTGTCCCGGAGCAGACGGCAGTCTGTGGGCTCTCGGCTTCAAGCGCAGACATGTGGTGGACAAGGAGGGAATCATGCGGACACAGCCACTGAACAGACGCGAATTGCAACTGAACAACCTCAACGCCTACTCGCTACCGCCGGGCTTGGTACTGCTGGAAAACGAGCAGGAACATGGGCGCGAAATCTGTCGCCTGACTGCCGAAGGAGCGGAAACCGTACTGAAATCCCCCACACTGGATAGCATGGACATCTGTCACAGGGTCTATCTGGACAGCGTTTCACAAACATTCTACATTCCCACCACCCACCACGTCTGCCGGATAAAGGCCGACGGTACCGCCCTGACACCTATCCGGGTGGCCGAATCCTACTCGCTCCTGAGAGAAGGAGCGCGGCTCTATCTCTTTGCAGCCGACGGCATCCATGAGGTGGACGGCGACCGCACGCATCTCGTAGCGGCTTACCGCTTCCTTGCACCCGACTATGGGGTAGCTGCCTGTGCCGATCGCAAAGGGAATATCTTCATACACGATGCCCACAACCTGTACCGCCTCTCGAAGGATGGCAGCGTCAGACATATCGTGGACGGCATCAACCTTATCCGCCAGATGTTCATCGACCGCGAGGGAAACCTTTGGCTGGCCACCTACCAAGGTGTTTACAACTTCTTCCAACTGAATTTCGTGAACCATCGCCTGAGTGATCACAACGACATACTGCGCGCCATCGACGAAGACGCACAGGGACGCCTGCTGGCGGGGACTCTGAACGGACGCCTTCTGTGCGGACAGAATGCCCCCGAACTACACCCCATATCCTATCCTCACGAAACGGATAACTACTTTCTACCCCACACAGCCCGCATAGGCAATACCACCTACCTGCTGGGCATGGGCGACGTGCTGGCCTGCAACGGCGGCAAGTGCCGCTGGCTGGGACTGCCGCGACTCAACTACCAGTTCTTGGGCAACTACGCCGACAGCCTGCTCGTAGCCACCCGCCAGACACTCTACATCACCGACACACATGGACGTATTCTCCAAACCTACGAAGGCCTGCGCGGTATTTTCTGTGCCTGCTCCGACGGAGACGGCAACCTCTACGTAGGCACCGCCTACGGCGTGGTGCGCCTACACGGCAAAGGACACCGGGACATCGCCCTGCCAGACAGCAGCATTTCCTGTACGGCCATGACCGTCAATCCTTATGGCGAAATCCTCTTAGCCTCGGGCGAAAACCTTTACACTGTGCGCAACGACTCCGCCGTGCTGGTGCAAAGCTATGGCAACCCGATACGCTCGATTCACCAAACATGCGACAATATCCTCATTGTAGCCGTCACCGACGGGCTCTATATCACCGACAACACCTTGCTGCAAACCATGTTTTTCAACCAATACAACGGTTTCACGGGAATCGAGCCTTTGGCAGCCCACATCGCCGAAACCGGCGACGGAACCATCTGGATTCCTTGTGTGGACCAGACCGTCTCCTTTCATCCGCACGAGTTGGTTTACCAATACACCTCTCCTAAACTGGAACTCCTATCTACGCAGGCTTCAACCGACAACGTCCACTGGCAACCTGCTTCGGCCGATACCGACGGATGTATCCGCTTGAAACATGGACTACACAACCTACGCTTCTCCTACATCGCCATCTCCCATTCCGCTACCGGAAACATGCGCTACCGTTACCGCCTGAAAGGCTTCCAAGAACAGTGGTCACAACCGCAAACCGGACGTGAGGTACAATTCAACAACCTGCCACCCGGGCACTACCGGTTGGAGGTATCGGCCATGTTGGGCAATATATCGTCGGACCCCATCGGAGTAGAAATCCTTCTGTTACCCGCTTTTTGGCAACACGGGTGGTTCTGGCTGGTAATCGCATTGGGGCTGAGTAGCGGCATTTGGACACTGGCCTATACTTACTACAAGCGGCGCGATCGCCAAAAGATGGACGAACTGCAACGCGAAATCAAATTGAACAACCTGCTGGTGAAATCTATCCGTCTGAAATCCATACCCCATTTCAATGCCAACGTGCTGGCTGGAATCGAATATTTCATACAAACCCACTCGGTCACCGAAGCCAACCACTACCTGTCATTGTACTCGCGATTCACCAACTCCACCCTGTTAGACGTGGACAAACCCTCACGTTCCATCAGCGACGAGATACAGTACATAAACCTCTACCTCTCGCTGGAACAGCTACGCTATGGAGAAAGCCTATCCTATCACATCCACGTAGCCTCCGACGTGGATACCGACACACAAGTGCCAAACATGATATTGCACACCTACTGCGAGAACGCCGTGAAACACGGACTACGCAACAAACAGGGAAACGGGCATATCGACATCGAAGTCACCACCCGACCCAACGGCATCAACATTGCCGTCACCGACGACGGCGTGGGACGCAAAGCCGCAGCCACATTCTCCACTTCCTCTACCAAACAGGGTCTCAGCATCATGGAACAGCAGATTGAACTATACAACCAACGCAACGACGAACATATCGTGCAAACCGTGACCGACCTCAAAACCCCGGAGGGTCAAGCCTGCGGCACTCGCTTCGAATTGTTCGTACCCAGCCACTATAATTATTTCTGAACTAACTCACCGCCTATGAAAAACTTCCGCGCCATCATCGTCGAAGACGAGCGGCTACCTCGACTCTCACTCCTCCAAAAACTGGAAACTTACCACCCCGACATCGAAGTGGTAGCCTGTTGCGAATCCTACGAAACCGCCCTCACCGCCATCTTACGCCATAGACCCGACATCCTCTTCCTCGACATCCAACTGCAAGGGCACACCACCTTGGAACTACTACGCGAACTGAAAGAAGCCATACCCCTGCCACACATTATCTTCACCACCGCATACAATAACTCAGAATACCTGTTGCAAGCAATCCGCTTCGCTGCCGCAGACTACTTGTTGAAACCCGTAGACGTGTCGGATCTGGCAAAAGCCATTCGTCGCATCGAAGAGCGCGACACGACAGCTTCATCATCGACCCCGCAACCCCAAGCCCCGTCAAGGAAAGTACCTTTCCGTACCCTCAATGGCACCCTCTATGCAGGCAAGGACGAAGTGATTTACGTGCGCGCCAGCGGCAACTATTCCAGCATCATGCTGGCCGAAGGCGAGGAAATCGTGCTGGAAAGACTCGGTGTCATCGAAAATAAATTAGGTACGAAACACTTTATCCGCGCCGGACGCACTCTCCTGCTCAACCGCAACCTGATATATAAGGTTAATCACAAACACAAATGCTGTATCCTGCGCACTCCCGCCGGGCAGGAATACAGCGTAGAACTGTCAGCCGGAGGTCTGGAAGCAGTAGAGAAACGATAATAGCACCGCCGTCGGCCTCATGATTTTCCATTGTAAGAACGACTGAATGAAAATTACTCGAATTAAATGCGAGTTTTTAGGTATCCTCGATAATGAACTTGCCGACAAGAAACGACAACTTGAAGCGGCGGACATCAAAGAGGTCATGCGTGCATACGGCGGCGAGGATTCCGAACAACAAAAATCCATCGGGGAATGGCTTGTTAGTTACGCGGAAAATCGGCAACAACTTGACCCTATCGAACTAAAACATGCCTACAATGAGGTGGATGATATTGCCCGAGGGGCGTATAACTGGAAAATTGATAGTGCACAACAAGGATTGCAGTGATAGGGCCTATCACTGCAATCCTTGTCCGTCGGCAAAGAACGCCAATCTGTTCCTTTGAAACGACACTGTCCTAAATTTTGTGTAAATGGAAACAGGATTCAGTTATAAGTATCTCCTTATATCTGGATTCTGTTTTCAAAAATAAGCATAAATTGATTCATAATCAAGCCCCAGTTTGAAATAGGCATAGTCCATTTCTTTTCAATCTCCATAAGCGAAAGATACACGGTTTTTTTTACAGCATCGTCTGAAGGGAATGAAAGCTTTGATTTTGTGTACTTTCTGATTTTCCCGTTCAGATTTTCAATGAGATTCGTGGTATAGATTATTTTTCTGATTTCCAGCGGGAACTGGAAGAAAACAGTCAGGTCATCCCAATTGTTTCTCCAGGACAGTATGGCGTATGGATACTTTCCTCCCCATTTCTTTTCCAGATTGTCAAGTTCTGTGGCAGCAACCTCTTTGTTGGGTGCATTATAGATATTTTTCATATCCGCCGTAAACTCTTTCTTGTCCTTATAAACGACATATTTACAGGAGTTTCTGATCTGATGTACCACACA